>JAMCRC010000037.1 GCA_023380415.1 Patescibacteria group bacterium | reverse complement strand
CATGATCTACCTCTCGTTTTTTAGTTTCTGATACCAAGATACAACGTCGATTGACCAGAGTCAAAAGAAAAAGGCAGGAACTTGCGTTCCTGCCGAACGAATGCCGCTACCGGCGGTCAACGCGGAAGAAGAACGTGCCCGTTCCGCAATACGTCCTCGAACTGATCAACGGTGAACCTGACCGACTCGCCGAAGTCGTCCTTGAGAACGATGAATTCCCCGTCGGCGCTCTTTACAAGCTCACCCTCCGGGCAACTATTGCAGGTATTGCAGAACTTATGGTGTTTCAGCACCTCGTCGTTGTCCATGATCGTCCCTTTCCTATTTTTTGATTTGTAAGGTCCTACTTTTTCATTATACCAGCAGTGTCAAGCCCTTCCCCATCGCCCCTTCCTCTCAGCAGTGGCGCAAGAAAAAACTCCGCTTTCGCGGAGTTTTTGTCTTAACGTTTGCGCCAGTGCTGAGTCGCGGTTCGCTATACAGCAAGCCGCTCCCGCGAACCCCTCGGTTCGCGAGCTCCGCGTTGGGGACGGGCTTATTTCCCGCCCTTCCCCATCGCCCCTTCCTCTCAGCAGTTTCGGAAGCTAACGCTTCCGCCACTGCTGAGGCCGTCTCGCTTTGCGGAATCCTGGCTTTTTGCGCTCCACCATGCGGGGATCGCGTTTCAAATATCCTAGCGATTTGAGTTTTACGCGCCAGAGCGGGTTCAAGGCGACGAGCGTCCTCGCAAGACCGAGACGGATGGCCTCGGCCTGGGCGTTCACGCCACCGCCAGAGACCATGGCGGTCGCCGAATACTCCTTTAAGGAAAGGGCTTCGAAGGGCGCTTTGGCCACAGTTTGATGTTTTTTCAAGGGAAAATACTTTATGTAAGAAATATCGTTCACCATCACCTCCGGTTCTTTGCTCGTCTTGGGGCGGCCGCTCCAAAGACGGACGCGCGCGACGGCGGTCTTGCGGCGGCCGACGGCCTCGACGTACTTCTCTTTGCTTGCCGGCTTTTTGGTCTTTGTTTCGGATTTCGTAGGCATATTATTTTTCGAACTTCAATTTGGTCATCCGCTTCGCCCGCAAGCGGTTCTTGGGCAGCATCGTCCGAACGGCGTTCTGAAGGACCCATTCCGGTTTCTTGGCGAAGATGTCGGCGAACTTCATCTCCTTCAAATGGCCCAAAGGACCTGTGTGGCGGTAATAGATCTTCTGGGTCGGCTTGCGGCCCGAAAGCACGAGGAGCTGCACGTTCTTCACGACGACGGAATCGTCGCCCAACTTGCGCGGGTCATAGGTCGGATGTTTCTTGCCCTGCAGGATGAACGATATCTGCGAAGCAAGGCGGCCCAATTTTTTCCCTTTGGCGTCGATCTTGTATTCCATGTTATTTGACGAATTCGATGACGGCCATCTTCGAGGCGTCGTGCTTGCGCGGCTTGGCGATCTTCACGATGCGGAGGTAGCCGCCCTTGCGGTCCTTATACCGCGGAGCGATCTCGTTGTAAACCTTGTAGGCCGCCCCTTTCGGCAGGTACTTGAGCAAGAGGCGCATTCCGGCGAGATCCTGCTTTTTGCCGTAGGTCACATAGCGCTCCACGACGGACTTGATCTCCTTGGCCCGGGCCTCGGTCGTCACGATCCGCTCGTGGCTCACCAGGTTATTCGCCAAAATCCTTAAAAAAGACCGCCGGGGGCCTTTCTTCAATCCAAATTTTCTACCTTTGTTCAAATGGCGCATATGACCTGATGGATATCCCGCTGATTATTCTTCCTTGCCTTGGCCGACGGTCGCCTCCGCGAGCTTTTCGAAGTGGTCCTTCAATATCTTGGACGCCTTATGGAAGGCCTCTCCGGGCGTTATGGAACCGTCCGTTTCTATCTGGAGCTTCAAACGGTTGTAATCCGTTCGATCGCCGACGCGCATATCCTCCACCTCGAAGGCGATGGTCACGATGGGCGAAAAAACGGCGTCGAGAACGACGGTCCCGACGGAAAGCCGTTCCATTTTGCGCGATTCGGAGGTGACATAACCCAAACCTTTCTCGACCGTGAGCTCCATATCGAGATCGGCGGTCTTCTTGTTCAAAGTGGCCAGATGGAGATCGGTGTTGATGACCCGGGCAAAAGTGGTCGACTCGATGTCGGCCGCCGTCACTTCTTTCTCGCCTTTAACGTGCAGTTTCAGGGTCTGCGGCTCGTCGGCGGAAAAATCGAAGCGGACCTTCTTCAGGTTAAGCGTAAATTCGACGATATCCTCCTGCATTCCCGGCAGGGTCGAGAACTCGTGGTCGACGCCCTTGATCTTAACCTGGGTGATGGCCGCCCCGGGGAGCGACGAAAGGAGCACCCGCCGCATGGCGTTGCCCATCGTCGTGCCGTAACCGGGGTAAAGCCCTTCGACGTGGAAAACGCCGAGGTTGCCATTTTCCGAGACCTTTTTCGCGGCTACTTCTTCGCTTAAATGTGAGTACTTCATTTTTATATTGACGCCTTAGCGGGCGTAAAATTCACCGACCAAATTGATGTCGAAAGGCAGGGAACCTTCCACGACCGGCTCCTCGACGCATTCTCCCTTGAGATTTTGGGCATCGAGCTTAAGCCAGGCTGGCGGCGTGTATTGCTTGAGGCGCACTTGGATGTCCTCGAAAAGCTTGGAGCCGCGCGATTCCGGCCGAATCTCTATCTTCTCCCCCACCTTAACATAATACGAGGGAATTGTCACCTTCCGGCCGTTAACGAGAATGTGGCCGTGCGAGACGAGCTGGCGCGCGATGCGAGTCGATTTGGCGAGGCCTAAAAGGAAGACCACCCGGTCCAAACGCTTCTCGAGATGCTTCAATATATCGTCCGGCGACTTGGCGCCGAAAAGATTCATCATCTGGCGGTTCGTGAGGCCATAGATGATCTGGAGTTTCTGCTTTTCCTTGAGTTCGCGCCCGTATTCGGATGGCTGGCGGCGGCGGGCCTGGCCGTGCACGCCCGGACGGTAAGGCCGGCGGACGGTCACGCATTTCGGAGAATTGCAGCGGTCCGCTTTTATGAAAAGCTTAACGCCGAGCGCCCTTTCCTTTTTTTCTTTGATACTCTTCATATTTTTAGACCCTCCTGACTTTCGCCGGCTTCGGGCCGTTGTGCGGTATCGGAGTCACGTCCTTGATGGAAGTGATCTGCAGGCCTTTGGCCGCAAGCGAGCGGACGGCGGAATCTCGACCGCTGCCCACGCCCCGAACGTATATCTCGACGATGGAAGGTCCGGATTTCTCTATCTTCTGGGCGATGGCCTCGGCGACCTTCGAAGCGGCGAAAGGAGTTGCCTTCTTGGGGCCGGAAAAACCGAGAGAGCCGGCGGTCATCCAAGCAACGACCCGCCCGGACGAATCCGTCGCGGTTATCATCGTGTTATTGTAGGTCGCCTGGATGTAGATGCGGCCCTCGAGAACACGCCGGCTCGAAGCGGACGCCTTTGGCGCCGCCTTTCCCTCGGCCTTCACTTCCTTCACGGCCTCGTCCTTATTCTTTTGTGCGACCTTCAGTTTTCCCATAGATTATTTCAACTCGACCTTCCGCTTGCCGCTGCCGGCCGTCTTTCTCACGTTACCGCGCACCGTGCGGGAATTGGTCTTCGTCCTTTGGCCCCTGACCGGCAGTTTCCGCATATGGCGGACGCCGCGGTAGGCCTTGATATCCTTCAAGCGGTTGATGTTCTGCTTGATGACCTGCCTAAGCTCTCCTTCTACTTTGTAGTTCTTCTCGAGGAACGATTGGATCTTGTTCACCTCTTCGGGCGTCAGGTCCTTGGCGCGCTTCGAACCGTCGATCTTCATCGCCTCGAGGACGACGACGGCATTCGAGCGGCCGACGCCGTAAATGTAGCCCAAAGCGATATTGAGCTTCTTGTTGTCCGGTATGTTGACGCCTGCAACGCGCATAGTAATTATCCTTGCCTCTGTTTATGCTTCGGGTTCTTGGAACAAATGACGTAAAGCCGTCCTTTGCGGCGGACGGTTTTGCAACCCTCGCAGATTTTTTTCACCGACGCTCTAACCTTCATTTTATAGTCTTCTGACGATCCGCCCGCGCCCGTCCGTAGGACTCACCATTTCGATGAGCACCCGGTCGCCCGGGATGACCCGAATGTGGTTTATCTTCAGTTTCCCGGCCAAGTGGGCCAGGATTATCTTCGGTTCTCCGCCGATATCGGCCTTCACGCGGAACAAGAGTCCGGGTAAGGCCTCATCGACGGAACCTTCGATCCTCAAAAGGGGCGCGCTCGTAGCCATCAGTAAACAGGTTGTATCATAAGAAAACGCTCGATTAAAGTCAAGGGTTAATCGAGATTCAGCTCTATTTTGGACTGGTCCTGGGGAACGGTCGTCACCCAGAACGGCCAGAAAGCGATATTGGCCTTTTCAAACCCGGTAATGCCGAAGATGGTCGACCTTAAGCTCGCCGCGTCATGGCCGGCGATCTCGCCCTTCACGGCCGCTACGTCAACGGCCGGCTCATAGACCAGATTACCGCTTATTTTGAAGGCGATCTGGCCCTGGGCGGCCGCAAGCGTCGTCGAGCCGTACGTGAGATCGATCGAGTCCAATTTGGTCGTAGAGGCATCCGCGCCCGCTAGCGCCAGGACCTGGTCCTTGAGCATGGCCTCGTCGAAGACCAATTCCCGCATCTCTCCCGAAACCAGAACCGAGAAATTGCCGTCGGAACCGACCGACGTAACGCTTTCGCTCGTCGTCGCGAAGGCCACGGCTCCCGGCAGGACCTTGAATTTGTCCCCTCCCAAAATGCCGATCTGGTTAGCGAGCGAATCCTTGAGAGCCGATTCGATCTTGGTCTTGGCGGCCGCGACGTCCGCCGCCGTCGCAACAACGGTCGTCCCATCCGATCCGCCCGTCATGGCCTGCGCCGCATCGGCATAGAACTTCGTGTAGCGCGGCGTCCCTTCGAATCCGGGAATGGTCCAATTGTCGCTCGGCGGGACGTTATAGGCCGCACCGGGTTCGGCCGCGGCGACCTTCACCGAGGCCGTGGATGGAACGAGCTTGCCGCCCGATATCTTGGCGCCGGGAACGACCACCCGCTCGGTTGAGCGGAAAAGATGGCCGTCGGGAGAGACGAAGCGCGTCGTTGCCACGAGCACCTGGGCCTCGGAACTATAGGCGTTGTAGACGGTAAGCACTCCGGTCGCCTTGGATGAAATGCTAGAGGTGCCGGTCGCCGGGAAATTCATTACCAGGCTGTTCTTCGCGATAAGAAGCTGGCCGGGCAGCGCGATGGACGCGCCGCTCGAGCGCGGTTCCGTGGTCGAAGCGCTGACCAGAACGGCATCGTTGAAATCAAGTGGCGTTTTTTTCAGGGTCACGTTAATGGTGACCTGCGGCAGGATATAGGTGGCGATGGCGTAGGCCCCGCCCATCAATACCAAGAAGCCGGCGAAGACCAGCGCGAACTTGGCCCGATGCCGCTTTTTTCTTCTCGGTCTCTCCGGCTCCTCCTTGGGCTCCTCCTCGATCTCCAAAACCGGTTCTTCTTCGACCGGCGGTTCTTCCCGGGGAACGGGCGGAATGGAACGCTCTTTTTTACGGAAAAGCTTGCGGGATCTTGCCGGCGGGAGCGGTTTTTCTTCCTCTTCCGCGATCGGTTCTTCTTCCCCTTCGTCGATCCGGCGGACCGGCGCAATGTCCGTTCGAGCCCGCGATTTAGGGACGATGTCCGTGACGGTCCGCTCCTTGCTCTTGAAGATGGGGTTGCGGGCCGGTATCTTCGCGAGCGCCGCCAGTTCCAGGATACGCTCGTCCACCGACTCGATCGAAAGATCGCGGCCGGCGGTCTCGCTTTCCCTCTTCAGGATCTGGAAGTTGTGGACCGACGAGCCCAAGACCGAGTCGCGCGGAATGTTCAAAACTATCCCTCCCGCTTTGGCCTCGGCCACCTTTTCCACGGCGACCTGGAGGGTATCGCCTTTATCGAGGAATATTTTGTTATCGGATGCCATGATGTTATGCTTCGCCTTTCATTTTAATTCAAAGATTCGGTATGAGCCAGTGCATCCGCCGCCGCAAGACCCGATTCAGATACCCGTACTTCGGCGACTCGTACGAATAAAGGATGAGGGCGATGACGCTCTGGTCCCGCCAGGCCGAAAAACCGGCGGCTTTTTCTCCTATCTCGAGGAGAAAGTTCTCCCGCTCGATCTCTTCGTCGAGCCGCAGCAATTCGCCGCGCAATCTGTCTTTCCAAGCAACCTGCGGCCGAAAAGGCCAATTCAAATGGTAACGGACCAGCGGGCGTTTGGCGCCGGTGCGGGCGATGGCGGCATGCACTGACCCGGCAAGCGATTCGAGCGACCGGTGAAGAGAGGCGTCGATCAGGCGCCGGATCCTTTCCGAGACCATTCCGGCCTCGTACCGCTCGATGAGCGCGGCGAACGTCTCTTCGTCGAGCAGCAGATCGGAACGGATGGCCCGGACGACCGCCCCGGCATCCCAGGGGATTTCTTTGAACAGAGCGCTTTCTTCTTTCCGGCTCCGGTAAATGAGCGTCGTTCCCCCTTCCGGCAAAACGAGCCATTCCCCGCCTTCCGATGACGCGGCGAGAACACTTCCGCTTTCAACGACGGAGATCGGCCCCCAAGAACGGAAACGCGCGATGAGTGGGACGACAGACCGGGCCACGAAGGTCGCCCGCAGGCGGAAAGAGAGCATTCGGCCGTCGAATCCGGCCGGGTTGAATATTTTCCGTCCATCGAGAAGGACTTCCCGCACCTGGATATCGGACATGGCGAGGTCGACGTCCGCGACGCCGAGCTTCTTCCAGGCCCAGGGACGATACCGGTTCAAAAACCCCCAAAGCCCCTTCGAGACCAGTTCCTCGAGTTCCGCTTCGGATATCTCCGTTCCCGCCGCGGAACGCTCGACGGCCACGAGCCCCTCGACCGTCGCGGCCTTACTGCCGCTCAAGGCGAAGATCAGGCGCGTCGGCTCCCGCCAAAGGCGGCGGACATCGTTCAATTTGGCGACGGTCTTTCGCTCGATTATCGCGACCCGCTTATGTTCGCCGTCCAACGTCGCCCTGGTCAGCGCGTATCTTCCGTTCCGTTCCTCGACGATCAAATACCTTTCTTCCTTTCCCTTGAAGATTCTGTTCAAAAAGTTCCTTGTCTTTCTGATCATCGTCTTCGGCATGTGATCATTATTCGATGGTCGCCCGGATGCGCCGAACGCCGGCCGAGCTGGCCTCTTCTTTCAGTATCCTGAACTTCCCTATCTCGCCCGTGTGCGCTACATGCGGGCCGCCGCAGAATTCTATGGAGAACGCTTCTTTGAAGCGAGGGGTATCGGAGGTGGCGTTCTTCGGGCCGATGGAATAGACCGAGACCCGATCGGGGTATTTCTGGCCGAATTCGTGCTCGGCGCCGAGCTTTTCCGCCTCTTCCTTTGGCATTTCACTATGGATGACCGGCAGGTCTTCGGCTATTTTTTCGTTCACGAGACGCTCCGCCTCCTTTTTCTGTTCGTCCGTCATCTTGCCATCATAAGAAAAATCCATCCGCAGACGCTCGCTCGTGATATTGCTTCCCCGCTGTTTCACCTGCGGACCCAAAACCGTTTGGAGGGCCCTCAAAAGCAAGTGGTGGGCGGTGTGGAGACGCGTCGTTCTCTCAGAATGGTCGGCCAGTCCGCCTTTAAAGGCGCCGGCCGAAGCAGTGCGGGAAAGTTCGCGGTGTTTCTCGAACTCTTCATTAAAACGTTCAACGGCGACTGCCACATTCTTTTCCTTGGCAAGTTCCAGAATCAATTCAAGTGGAAATCCATATGTTTGATAAAGATCAAAGGCTTCTTTACCTGAAATCCTAGCAGGGACGTTCGCTGCTCCTTTTAGTTTAAAGCTGTTTGTTAAGTTAATTTTCGCAACCAGTTTTTCGAATTCCCTAAGTCCTTCTTGTAGAGTCTTTCTAAATTTAGTCTCTTCATTATCTATTTCACTTTTGATCGTTTGCCGTGCGGCGTACGTTTCTGGATAGACGCCTTTATATGGCTCTAGAGCGGCATCCACCAAGTCAGCAAAGGCAGTGCTCTTTACTCCCAGTTTATCCGCGTGGCGAATAGCGCGGCGCAGTAACCGCCGGACGAAATAGCCGCGTTCGGTGTTGGACGGCAAAACGCCATCGCCGATAAGGAACGAGGCGGCTTTTACGTGATCGGCTACGATGCGGAAAGAGGCGGCGTCGGGCGATTTACTTTCATATTTCTTTCCAGACATCCTTTCTAGCGCGTCGAGTATCGGCCGATGGCATACCGCGATAATATCGGGCACGTTCGCCGCCGCCATAGCAGTCCGCTCAAGGCCGCCTCCGAAATCGACATTCTGCTTCGGAAGTAGAGCGAACGAACCATCCGGCTTTTTCACATACTGCATGAAAACGCTGTTTCCTATTTCCAAAAACCTTCCGCATTCGCAGTTCGGATGGCATTTTTCGCCGAACTTTTTATCGTGCGGGGTCGCGAAGTCATAGAACATCTCGGAATCCGGTCCGCCTGGTTCCCCCGTCGGCATATTCTCGGGGATGCCGGCGCGGCTCCACCAGTTCTTTTTTGAATCGTAATAGAAAATTCTCTCGTCATCTTGCATGCCGCGCTCATAACCGTTTGCCTCGGAGCCGATCAGCGCCTCTTTGGCGTTGATTCCCTTTTCTTTAAAGAGCTTCTTCCATATCTCCACGGATTCCGTGTCGCGCGGTAGACTGTTTTTTTCGTCGCCGATGAAGGCCGTTACGTACAATTTTCTGGGGTCGAGTCCGATCTCATCCGTCAAAAACTCAAATATCCACGGCAATTGTTCCTTCTTGAAATAATCTCCCAGCGACCAGTTCCCGAGCATCTCAAAGAAGGTCGTGTGGCGGTTGTCACCCACTTCCTCGATATCCACGGCCCGGAAAGATTTCTGCGAATCGGCGATGCGCGTGCCTTCCGGGTGATTGTCGCCCAAAAGATACGGCAACATCGGCTGCATGCCGCTACCCGTGAAAAGAGTGGTCGGGTCGTTTTCGGGGACCAAAGAGGCCGAAGGGATGATCTTGTGCCCCTTCCCAGCGAAAAAATCCAGATAGCGCTTGCGAATTTCCGCAACGGTCATTTGTAAAATCTTATCCGAGCGAATGCTTAAAATCAAATAAAGGGTATTCACCGCGGGACAGGTCCCGCTGTGAGGAATGGGCTCCGCCCATTCTCCCCGCGGCAAGCCGCGGGGTATCGAACCCTTTCGTTGCCTCGCTGGCTCGGATATTCAAACTGCGGTTTGAATATCCCTCGCTGCGCTCGGCAATAAAAACCACCCCCGCGGGCGGTCCTTAATAACGTCGCGTTCAAACGGCTGCCGGCGCTTTCTTGCGGCAAATAAGAGCATCGAGGCCGAAATGCTTGCCCGCATCCGCGTAAAAGAAGAGAACGAGCAAGAGCGCGTAGACGACATGCTCGTCGACCAAAAATCCGTTCGGTACGGCCGGTAAAGCGTTCGAAGCGAAATAGTACAAAGCCATCAGCACGACGCCCGGCCAGGCCGTCCACCGGACGAAAATGCCCAAGATGAGCGAGACCCCGAGGAGCGTAAGCCCCCAAGCGTTCAGAAAATTAACGATACCGATAAGCCCTGGGGTTGCAAGCCAAGCGTAAAGGCCGGTTAAGGTCTTCGCACCAGAAAGGAATCCAGCGGCAGTCCAACCCGGCGTAATGAGCTTCGTGAGCCCGGCGTAGAACATCAGCCATCCCAGCACTATTCTTCCGGCGGTCAAAGAGACCGTGAGACATTTATTGGTATTCATGATCAACGTTAAATTAATTGCCCTGTCCACCGCGCATCATCGGCGAGTTATCCGGCGCCTGGGGCGGCACGCCCCCTTGGTTAGGCCCCGCCGGGCCGAAAGGCAATTCCCCATCACCGTTCGCCGGCCTCATCAAGGCGTTTTCCGCCGGACGGGTCGACGAACCGTACTGCTGCATGCATCGGGATATGACGGAACTGACGTCCGTGCTCGAAGGATTCATAGCCAAATACGGCTCGACGCAGTTCTTCACCTGGGGCGGCAGATTTTGTAGCCGACCCATGACGTCGCCAGGCAGATTTTGCATCACCCGGTTCATCTCCTGTTCCAAGTTCCGTTCTTGATTCCTGGTGCTCGAGCCGGCATTCTGCTCCATTTCTTGGTTCTGATCTCCTTGCAGGCATTCGCGGACCCGCTCGCCGACCTGCGGGCCGACGGCACGAAGGTCGCCTTGCTTCAAGGCGGCGATGGTCGAAGAACCGATACCCTGCAAACAGGCCTCAACCGTACCCGAAGCGTTTTGGAACATATTTTGGAATCGGTTTTGGATCTGGGACTTAAAAGCAGTGAAGCAGGAGTTCACGGCCGCGCTCGTCGAGGCATTGGGCGTTATTTGTCCGCTTTCTAATTCTCCCACGGCGTTGTCCCCCAGCTGGTTTTTGAGACAGCTCACCACCTGGCCCGGGAATTGCTGAAGGCCGATGCGGAGACCGGCCGCTCCTTCCTGGATATCGTTCGCTTCCTGGTTCGAGATTATTCCGTTCTGCTTGGCAAAGTCCAAGCAGGCAGTTTGGTTCTGGGAGTTGTTGCAAAAGGCCGCACAGGCCTCGGCCGAATCGCACCCGCCCGGACCCTTTCCCCCGTTCTGCCGGATGGCGTTCGCTTGGGACTGCCCGACAAAACCGTGCTGTTCGGCGAAATTCAAACATTCGGTCGCGTGGGCCGGGTCGCCGCAATAGGCGCGGCAACTTTGGGCCGAATCGCATTTGCCCGGCGTCTGACCGCTCTGTATCAGGGTCAGAAGCTGTTGGGCCCTCTGGATCTGGTTCTGGTTCATCAGATGGTTCTGTTCCGCGAAGGCCAGACAAGCGGATTGATTCTGCGGATTATTGCAGTAATCGCGGCAAGCCGAGACGCCGGAACAATTGCCAAGGGCCGCGATCGGATACTGGAGCTCGGCGGGTGAAACTAGGGTGCTCGTCGCGCTGCCGCCGGCCGTCACGACGTTCGTGCCGGAAGTTTGGGCGTGAGCGACAAGCGCATAAGAGACCGATATGCCAGCGGCAAGGACGGCCACCGAAAGGGCTATCTGCGAATACTTTTTGAATGTTTCCATAATGGTCATATTTATTCTGTTTATTGTCCGAAGGGATTCGTTTGCGGCAAGTTCTGCGGAACGACGGCCTGAGGCGCGACGTTCGCGTAGATCTGTCCACCGAGAGTTCCCGACGAAGTGGCGGTGCTGCCGGTCGACGATGCCGGAGCCGTCCCCTGCTTACCCCATAGGGCGTAAACGACGAGCGCGGCCGCGACTATAACAATGACCGCGACGATAATAATGGCTTTCTTGCTCATATGAATATTATACCATTCCTCCTTCGAGGCGCAGCAACTCATTGAATTTACCGACCCGGCTTTCGTGGGGCGCACCCATTTTCACGCCTTCCGCGTTGCCGGCCCGGGCCAGGTGGACCAGAAAATTATCCTCGGTCTCCCCAGACCGGTGGGATACGATGCGCTTCAACCCCAGAGCGGATGCTTTGTTCATCGCTTCACAGGCCTCTGAAAGGGTCCCCGCCTGATTGGCCTTGATTATAACGGCATCGACGGCTCCGGCGGCCGCATATTTCTCGATGAGCGCCGGATTTGTCACCGTAAGGTCGTCGCCCACGACCCATTTTTCTCCGGTCACGCCCGCCAGGTCCCGCCGAAGGGCGGCAAAATCATCGCCGGCCCCTTCTTCGAAGGGATCCTCGATCGACATGAGATGCGGCGCCCATTCGAACCAGTCATCGTAGGTCTCGCGGAGGGTCCCCGCCTCGAGCTTCAGGCCGCCGAAATCGTAGGCCCCGTCCTTGTAGAGCGAGTCCGCGGCGATATCCAAGGCGATGCTGAACTGCTCGCTCAAAGAGTGTTCGGTAATGAGGTCTTCGAGCGTCTGGACCGGTTCGAAAGCGTCTTCGAAGGCGGTCGCATACCCGCCCTCGTCGCCCAGAGGCAATTCCTCTTCCCCGGTCTTGAGCCGCAATGCGTCACCCAGTATCTCGTAGAACCTCAAAAGTTTCCCGACCGTCTTCACGTAAGAACCGCGCGGCCGGACGACGACCATGTACTCTTGGACCGGCAAACCGTTCCTGGCGTGCCGGCCGCCGTTTATCAGGTTGGAAAAGATGAGCGGCCGGAAGGGGCCATCCGCTTTGCCGCCGAAAAATTCCCGGTTCAGGACCTGCCACAATTCCTCCTTCCGCTCAAAGGCCAAGGCCCGCGCAAAGGCCAAAGAAACGCCCAGCATGACGTTGCCGCCCAAGCGTTCCTTGCGCGGCGTACCGTCCATCTCTATCAAATACCGGTCTAAGTCCTTGATGCTTTCGAAGTCGCGGCCGGAAATCGCCCGCTCGATCCGAGCCGCGGCCGCCTCGGCGTCGCGGAACGGCAAGACCGCCGCTTCATGCTTGCCGCGGCTCCGGCCGGAAGGGATCTGGGCGTAGAAATCCCTGAGCTCGTCGTCCGCGATGGCGACCTCGATCGTCGTTTCCCCGCGGCTGTCCAATATCTCCCTAACCACTACGTCCTTAATGCGCATTTAATCGAGCGTGTTCTTCGGATCCAGCTTGTTCGTCAGATAGCCGCTGATGTTCCCCAAAGTCGTGTTCAAGATGCGCTTCAAGGCCTCTTCGGAGTCGAAGGCCATATGGGGCGTAATGAGAACATTCGGCATTTTCATCAAAATGTGGTTCTGGAGGACATTGCGGAGGACCTCTTCATGGGGATTCTCGTCGCTGAAGAACTTCATTTCATCCTTTGTCTCGCCTTCTTCCTCGAGCACGTCGAGCCCCGCTCCCGCGAGAACTCCGTTTTGGATGCCCCAGATTATCGCCTTGGTCTCCACGAGGCCGCCCCGGGCGGTATTCACGAGATAAGCGCCCTTCTTTACGAGCTTGATGTTCTCGGCGTTCACTATGTGCTTGGTCTCCTCCGTGAGCGGACAATGCAAAGTGATCACGTCAGATCTGGCCAAAAGGTCGTTCAGCGGCAGGTAAGCGAATCCCATTTCCTTGGCCGCCGCTTCGTTCGGAAAAACGTCGTAGGCCACCACTTTCATGCCGAAACCGAGCCCGATCTTTATCGACTCGCGGCCGATGCGGCCCGTGCCGATGACTCCGAGCGTCCGACCCATAAGGTCGATGCCCCGCAGGCCGTCCAAGGAGAACGAATCGCGCTCCTTTATGTTATCGATGGCCGTATAGATGCGGCGCGTCAGATTAAGGACGAGTCCGAAGGCGAACTCGGCGACGGTATTGTTGCCGTAGCCGGGAACATAGACCACCTTGATGCCCTTCGCCTTGCAGGACGCGATGTCGATGTGGTCGAAGCCGGTCGAATTGGTCGCCACGAGCTTCAATTTCGGGAGTGATTCGATGACCTTCGCCGTGACCTTGGAGTTGACGAAGACCACGATCCCTTCAAGGTCGCTCGGCTGGGGCAAGTGCTCCTCGTCGATCTTTTCCTTGCTGAAGAGAAGCTCTTCTCC
The DNA here is from genome assembly GCA_023380415.1 of Patescibacteria group bacterium. Taxonomy (GTDB): domain Bacteria; phylum Patescibacteriota; class Minisyncoccia; order UBA6257; family GWB1-50-10; genus JAMCRC01. The sequence goes on along the minus strand of JAMCRC010000037.1, from coordinate 4,626 downwards.
GGGGAGCGCCTGGCGGGCGATCTCCTCCTCCCATCCTTCGAGTTCGAAAAATCCTATCTTCATACGGTCATTATAACCCAAGCGACCTGACAACCGTAAGGTTCCTTCCTCTTGGCAGCAGTGGATAAATCATTTCTGGGAATTGTACAAAGCTTGGATCTCGGCCGCGCTTAAGGCCTGATTGTAGATGCGCACATCGTCGATGCTGCCGTAAAAACCGCGGTCGTATCCCAAACGGCCATCCCGACCGATATACAAAGGATATGTTCCGGGAACAATATTACCGCTCACGCTCTGCGAGACGGCTAATTGGCCATCCAGGTAAAGCGACATCTTTTGGGTGGCAGCATCATAAGTACCGACGCCCAAATGCCATTTACCATCAAGAACATTCGGCCCCGATAAATCTATGCCACCATTGCCCGTAGTATAAATAGAAAAGATAATGTTTCCCCCAGCCTCTCTTAAAGCGTAGCCGCTCGTGATCGTCCCGGAATTGCTCAACTTATCCACGATCCCGCTCCAATCCTTGTTAGCGCTCATATTGAACCAAGCGACGACCGTGATGGCCGAAGTTTGATCGAGGATTGGGCTATCGGGAATATTGACGTACATATTCTCGGTGCTCGGCTGATTGAAGAAGAGACAAGAACCCATTACGCAACTGGAACCGCTTTCCCAAGTTGGACCACCGTAAATAGTACCGGTCAGCCCGTTGCCGGAAGAATCGCCTGCCGTCGTCCCGTATCTTCATCGAGAGGCCAATAGGCCACCGGCAATGTGGTTGGGTTATCGCTATAGATCGGCGAGAGATTGAGGTCGGAACCAATCGCCACCACATTAGGATATGACAATAAGGACGGGTTTGCGTTCACCTGGGATCGATATTTGGTCGATTCCATAAGCGCCGTTAACTCAAAAGAACCGCCCGGCGTGTAAGTGTAATACTCGCCGGTCGAAGTCGAGTTTATCGGGTCGACCGGTAAACGCGGCAGAGGCGCGCCGGAGGAGATAAGATTGAAATTCACTGGCACCCAACCAGTACCATTCACAGCCGAGGAAGATGCGGCGGGAACGCAATGATAAGACCAGCCGATCGACAAGGCCGGCAGTCCGAGGTCTGAGCAAGTGGGCGAAGTGTCGGGAATGGAAATATAGGTCGTCGAAGCCGTCCCCATATTCTGGTCGTACTGGTCTACCTGAAATAAGGCTAAGGCCGTATTCAAAGAAGCCAAGTCGGAAAGGCGAGTGCTGTCCCTCCCCTCTTTAAGAAGTTCGGCCGGATTCAAAACGAGAACGACCGCCGTTGCGAGTACGGCAAGCAATGCGATCACGACCAGGATCTCTATTAGAGTGAATCCGTTGGAGCTATTTGTAAAAAATTGCCTTTTGGACCAGATAACGGCTCTTTTAAAATCACTAAAATAAAAAAGGGTTTTACCTCCCTTAATCATGAAAATATTTTACCATATTTTAAATAAAAACCCTCATGAAGAGGGCTTACCTGCAGAGTCCGGGAGATCGGACTCTTTTTTGGCGATATGTTTCCACGCGCGGCGCATATCCATGGCCAGGCACGATACAAAAGTTACGACCGCGATGAAAACTATTAGTGACGGCGGGTCCGTGACATCGATCGGAATACGCCCTCTATCCGCCAGAAAAAATAGCGTACCAAATATCCAAAAGAACCCGAAAGTGAATATCAAACGCGTCAGCTTGATCACTATGACGGAAAAGACCGCTCCGAAAACGATCATTAATACAGAATCGCCGGGCATTCCACTACCTCCTTTTAAAAGTGCGAAAAAACGCCTTGGACGAGATGAAGCATACCACACCCCCAGGGCGCGCTCAATCTAAATTATCAGTACACTTTCTCGGTGGACCCTTCGCATCCTGGCGGAATGACACAGGTCCTTGAAACGTCCGGTCCGGGCATGCAATTCACGTACTGCGGGCAATCCAGCGGCCGACCCGGCTCCGCAGACGTCGCCTGGGGCGTGCTCGAAGAGAATTCTATCTTCGTCGGCACCGGTCCGCCGCAGCCCTCGGCCGGCATCGGCGCCGATGGGTGGCCGTGCGGCACCCATAGTCCGCCATCGCAGATCCAATTATCCTCCCCGCCGCCGGCGGCAAAGCGCACGACAAGAACGACGGCGAGAAGCGCGACAACGACGATCACCGGCAGGTATCTTTTGAGCATTAATGTCCCTTGGCTATCTTGAGGATGGTCTTGATGACCGTGTCCGGGTTCAAGGACATGCTCTCTATCCCCTCCTTGGCGATGAATTCGGCGAACTCCGGATAATCGGATGGAGCTTGGCCGCAGATGCCGATATATTTCTTCCGGCGTTTGGCCGCGCGGATCACGTCGCGCACCAGGGTCTTTACCGATTCGTCGTTCTCGTTCGCGATGCCGCGGATGCGGTCGTTTCCGTCACGGTCGATGCCGACCGTAAGCTGCGTGAGATCGTTGGACCCGATCGACATTCCGTCGAACACGTCGAGGAACCGGTCGGCCAAGATCACGTTGGACGGGATCTCGCACATGACAAAGATCCGCAGATCTTTGTCACCCCGAGCGGAGCGAGGGGTCTTAGCGCTCCGTTTTAATCCGTATTTGGCCATTTCGGCCACGACCTTCTCCCCCTCCTCCGGCGTCCGGCAGAAAGGGATCATCGGCACTACGTTCCTGAGGCCGATCTCTTCGCGGACCTTCTTCATCGCTTTCACCTCGAGAGCGAAAGCGGGAGAGAAATTCGGATTGTAGTACCGGGAAGCGCCGCGCCAGCCGATCATGGGGTTTTCTTCCTTCGGTTCGTAGAGATCCCCTCCCAAAAGGGCGCGGTACTCGTTGGTCTTGAAATCGGAGAAACGGACGATGACGTCGTACGGATCGAAGGCGGCCGCTATCTTCGCGATGCCGTAGGCCAATTTATCAACGTAGAACTGGGCAGGGCTCTTCCAGCCGCGCATTTTGCCTTCGATCGCCGCTTTAAGCTTCTTGTCCCTGAGCTTATCGAAATTGATGAGGGCCATCGGATGGACGCCGATCGTTCCGGCGATTATGAACTCTTCGCGGGCGAGCCCCACGCCTTGGACGGGCAGGAACGATTTTTCGAAAGCGCTGTCCGGCGTCGCGATGTTCACCATCACCTTGACCTTCGGCTTCGGAAGCTTTCTCACGTCGCGCTCTTCCACTTTGAACTTCAGAGCGCCTTCGAGCACCAGGCCTTCCGTCCCGGTGGTGTCCACCGTTACGGCGTCGCCGGGCCTTACCCTCTTGGTGGCGTTCTCGGTGCCGACGACGCAAGGAATGCCGAGCTCCCGCGAGACGATCGCGGCGTGGGATGTCCGGCCGCCTTTGTTCGTCACGATGGCCGCCGCGATCTTCATGACCCATTCCCAATCAGGGTCCGTCATATCGGTCACCAGTACTTCGCCAGGCTTAAAGTCGCCCATATTCTTTGCGCTCAAGATGACCCGCGCCTTGCCGCTCGCTATCCGCGAGCCGACGGAATATCCCTTGGTGACAACCTTGCCGCCGGGCTTCCTCTCGTATTCTTTGATCTTTGAAAAATCGCGGCCGGCCTGGACGGTCTCCGGACGGGACTGAACGATGTAAAGTTCGTGCGAGCGGCCGTCCTTGGCCCATTCGATATCCATCGGCATCCACTTATGGTTCTTGTCGGAATAGTGCTTCTCGATAAGAGCGCCCCAGCGGGCTAATTCCACTATCTCTTTTTCCGAGAGGACGAACGACGACCGCTCCTTGTCCGAGGTTGGAACGATCTTGGTAGTTTTAATGCCGTGGCCGACCGAATAGATCATCTTCCTCTCTTTGACGCCGAGTTTCCGGTCTATCACCGGCTTCAGGACCTTGGCGTCTTTATTTTTGCCTAGGCGGGTTCCGACGCCGAGATTCGGCTTGTAGACCAGGAACTCGTCCGGCGTCACTTCCCCCTGGACTATCATCTCGCCCAAGCCCCAGGAGCCGTTGATCAAAACGACGTTCTTAAATCCGGACTCCGTGTCCACGGTGAACATCACGCCCGAAGCGCCTAGGTCCGAACGCACCATTTTCTGAACGCCGGCCGAGAGCGCCACTTTCATATGGTCGAAGCCGCGATCGGCGCGATAAGATATGGCCCGATCGGTGAAAAGCGAGGCCATCACCGCCCTGACGGCCGTCACCACCTCTTCCGCTCCCTTAATGTGGAGATAGGTCTCCTGCTCGCCGGCGAAGCTCGCTCCCGGCAGGTCCTCCGCCGTCGCCGACGAGCGCACGGCGACCGGCCCCGAACCCAGTCGACGATAGGCGATCCGCACCGCGTCGGCCACGGTGGCCGGAGCCGGTGTTGCGGCGAAAGCCTCCCGGATGACCCGACTGACGAGGGCAACGGCGCCGGCATCGGAGGTGTCGATGCTCGGGAGCGTGGCAAGGCGCTCGCATAGGCCGGCGTGATCGACGGCGAGGTCATAGGCGTGGGTGGTGACGACGAAGCCGGGTGGTACGGCGAAACCCGCGCGCGGCAGCTCGCCCAGCTTGGCGCCTTTGCCCCCGGCGAGCGCGACGTCGTCACGGCCGACGGTGTCGAGAGACGCGATCAGGCATTGGGTAGT
>JAMCRC010000036.1:5635-25749 GCA_023380415.1 Patescibacteria group bacterium | reverse complement strand
CCACCGGCTAATTATGCTGTAATCCGCCGATCATCATAAGTTGACGTAATAACTTATAAGTTGTAATATATGCTTGAGCTAATTAAAAACCAAATCAAAGGAGGTGTCGGTTGTTAATAATAATCGGTATCGGAAATGGCTTGCATGCCGATGGCACCACTTCGGCAATGGGCGCAGCGATAGTGGACAAGATGGTGGAATTGCTTGGTAGCATCCCTCACGACCATGAGTCCACGGCGATGGTATTTTCCGGCGGGTTCCGAGTGAATGGGACGACGGAGGCGGCAGCTATGGCGAATTACTGCAAAAACAAGTACCACCCTCTAACGGATATCCACACCGAAAACATATCATATCGGACGCACAACAATGCGGTCGAGGCGCTCAAATACGCGGCTGATATTGCCAATGGGCGCGAGGCGACGATCGTCGTTGTCGATCATCCGGCGCACATTAAGAGAACTAAATTGTCGTTTCGGACGGCGAGAAGGCTGTATTTCAAGGACAAACCGTTTCGCCTCAAAGGAATAGCCTCGGTTCCGGAGTACGATGCTAACGTTCCCGGTCAGGCGTACTGGGCGACCGAGGAAACGTTCGCGTCCCACGAGCGGAGTTCGATACTTCTTTACGAGCTCATGCTCTTCCGTCCCTGGTCGCGCTTCGGCTTCTGGCTTCTCCGAACCGTCTGGCCAAGCTCGCGGCAGTAGCAAAGAGTTATCGTTTCATCAAAAACAGCTCACTGAAATTCAGTGAGCCGTTTTATTTTCACATCGATAACAAAAAATAAGGAAGCCGGACTTCCTACAGAGGTCCGGCTTCCACGCCAACCGGCGCCTAAAGGAACGGGATGATAAGCAAGGCCACGATGTTGATGACCTTGATGAGCGGGTTGATGGCCGGACCGGCGGTGTCCTTGTAAGGGTCGCCGACGGTATCTCCCGTCACGGCCGCTTTGTGGGCCTCGGAATGCTTGCCTCCATACTGGCCTGACTCGATGTACTTTTTGGCGTTATCCCAGGCCGCGCCGCCCGATGTCATTGAGATCGCGACGAAAAGCCCGGAGACGATGGCGCCCATCAGGAAGCCCCCCAAGGCCTGGGCGCCGAAGATGAATCCGACCGCGATGACCGATACGACCGGCAAAAGCGCCGGGACGATCATTTCGTGCAGGGCGGCCTTGGTCACTATGTCAACGGCCCGCTTGTAATCCGGCTTGGCCGTTCCGTCCATAATGCCTTTGATCTCGCGGAATTGTCGGCGGATCTCTTCGACGATCGTTCCGGCCGCTTCGCCGACGCTCCTCATGGCGATGGAACCGAACAGGTACGGACCGGCGGCTCCCAAGAGAAGGCCGATCAATACGTAGGGATTCTCGATATCGAAAGAGATGTGCCCGAAAAGAGACGTTACTTCGCGCGAGTAGGAACTGAAGAGCACGAGGGCGGCAAGTCCGGCCGAAGCGATGGCGTAGCCCTTGGTGACGGCCTTCGTTGTGTTGCCCACCGCGTCGAGCGCGTCCGTTATCTGCCGGACGTTCTCCGGTGCTTCGCTCATTTCGGCGATGCCGCCGGCGTTGTCCGTGATGGGACCGAATGAGTCGATGGAAACGATGATGCCGGCGACCGAAAGCATGGCCGTCGCGGCGATCGCGATACCGTAGGTGCCGACCAAAAGATAAGAGCCCAGAATGCCCAGGACGATGATGATGATCGGGATGAACGTCGATTCCATGCTGATCGCAAGACCGACGATGATGTTCGTGCCGTGGCCGGACTTGGAGGCCTCGGCGATGGATTTGACCGGACGATAGTTCTTAGAGGTGTAGTAATCGGTGACGACGACCATGAGCATGGTGACCGCAAGACCGATCAAGCTCGCAAGGAAGGCCGGCAGATAGGCCGTACCGAAATAGGCCTTGGAGACGAAGTAGAAGAAGATGCCGGCGAAGACGACGGCGGCGATGAGTCCCTTATAGAGCGCCCCCATGATATGCTGGCTCTTGCCCAGGCGGACGAAGAAGGTTCCGATGATGGAAGCCACGATGGCGACGCCTCCCAAAACGAGCGGGAAAACTATCTGCCCGCCGCCCAATGTCAAAGCCCCCAAAAGAATGGCGGCCGTAAGCGTGACGGCATACGTTTCGAAAAGGTCGGCGGCCATGCCGGCGCAATCGCCGACGTTGTCGCCTACGCCGTCGGCGATGACGCCGGGGTTACGCGGATCGTCCTCCGGTATCCCCGCCTCCACCTTGCCCACGAGGTCGGTGCCGACATCGGCGGCTTTGGTGAATATTCCGCCGCCGAGGCGGGCGAAGATTGAGATCAGCGAGGCGCCGAAGCTGAGGCCGATCAGCCCCTTCACGTCGTGCGTCAAAAGATAGAAGCCGGCTACGGCGAGAAGCCCGAGGGTCACGACCAAGAAACCCGTGACCGAACCGGCATCGAAGGCCAGCTTCAAAGCCGCCCCAAGTCCGCTTTCGGCCGCCTTGGCCGTTTTGTGATTGTTCCTTACGGCCACGTTCATACCGATGAAACCGGCCGCGGCCGAAGCGACCGCTCCGACCAAAAAGCCGATGGCCGTGAGCCACCCGAGAGCCACCCAGATGATGGCGAGAAGGATGATCGCGATGATCGCGACCGTCCGATACTGGCGGCTCAAATAGGCCGCCGAACCGGACTCTATGGCCCGCGATATCTCGAGCATTCTTTCGTTGCCCGAGGGGGCCTTCTTCAACTTGAAACCCAGATAGGCGGTGTAAAGGACCGCCAAAACGACAGGACCGAATATTAGGTAGTTCATTGGATCTTTAATTAAATTTTCTTATTCCTCGACCGCTTTCTTTCCCTCCTTCGATTCTTCTCCTCCGAAATCGGCCAATCCGTCATCCCCCGTTCCGCCCTCCGCTCCGGCGACGCCGCCCTCTTGAACCGCTTCCGGATTGGACTGCGAACGCACGTCTATCTTCCAGCCCGTGAGTTTGGCCGCCAGACGGACGTTCTGTCCGCCCTTGCCGATCGCGAGCGACAATTGGTCCTCGGCCACGAGGACGCGGGCCTCGCGCCGCGGCAGAACTTCGACGAGCTTGGCTTTGGCCGGCGAGATGGCGTTACCGACGAATTTTTCGGGATCGTCCGACCATTCGATGATATCGATCTTCTCGTTTCCGAGCTCGTTAGTAACGGCCATGACCCGGGTACCGCGCTGGCCGACGGCCGAACCGACCGGATCTACTCCCTCCTCCTTCGAGGCCACGGCGATCTTGGTGCGGCTCCCCGCTTCTCTGGCTATCTCTTTTATCTCGACCGTTCCGTCAGCGATCTCCGGCACCTCGAGCTCGAAGAGCTTTTTCACGAAGTTCGGATGCGAACGCGAAAGGACGATGCCCGGCCGCCGAGCGTCATCCTGGACGGCCAAGACGTAAAAGCGCATCCGGTCGCCCAACCGGTAGTGCTCGCCCGGAATGCTTTCGTTCGGGAACATTATGCCGATCGCCCGGCCAAGGTTCACGTAGACGTTGCCGCGCTCGAAGCGCTGAACGACGCCAGAAACGATCTCGCCTTCCTTGTCGGCGAACTCTTCCTTGACCGAAGCGCGCTCGGCGTCCCGAAGGTTCTGGAGCACGACCTGCTTGGCCGTTTGGGCGGCGATGCGCCCGAAATCGGCGTGCGATTCGAGCGGGAATTCTATCTCGTCGCCCGACTTCGCATCCTTTTTTATTTTCTTCGCCTCCTCCGTGAATATATGCCGGTCCTCGTTGTAGCGGGGCAAAAGCTCCTCGCTGTCCGCGGCGGCCGGCGGTTCTTCCTCCCCTTCCGCCACGATGCGAACCTCGGACGGGTCGACGACCGTCTTCACCTGAGCGAATTGCATATCGCCCGTCTTCGGATCGAACTTGGCCCGAACGACCTCCGACCGCTTGCGGTACTCGCGCTTGTAGGCGGCGGCAATGGCGGCCTCGATGGCTCCCATGACCTTTTCCGCCGGTATCCCCTTTTCGGCCGCGATCTGATCTACCGCGACCGCCAATGATTTGAGATCCATAGCTTTATTGATTGATTAGACCTTTTAACAAACTGCCGCCCTCAAGGAGCGGTCAAGTACGCAATCATTATAACATATCGGATGCGGAACGCAACAACGGCATAGGCACAAAAAAGCAAGCGGCTTCAGGCCACTTGCTTTATATGAACGATCGTCCTCTGCTAATTGTCGCTCGGCGGTACCCATTCGCTGAGTATCAGGTACTGGATGGTCGGCTGCCGATGCTCTTCGAGCATGGATAGGCCCGCCAGACCGTAAACGGCCACGGCCAAAACCTGGACGAAGAAAACGTTCGTGGCCAAATCCCTTGCGAGTGCCATCCACCAAAGTCCGACGAATATCGTAACCATGGCCAGGACCAGCCAGCGATTGCGCGTCGCACCTTTCCTATGCAGGGCGATGGAGAAAATGACGCACGCGCTCAAGATGACGGTTACGGTCGGCGAAAAATCGGCTATTGCCATCACTGCCTCCTTATGATTGGTTCTGTTTATATTATAAATGATAATTGTCTATATGTCAATATAATAGATAACAGTGCCGACTCTCAAATATTTTCGTAGTGGCGAACGGCAAAAGATCCATCGCCGCGCTTTTCGACGGCGATAGCATCCAATCGCCAACCATGCTCGTCGTCCACCAAATCCGATCTGGCCCCGGCAAAAAGCGCTGCCGCCCGCCGGAATTTTTTTATCTTCTCAGACGTCATTTCTTCTTCTGGCTCAAAACTACCGGGCCGAGTGGTTTTTACTTCAATGAACACAAGCGTCTTATCCGGGGCGATAGCCACAATGTCCAGTTCGCCGAACGGCCTCTTCCAGTTCCTTTCTTGTATCCAGTAACCCTGCCGCTTCAGGTATCCGGCGGCAAACTCTTCTCCCTCCCGACCCAAATCTGAGTTGTGGGTCATATTGGATTAATTTTACATCAGGCAATTACCTTAAACTAATCTGGCAAGCTAGAAAGTGACCATTCGACGGCGTCTGCCTATCGGCAGATACTTTAACCCAAATTTTATCCAATTTTTATATCGCTGAATTAGTTTTTAATGCACAAATTTATAAATTAAAATGTTTCACGCGAAACACTTTTTTTTGGTAAAAACCCGATAATGCGATAACCATCGCATTATCAGCTTGTGAAACATTTTACAGTGTTTCACATGTTTCACGCTTTTCTGTCAAATTTAGGCCTAAATAATCACACCATTAAATAATAAAACCTGATAAGTTAGTAAATATGCATGTTTCACAACGTATGTAGGTTTTATCGCATTATCCGATAAACCAGGTTTTACTGGTTTTCCAAGTTTTTTGGTTTTTAAATATATTTAATAAAAACAGTCACCTGATTTCAGATGACTGCATTGACTCGAGCTACCGATCGTTACTTCAGATCGATCTCGATGCCGCCCTTGACCTTCTTCCTCAAGCTCATCGGCATGGCCAGTGCCGCCCCAGCGATGAGCGCAATGAGCACTATGCCATGCGTCGGCACTTCGAAATCGTATAGGAAGAACGAACAAAGAGCGGCGAATACGACCGACCAGAATGACGCGAAGCCGGCATAATACCGCGCCTTATCGCCGAAGACGTCGGTCATGGCGAAGGTGATCAAACCGATCGCGGCGGCGAACATTCCGACGATAAGACCGATCAAGGACAATAGTGTTACCACGAGACACCTCCATTTATTCGATTGTTAATTCTTTAAAAGTAGCATAAAAATGCTAATTTGTCAAACATCCCTAGCGGCCGATGAGGCCGCGGATTATCCTCTTGGTTTCTTCCGGGCCATTTACCCTAAGACAGGGGATGCCTGCCTTTTTGGCCGGATAATCGTTGCCTCCGGGAAATATGGCATCGCCCACGAAAAGCATGTCGCTTTTTTTGACATGGAAGTGTTCTTGGGCCCGACGGACGGCGTAACCCTTATCGATGCCGCGGCGGGTGATATCGATGGACGTGAGGCCGGCGATATGGCTGTCGAGGTCCGGCAAAAGCCGGCGGAGCTCCTTAAGGAGGCGGGGGCGGATGTCGCTTTGCCGGTTCCATGTTTCTTTGACCGGAAGGGGAGCGCTCTGGCCGAGGGCGGAGAACGTTATTTGGGCGCCGCGGTCCTCGATCAGATTGCCGTATCGGCGCCCGGGGGACTCGAACCCGATCCTCTTTAAGGCGATCTTGATGGCCTCCCGGATGCGCCGCCCTTCGGCTTTGGTCAAACGCAGCTCATATTTTCTTGACCAATGCTTGTTCCATATATATAGAGAGGCGCCGTTGGTCGGCATGACGCGTAGATTTTCGAGATCGGGACGGAACTTCGCGATCGGCCGGACGACCTGGCGCCAAAAAAGCTCCTTTTTGCCGCCGCCGACGATAACAACCGGCATTTTTCTGGTCAGATCAGCGAGCAATCCGAGGCCGGAAGCGTCCATCGGCTGCTTGCTTTTGGCGAGCGTACCATCGACATCGAACATGGCCACTTTAACGCGGGTCGGGTTGTTCATTTCTTGTTTGTATTCTATCCCTTTTTTTTGTTTAATTAAAAAGCAAACAATCTTATGGCGCGCAAGAAGAAAAAGGCAGAGCCGAAGAACGGGGGACGGAAAGAGAGAAGGGAGGAAAGGGAAGAGGCGATCTCACCCCTTCACCCGGACACGAAAAAAAGCATCTGGATCGTGATCTTCGCCGGCCTGGCGGTCATCTTCACCCTCGCCGCTTTGGGGGCGGCCGGACCGTGGGGCGCCGCTTTCTATTCTCTTTTCAACAAACTGTTCGGTTGGGGGTACTTCCTTCTGCCGGCCATCGCCATCACCATCGTTTTCGCCCTGTTCGCTCCTGATCGGAAGAAGCTTTTCAAATCGACCCTGATCGGCGGCGGGGTTTTCATCCTGGCCGCGCTCGGATTCATCGACATCGTTTCGCCGGGGAACGGCGGCTGGATCGGCGATGGCGTCGGCGCCCTGAAGACCCCCTTCGGCGTCCCGGTCTCGCTCATCATAACCATTACGGCGATGGTCGTCTCATTCCTCGTCATCGTGAACCGGCCGCTGCGTATTCGGCGCCGCGACGAGGAAGAGGAAGGGGAGCTGCCGGAAATAAACCTGCCGCAGGAACCGGAGCCCGGGCCCGAACCGGAAGAGCCGACGAGACCGGCCAAGGAGGAGAAGAGGAAGGAGAAAGAGCCGGAGGTTCTGGCCGACATGCCGGTACCGAAATTGAATGCCGCGCCCAAACATATCAAGAACTACGTCCCGCCGCCCCTGAACCTTCTCTCATCGACGACCGACAAGCCGACGATCGGCGACCTCAGGGCCAACGCGAACGTGATCAAGCGGACATTGGACAGCTTCGGCATTCCCGTCGAGATGGGAGAGATCAATGTCGGGCCCACGGTCACCAGATACACATTGAAGCCCGCCGAGGGCGTGAAGCTGTCGCGCATCACGGCCCTCCACCAGGACCTGGCTTTGGCCTTGGCCGCCCACCCGATCCGCATCGAGGCGCCCATTCCGGGGAAATCCCTCGTCGGCATCGAAGTGCCGAATAAGGCGGCGGCCGTCGTCCGTCTCGGAAGCCTGCTCCTTTATCCCGAATTCCAGAAAGCGGGGGAGTTGGCCTTCCCCATCGGCCGCAATGTTTCGGGGGAACCGATATTCAAAGACATCGCCAAGATGCCCCACTTGCTCGTGGCCGGCGCGACCGGAAGCGGCAAGTCCATCATGATCCATTCGCTCATCATCTCGCTCCTTTATAAGAATTCGCCGGAGATGCTCCGCCTTCTCATGATCGACCCGAAGCGCGTCGAGCTCTCGATCTACGGCGGCATCCCGCACCTGCTTGCTCCCGTCATAACCGAGAACAAGAAGTCCATCGGCATTCTCCGCTGGGCCATTCAGGAGATGGACCGCCGCTACCAGGTCCTTCTCGAAGCCGGTTCGCGCGATATTAAAAGCTACAATTCGACCGGGAAGAGCATGCCCTATATCGTCATCGTTATCGACGAGCTCGCGGACCTCATGGCCTCCTTCGGCCGCGAGGTCGAGAGTTCCATTATCCGCTTGGCTCAAATGGCCCGCGCGACCGGGATCCATCTCGTCGTCTCGACCCAGCGGCCTTCGGTCGAGGTCATCACCGGGCTCATCAAGGCCAACATCACGACGCGCATCGCGCTCCAGGTCGCCTCGCAGATCGATTCGCGCACGATACTGGACTCGCCCGGCGCCGAAAAGCTCTTGGGCCACGGCGACGCCCTCTTCGTTTCCGCCGACACATCGAAACCGCTCCGCGTCCAGGGCGCCTTCATCACCGAGGACGAGATAAAGAAAGTGGCCGGATTCATCCGCGACAACAACGAGCCGGTGGAGGGCGACGAGGTGGAGATCGAAAGCGGCAACGACGGCTCGGTCTCCATCAATCTCGACGCGCTCGGAGAGGGCGGCGATGACGACGAACTTCTCGCCGAAGCCATCGAGACCGTGAGAGCCGCAAAGAAGGCCTCGGCCTCGCTCCTGCAGCGCCGGCTCAAGGTAGGCTACGCCAGGGCGGCGCGGCTCTTGGACATAATGGAAGAGAAGGGTATCATCGGCCCCGGCGACGGGGCCAAACCCAGGGAGGTCTACGACAGCGAGAATTAGGCGCAAGCGCCGCGCTGACATTGAGCGAGATTAACGCGATTAGGTATTGGGAATTGGGGTAGGGTATAATAGTGGCGTGGAACCCCAGGAGCCCCAGCATAATCTATCCGATCTGATCGTCGAGGCCTTGAAGGCCAAAGGGGTTAATTTGACCCGCCTTTCCGACCTCACGGACATCCCCGAGCATATTTTGGCCACGCTCGTAGACGAAAAATACGGCGACCTTCCGGCCGCTCCGTACATCCACGGCTATCTTTTGAAGATCGCCCAGGCCCTGAATTTGGACGGCGAACAATTATGGTCTGAATATCTGAAGGACCGGTCCGAGATCCGGCGTCCGGGGGCCGGGGACGTTCTGCCGCAAAACCGTTTTCGTTCCGGAAAATTGAACAAGAAGGCCATCGCCATCGCCGCGGTCGTGGTTCTGGTATTCGGCTACATCATTCTGCGGCTGCCGGGCCTTTTCGGGTCCCCGTCCTTCGACCTCGGACCGCTTCCCGCCACCGTCTCGGCGCCGGAACTCACGGTCCAAGGAAAGATGAATCCGGCGGACCAGTTGACCTTGAACGGCCAGAGCATCTACCCGGACCAATCTGGGGCCTTCTCCCAAAAGATCGTCCTCCAGCCGGGATTCAATACGCTTACGTTCGAGATCAAAAAGCTGGTCGGCCAGGCCTACACCGTGACGAAACAGGTCTTCTACAACGCCCCCAGTTCGACCAGCGCCGGCGGAACGCCCGCGAGACAAACAACGAGCACGGAACCGATAAATACAACGTCGACAACCCATTAAAAATATGACGAATAAGAAAAAGGAGGCCAAGGCGGGAGGAGAGAGCATCGACTCGCTCATCGAGTCGTTGCAGTCGCGGTTCGGCGAAGGGGCGGTCATGCGTCTTGGAGAAGTCCGGCACATAAAGAAGGTGGAGACCATTCCTTCGGGTTCGTTCTCGCTCGATCTCGCGCTCGGCGTGGGCGGGTTGCCCAAAGGCCGGGTGATCGAGATATTCGGGCCCGAAAGTTCCGGTAAGACGACCTTGGCGCTCCACGCCGTGGCCGAGGCCCAAAAGCGGGGAGGCAAGGCCGCTTTCATCGACGCTGAGCACGCGCTCGATCCGGAATATGCGGCGCGTATCGGGGTTAAAGTAAAGGAGCTTATCATTTCCCAGCCGGATAACGGCGAAGAGGCGCTGAACATATTGGAAAGTCTGGTCCGATCCAATTCCATCGCTATCGTGGTCGTCGACTCCGTCGCGGCCCTCACACCCAGAGCCGAGATAGAAGGGGAAATGGGCCAGTCGCACGTCGGACTTCAGGCCCGGCTCATGTCCCAAGCTCTCCGCAAGCTCACGGCCATCGCGGACAAGAGCGGCACAATAGTCATCTTCATCAACCAAACAAGAATGAAGATCGGAGTGATGTTCGGCAACCCCGAAACGACTCCCGGCGGCATGGCCCTCAAGTTCTATGCATCGGTCCGCATCGACATCAGGCGCATCGCCCAGATAAAGAAAGGTGATGAATCGATCGGCAACCGAGCGAAAGCGAAGGTCGTGAAGAACAAGGTGGCTCCGCCCTTCAAGGTCGCCGAGTTCGACATTATGTTCGGCGAGGGCATTTCCTACGAAGCGGACGTTCTGAATACCGCCATAAAATACGAAGTGGTCAGGAAGAACGGCGCGAGCTTCTCGTTCGGGGAAGAAAAACTCGGGGTCGGCTTCGATAACGTACGCTTGAAGCTCAAAGAGGACAAGAAACTTTTAGAGGCCATCAAGAAAGCGACCATCGAGGCCTCGGAAAAGAAGACTGTCATATCGAGCCCCTCAACGCCGTCTGGCGAAGAAGAATAAACGAAAGAAAACACAAAACCGCCCATCGGGGCGGTTTTTCGTTATCCGTATAGATCGGCTTATCGGCGCTGATCGGCGTTTAATTTATAAAAGTTCTCGAAGAGCTCGGCTACGAGTATCGGGCCGGTGCCGCCGGGGACCGGAGAATAGAGAATAGAGAATGAAGAATCGGGGGATGGCGGCACAAAATCTCCGACTGATTTTCCGTCCTTCTGGCCGTAGCCGAAATCTATCACTAAAGCGTTCTCTTTGAGCATCTCCGGCTTGATAAGGCCGGGGACGCCCGTTCCGCAGACCACGATATCGGCATTCTTTAAAACGCCTAGATCATCGCCTTTGTCCAGCAGGGATATATCCTTAAACTTTCCCTTAGCCCAATTCGCGACCGGCCGACCGACCAGGAAGCCCAGGCCGACTACAGCTACGCTGGAATTTTGAATTTCGAATTTTGAATTTCGAATGACGGCCTCGACGACCATGACGGCGGGCGGTAAGAGCGACGGCGCTTCAGTTAACCCGAGCGCCGAACGCAGAGCATCAACGTCCTTTTCCAGCGGGATGGATTCGATGGCCCCGTCCCGGTCCAGGCCGGAAGGGAGGGGTAGTTGAAGTATGATGCCTCCGCAATTCGCATCCGCCGCGAGCATCTTTATTTCCCCGGTCAGGTCGTTTTGGGAAATGTCTTCCGGAAGCTTATGAAGGCGGAAATCTACGCCTAGTTCGTCGGCGATCCTTTTCTTTTGGTTCAAAAAACTTATCGAGGCCGTATTTTCGCCGACCAAGATAGCCGCCAAAAACTTGCCCGGCGACGGCCGCTTTTTGAGCTCGGCGATGATATCCGCCGCGATTTTTTTACCGTCCACCATCATCGGCTCAAGGTTTTATCCATTCTTTCCGCTAACCTCCGCATGTCTTTTTCTTTTAGGCCTCGAGTGGTGACGGCCGCAGTGCCGATGCGGATGCCGGACGGATCGGAAGGTTTGCGCGTATCGTAGGGGATCATATTTTTATTCACGATGATGCCCGCCTTCTCGAGACGCTCGCTCGCTTCTTTGCCGCCGATGCCGCGCTCCCAGGTATCCATGAGGAAAAGGTGAGTGTCCGTGCCTCCGGACACTATCCGCCAGCCGCGCTTTTGGAGCTCAAAGGCGAGTGTCCGCGCATTTCTTACTACCTGCTGCGCATATTTTTTGAAGGCCGGGGCGCTGGCTTCTTTGAGCGCCACGGCCACGGCCGCGATGGCGTTCGCGTGAGGCCCGCCCTGAAGGCCAGGAAACACTGATCTATCGATCAGATCTGGAATAGATAATTTAGAATGGGGAATAGCGGTACGGCGGGAAAAAATGATGGCCGCTCTCGGGCCCCGCAAAGTTTTATGGGTGGTAGTCATAACTACGTCAGCGTAGGGGAACGGCGAGGGGTAAGCGCCGCCGGCGACGAGGCCGGCAAAATGCGACATATCGATGAGGAGGAGGGCGTCCACCGTATCCGCCATCTTCCTGAACTTTTTAAAATCCACAACGCGCGAATAGGCGCTCCCGCCGGCGATAATGAGCTTCGGCTTCGCCTTCTTCGCGATCTTCATCAATCCACCGTAATCGATACATTCCGTCTTTTTGTCCACGCCGTAAGGCGCCTGCCGCCAGAGCTTTCCAGTAACGCTCGCCCGATATCCGTGCGTGAGGTGGCCTCCCATATTGAGGTCCATGCCCATTACCTTCCCGCCAACCGGGACGAGGGCGTGAAGAACGGCCAAGTTTGCCGGGGAACCGGAATACGGCTGGACGTTCACGGACCATTTTTTCGGGTCCAGACGGTACAGCTTTAAGGCCCTTTTCCCGGCCAATCGCTCCAGATCGTCCACGACCGCGTTCCCGCCGTAGTAGCGGGCGCCGGGATAACCTTCCGCGTATTTGTTCGTAAAAACCGAGCCGAGCGCCTCAAGCACGTCGTTAGATACGAAGTTCTCCGAGGCGATCAGATCGACGGCCGTTTCCTGCCTTCTCTTTTCGGCCTTGATGAGATTTTGTATCTCCTTGTCCTTCATTATCGCTTTTAAATGTAAGCTAGAAACCGACGGATTGCCAGGAACAAAAAAGCCGCCGGGGAGGCGGTCTTTGGGACGGATCTCTTAATTGCTTTGGTTCAAGAGGTCGCCGATATTGTTCAGAGAGTTCTGTTCGCTCTGAAGGCCTGACAAGCTCGCCGGCAGGCTGGCCGATTTGTCGGTCGTAGTGGCTGCGGTCGACGTGGCCGCCGGAAGCGTTTGGACGCCGGTGCCGCTGAGCGATCCGCCGCCTCCCAGATTAGCCGCTCCCGAAACGGCATCCGCGTTTCCGGAAACGACACCCGCGCTTCCCGCCGGCGCTTGGGGGAAAAGCATCGGAATGTAGGCGGCCATAAGGCCGACCGCCATCAATATGGCGAAGGCGCCGACGAAGTATTTATTCTTGCCCAATTTGAACATCAGAAAAGTAAGCTTTGGGGAGCGGCCTTTTCCTCATACGGTAGCACGAGCTTGGTCATCTGGGAAGTATGGCGCTCGGGGATCCACAGATAACCCTGCTTTTTAATGAGCTCGTAGAGGTCTTTCGTTATCTTCACGTCGTTCAAGCAGTAGCTCTTGAGCTTTTCCATCTCCCCCTGGCGGTAGAACTCGATGGCTTGGAGACCGTGACCGGTCTTTCCGACGCCTAAATTCGCCTGGGCCAGGATGTCCAGGCCTATTCGCCGGCCGAGGCGGGATTCAACGTCTTCGAGGATGTCGTAGTGATCGATGGCATTTATATTGAAGGGGAAATATTTTTCGAGGACGGGCATATCGAAGCGTGCCCCGGCGAAAGTGACGATGAGGTGGGTCCGCTTGAGGAGATCTCCCAACTCTTCCATTTGGTGTTCGTCGAAGGCGATGAGCTTGTCCTGGTCGTAGGAATAGACGCCGACGACGGACACGTCGAGATTTTTCAAGCCGTCGCGGCCGCCGACGTCCTCGAAGGTGTTCTTTGTCTCTATGTCGATGACTAATTTGTCCATGGGGATTGGGTAATTAATAGTAACGGCTGGAGCAGCGGAGTTCAAATCCGCACCGGGATTCTCTCTAAACGTAGCGGTCCGCCACGTTCGAGGCCGCGTACGATTCGGGCTTCGTTTTGGGCTCGAAATTGCTGGCTCGGACCATGCCGACCACCTCTTGAATGAGCGTCTTAGTCGGCCCGTTCTCGCCCGCGTCGATATGGATCTCGAAGCTCCATTTCAGAGCGCTTTCCGGGTCCTGCCTCGCCGTCTCCGTCTTCAGGGTCGCGAAGAAGACCTTTGCGGTATCCAAGGAGAGCATTACTTCCTGGACGATGCGGTCGTGAAGATTATAGAACTTGCCGAGTTTCCCGCGGCGCCAGAAATAGCGTCCGCCGTTCCCGACCCGGTGGACGACGATGGCCGTCACGAAATCGGCTGACTTGTCCTCCAAGAGCTCCGAGTCGCTCCCGATGATTATCTTGTACTCAGCGACCGGTTTCGCCCGCATGAAAGAGACGATCTCTTTGACGATCTCGGGTATCTCTATTTTCAAACCGTACGAGGTATTGAAGGTCTCGGGCATATATAAAAACCTACGCCCTGGCCGGGGACGTGTCAAACCGAAATGCATTGTGGGCGCTCGAGGTGTCGAACCCCGGACCTACTCGGTGTAAACGAGTCGCTCTACCGCTGAGCTAAGCGCCCGGAAATGTGGGCCAGGAAGGACTCGAACCTTCGATCCACGAGGTATAAGCTCGTTGCATTAGCCGCTATGCTACTGGCCCGCTCTCAAGAGTTTCCGTCAAAACACATCCCCAGTCAAACCGTCGACGACTTCAGGCCGGATCCTTTGATAAGCGCGGCGAACTCTTCCTGCTCCAAGGTCTCTTTCTTGATGAGGGCCTCGGCGATCTTGTCCAGGATATCGCGGTGGGCCGTGACGGCCTTCTTCGCAAAGTCGAACGTTCTCTTGATGATCCGATTGATCTCTTCGTCTATTTCGGTGCCGATGGCCTCGGAATAGTCCTTTTCGGCCGTAAGTTCGCGGCCGAGGAATATCATTTCGTCGTTCTTTCCGAACGTGCGCGTGCCGAGGCGGTCGCTCATGCCGTACTGGGTGACCATCCGGCGAGCCAGATCGGTCGCTTCCTTGATGTCGTTCGATGAGCCGGTCGAAACATCCTTGAAGACCGCGGATTCCGCCGCATAACCGCCGAAAGAGACGGCGAGGTCGGCCAAGAACTCCGACCGGGTGCGCAGGTGCCGCTCTTCGATCGGGAGCTTCAATGTGTAGCCGCCGGCCATGCCGCGGCTGATGATGGAGACCTTATGGACCGGGTCGGCGTCCTTGAGCGACGCGGCAACCAGGGCGTGGCCGGCCTCGTGATAGGCCGTTACTTTCTTTTCCTTGTCCGAGATGACCCGGCTCTTCCTGGCGGGACCGAGCATTACCTTCTCGATGGAGTCCAAAAGGTCCTCGTGAGTGACGGTCTTCCGATTGTTCCGGGCCGCCAAAATGGCCGCTTCGTTCATGAGATTCGCCAGGTCGGCGCCCGAAAAACCTGGCGTCCTGACGGCAACGGTCCTGAGATCGACGGTCTTATCGAGCGGCTTGCCTTTGGCATGGATCTTCAATATCTCCTCGCGGTCTTTGATGTCCGGAATGTCCAAAACGACCCGCCGATCGAAACGGCCCGGACGAAGCAGGGCCGGGTCCAAAATATCCGGCCGGTTAGTGGCTGCCATGACGATCACGTTCGTGTCTCGGTCGAAACCGTCCATTTCCACCAGGATCTGATTCAGCGTCTGCTCCCGCTCATCGTGGCCGCCGCCCAAGCCAGCGCCGCGTTCACGGCCGACGGCATCGATCTCGTCGATGAATATAATGGAGGGGGCGGCTTTTTTCGCCGTGGCGAACAGGTCGCGGACGCGGCTCGCGCCCACTCCCACGAACATCTCGACGAACTCGGAGGCCGAAAGATGGAAGAACGGAACGCCGGATTCGCCGGCGACGGCCCGGGCAAGGAGCGTTTTCCCCGTGCCGGGCGGACCCATAAGCAGTACGCCGCGGGGAATGCGCGCGCCGATGTCGATGAACTTCTTCGAATGGCGAAGGAAGTCGACGACCTCCTCGAGCTCCTCTTTCGATTCCTTAAGGCCGGCGACATCCTTGAACGTCACCTTGTCGCGATTGGCCGAAAACAGTCGGATATTTATCTTGCCGAAGCTCATGGCCTGGTTCGCTCCCATCCGAGCCTGGCGGAAGAACCACCAGAAGATGAGGACCATGAGGATGACCGAAACGAGCGTGGGGAGGAGTATTCCCATCCAATAGTCGAAACCGCTTTGGCTTTGGACGGTCACGTCGACCTTGGAAAGCTCGACCGGCGTCACGCCGTAATTCTTCAATGTGTCTGTCAGACTGGCATCCGATTCCTTATGCGATACGGCCTGCGTTCCGTCGGCGAGCGTCAAAGAAAGGTCGTTCCCGTTGACGGTGATATTCTTGACCGTGCCGGCGGCAACGTCGGCCGCCACCTGGGAAATGTCCAGGTTCTTTGGCGAGGAAGAGCCGAAATTCACGAAGAGCGAGAAGATGAAGGCGACGACGACAAGGAGGGTGAATGCTCCTAAAAGATTTTTGCCGAGATTTTTCATAGTAGCGAGTTAATTATATTCAAAAAGCCGGCGGGAGCAAAACCGCCGGCCGTGGAGAGCAAAATCGCCTATTTGCCGAACTTCAAAATTATGCGGTGGTCGTCCGGTTTCACGCTTTGGACCACGAAGGCGTATTTCTCGCCTGACGTGAGAGCTTTTTTCATCTCGGCCACGCCGCCGAAATCGGTGATGGGGAGCTGTCCCTGAAGCCCATGGTCCAGATTCACCAAAGCGCCGAACTGCGTGAAGGAATAGACGGTCCCGTGCACGCTCTCGCCTTCCTTGAAATGCTCGGCGGCCTTGAGCCACGGATCTTCCTTCAGCGCCTTTAAAGAGAGGGATATGCGGCCGTCCTTGATATCCACGATCTTGGCCCGCACGACATCGTCCACTTTGAGGACCTCTTTCGGATGCTCGAGTATGCGATGATCTATTTCGGAAACATGGATGAATCCCTCGACGGCCGGATTATCGGTGAAACGAACGAAGGCGCCGAAGTCGGCGACGCCGGAAATTACACCCTCGATCTCCTGACCGACCGCGTAGTTCTTGGCCAATTCTTTGGCGCTGAGCTCCTGGGCGGCCCGCTCGGAGATGATGAGCTTCCCGGTGCGAGGATTCACGTCGATTATCTTGACCTCGAGCTCGGCTCCGACGAGCGCTTGGAGAACGCCCGCGGCCCGTCCCGGTTCGGCGGATTCAGTACGGGGATAATGCTCGGCCGAAAGCTGGGAGATCGGCAGGAAGGCGTGGAGACCCTCGATGTCCACCATAAGCCCGCCCTTGTTGAATCCGGTCGGTTTGATCTTCACCGGCTCGTCCTTCTCCTTTATCTCCGCGACGGCCGCCCAAGCCCGCTGCTTGTCCGCCTCCGAGAGCGAAAGCTCTACGACACCGTCGTCGTTGTCCACTTCCACCACTTTGGCGTGAACGGAGCTTCCGACTTCTAGGTCGCGGGCTATCTCGCGGGCGTTCTGGACCTCGCCGCGATAAACGACGCCCGTGCCGTAGCGGCCGAGGTCGACGACGATCGCTTTCGGGCTCTTTTCGAGGACCATGCCCTCAACAAGATCTCCTTGGCGGAGGGTCGGCAAAATGGCCGGATTGCTCTTCCAGATCGGCAATGCCTCCGCGGGTTGGTTGTCTTTAGCGATATTCACGGGGTTTAATCTAACACGAAGGCGCGTCCAAGCGCAACCCGCCACCGACCCGGACCGTTTCCGCACGCAAACACGCTATCGATCCGCCCCAGCCGGCGGATCGCGCTCGCTCTCGGCCTCGCTCTTCCGCCTACTTTTAAGGCGGAAACCATGCCCGCTCGGCTCCTCGAGTCTGATGACTCTCGGAGTCTGAAGACCTGCGAGACGGTTTGCTTAGCGGGAACGGTCCGGGCTTTTTATTTAATATGTATAACGTTTGAACCCGGCACGAAAAACTGATAAAATATATAAGCTTATGGTCATCAATTTCCTCGGGAACGACTATTTCAAGATATCGTCGGGTGAGACGACCGTCCTCGTCGATCCCGAAAACCAGCGTTCCGTCCGCGGCGCGATCCTCATCCTGAACACGGTCATGCCGGCCCCAGTCGAAGAGGCCGAGGACGGGCCGACCGTCATTTCCCACCAGGGGGAGTACGAGGTCCAGGGCATCCACATCACCGGCTGGAGCGGCGGGAACGAGAAAGGGACCGAGCGGACCATCTATAAAATGGAAATGGAAGGCGTCACCTTCGCCATCTTGGGACAGATCACCAAAGAACCGGAGTCGAAGATCCAGGAGTTCTTGGCCGACTGCGATGTTCTTATCGTTCCCTCGGGAGGCAAACCGTTCATGGAAGCGGGCGCGACGGCAAAGCTCGTCCGCCAGCTGGAACCGAGCGTCGTCCTGGTCTCATTCCCGGAAAACCTGAAGCCGCTCCTCAAAGAAATAGGCCAGGAAAAATGCGTCCCGGAGGAGAAATTCGTCTTTAAAAAGAAGGACCTGACGCCAAAGGCCATGACCGTCAAATGCTTGAGCGTCTAGGACCGGAAATCCATGGGAGAGACCATCATAAAAACCAAGGACTTTATCAAGCGCTTGCAACGCTCCAACGAAAGGACCAAACGGCGGTATGTCTACGGCGCTTCTGCCGCTTTGATGGTCGTGGTGGTCGTCCTTTGGCTCCTCTATTTGAACATCACCCTGCCCACCGCCGTTCCGGGGATCGCCACTTCGACCGCTGAAACATCCGCGAGCGAGACCGCTCCGACCGGCCAGTCGTTCTTCGGGACTCTGGGCCGGGGCGCCGCGATCGTCTGGGGAGAGGTCGCAAAAGGCGTCGGCAATATCGGCGGCCTGGTGGGCGGGGCTTGGCAGGGCTTCCAAAAACAGATACAAAAGACGAATACGTTCGAGGTGAACGCGACAAGCACTCAATAGTTCTATATGCCCGAAGAAAAAACGGATAAAAAAGAGAATATAAAGGACCGCGAGATAACGGCCGAGCTCAAGGAATCCTACTTGGACTATGCCATGTCCGTCATTGTTTCGCGCGCCCTGCCGGACGTGCGCGACGGCATGAAACCCGTCCAACGCCGCATCCTCTGGGCGATGTGGGACTCCGGCCTCACTCATTCGGCCAAGTTCAAAAAGTCGGCGAACGTGGTAGGCGAGGTGCTCGGCAAGTACCATCCGCACGGCGACCTGGCCGTCTATGACGCCATGGCCCGCATGGCCCAAGATTTCTCTTTGCGCTACCCGCTCGTCGACGGCCAAGGGAACTGGGGCTCGATAGACGGCGACAGCCCGGCCGCCATGCGCTACACCGAAGCCCGGCTTTCGAAGATCGCCGAGGAGATGCTCACGGACATCGAGAAAGAAACGGTCGACTGGCAGCCGAATTACGATGCGACGCGAGATGAGCCGAAATTCTTGCCGGCCAAGCTGCCCAACTTGCTCCTGAACGGCGCCTCGGGCATCGCCGTCGGCATGACAACGTCCATTCCGCCCCACAATTTGAACGAAGTGGCGGACGCGACGGCCTACCTTATCGACCACCCCGATGCTTCCGTCAAAGAGCTGATGGAATTCCTTCCCGGCCCGGATTTTCCGACCGGCGGGATAATTTACGACAAAAAGGCGATGGAGGAGGCCTATGCCACCGGCAAGGGCTCGATCACGATGCGGGCCAAGGCGGACATAGAAGAGAGAAAGAGCGGCGCCTTCCAGATCGTCGTCACCGAGATACCGTTCCAGGTCAACAAGTCCGACCTCATTACGAAGATCGCCGAGCTCGTGACGGAAAAACGGGTCGAGGGGATCAAGGATCTCCGGGATGAATCCGACCGCGAGGGCCTGCGGATCGTCATCGACCTCAAAACGGACGCCGCGCCTCAAAAGATATTGAACCAGCTCTACGAATACACCGAGCTCCAAAAGAACTTCTATCTGAATATGCTCGCCCTCACGGACGGCATCCAGCCGCAGATCCTTTCTTTGAAGGAGGTGCTCGCGGCCCATATCGAGCATCGCAAGATCGTCATTCGCCGCCGCACCGAGTTCGACCTCCGGAAGGCCAAGGAGCGCGAACATATATTGGAGGGGCTGGCCAAGGCCCTCGATTCTATCGACAAGGTGATCGCGACCATCAAAAAGTCCAAGGACCGCGAGGACGCCAAGGCGAACTTGATGAAGATCTTCAAGTTCACCGCCCTTCAGGCGGACGCCATCCTCGAGATGCGCCTCCAGACCTTGGCCGCCCTCGAGCGCCGGAAGATCGAAGAGGAGCTCGCCGAAAAACGCAAGCTCATCGCCGAACTCGAGCTTATTTTGAAACAACCCAAAAGGATATTGGTGATGATCAAGGACGATCTCGCGCTGCTCCAAAAGAACTTCCCCGAAGGCCGCCGGACTTTTTGATGGTCGCGATCACC
>JAMCRC010000036.1:0-5625 GCA_023380415.1 Patescibacteria group bacterium | reverse complement strand
AATGGCGCTCACCTTCTCGGCCGCCGGACTAAGATCGTCGTTTCGGGACTCAAAGAATTCAAGGAGGAGGATTTGATCGCCGCCGAAGAGGCGCTTATCACGCTCACCCAAGACGGCTACATCAAACGCATGCCGCCGGACACATTCCGCGCCCAAAAACGCGGCGGCAAGGGTCTTATCGGATTCGATCTTAAGGAAGAGGACCAGATATACCAATTCCTCTCGGCGAACACGCACGACAACATCCTTTTCTTCACGAATCAGGGGAAGGTCTTCCAGACGAAGGTCTATGAGATCCCGGTCGCGAGCCGCACGGCCAAAGGCCGGGCCATATACAACTTCCTCGAAATGCCGGCGACCGAGAAGGTGAGCGCCATTGTCGCCTACCCCCAGGAGCTCGGCAACGACAAGAATTTCCTCGTCATGGTCACTAAGGACGGCGTCATAAAAAAGACGGCGCTTTCCGATTTCGGGAACGTCCGGAGGAACGGCATCATCGCCATCAAACTATCCCAGGGCGATACCTTGGGGTGGGTGCGCCTCTCGGGCGGTAATGACGAGATAATAATCTCGTCCGCCCTGGGCCAGGCCATCCGCTTCAAAGAGAAGGATATACGCGCCATGGGCCGGGGAGCCTCCGGCGTCCGGGCCATGCGCCTCGGAAAGGGGGATGGCGTAAGCGGGCTTGATATAATAAAGAAAGAAGATCTAGAGAAAGGCACAAAGGGCGGTTTGCGGCTCGTCGCCGTCATGGCGAACGGTTTCGCCAAGCAAACCGAACTTAAGGAATACAAGGTTCAAAAACGCGGGGGCTCCGGCATTAAGACCGCGAAGATCACCGAAAAGACCGGGCCCGTGATCGGGGCTCATATCGTCGATGATACGGTCACGGAGGTCTTGGCCTTCTCGACGAAGGGACAGGCCCTGCGGACGGCCCTTAAAGATATCCGCGTCCTCTCGCGCGCCACGCAAGGAGTGAAAATAATGAACCTGGAAAAAGGGGATAGATTGGTGGGCATCGTCTGTCTCTAGGGCTTCGGACATAAAATGCTTTCGAAGAATCAAATCATCATCGTCTCCGCCATCGGCGGCGTCGTCCTGCTCCTCGCCCTCGTCTTTCTGGGTATCCTGCCAGGCCTCCAGAACCGGCAGGCCAATCCGGCAAATATCAAAGCGACCCTGAACTTCTGGGGCGTCGGCGACCCCTCTTCCGCCTACAGTGCGGCCATCCAGAGTTTCAACGCTACCTACAAGAACGTCACCATCAACTACAAAAGTTTCCCTGACGCTCAGACCTACAAGTCCGCCGTTTTGAACGCTCTCGCCGCCGGAGAGGGTCCCGATATCTTCATGGTTCCTTCGACCGACATCCAAGCGAATTTGAACAAGATCGCGCCGGTGCCCGCGACCCAGTTTACGCTCCTCAACCTGCAGCAGCTCTTCCCGCCCGTCGTCGCCCAGGACCTTGTCGCCCAAAACCAGGTCTACGGGCTGCCGCTCTCGATAGACACCCTGGGGCTGATCTATAATCGCTCCCTTTTCGACGCCGCCGGCGTACCTTTGCCGTCGACCTGGAACTCTTGGAACGATTTCGTGAAATACGTGCCGCAACTCGTGAAAAAGGATGCCTCCGGCAATCTCATCCAAGCGGCCGCGGCCATCGGCGGTCCGAACGGGAATGTCGACCACGCCTCCGACCTTCTGGCCCTTCTTTTCCTGCAGAACGGCGTCGCTTTGGATTCCCGGTCGGGCAATTTCGACATCAATTCCCAATCCGCCCAGAATGCCCTTAATTTCTACGCTCAGTTCGCTTCGCCGAACTCCGCGGATTATACCTGGAACGCCGCCATGCCAGATTCGCTTTCGGCCTTCTCCCAAGGCAATGTGGCGATGATCATCGACTACGAATCGGCCCTGCCGGCGATCAAATCCCGAAATCAGTTCATCGACGCCGAAACGGCGATGGTGCCGCAGCCGCAAGGCGGCACGCCGGTGGCCTACCCGAACTACTGGGCCTACGTCGTTTCGAAGCAGAGCCGCAATGCCTCCTTGGCCTGGACCTTCCTGCTCGACATGACGACCAATACCAAGAACGCGGCCGCTTACGTCGCCGCGACCGGGAAGCCGCCGGCCCTGAACGCCGTGATATATAATTATGAGAGCGATCCGGTCCTCAGCCCGTTCGCGCGCCAGGCGCTGATCGCCAGATCATGGTATCAGGCGAACCCCGCCTCCGAAGCCCAAATACTTTCGGATGCCATTCAAAGCGTCGTCGCTGGCAGCTCGACGGTCCAGACCGCCTTGAGCCAGGCCCAGAACCAGATCTACCAGCTCACCCAACCCAATTACTAAAATGACCAAGGTGCTTATCATCTCTTTCGCCTTTCTCGTGATCTCCGGCGCTTTTGTTTCCACGGCCGCCGCCCAGATGCCGAACTTCAACTTGAATATTTGGCAGGGCACGGGACGGGGCAGCGTTACCTGCAACGAGACCGCCGGCACTTCGACGCCGGCCGGCTGCTCGATCTGCGACGGCGTCATTGTGGCCTCGAACATCGTTAACAACATCGCGGTCCCGCTGGGCATAATCGCCGCCGTCGTCTTCATCGTCTACGGCGCGCTCCGGATGATGACCGCCTTCGGCTCGGAGAGCAACTTCGGCGATGCGAGGAAAATAATCACGAGCGCCATTATCGGCCTCGTCATCATCCTGTGCGGCTGGCTCATCGTAAACACGTTCTTCCACATAATAACGGGCGGTATCGACTTCCCGTGGGCTCAAATTAAATGTTAAAATAAAGGCAATGAAGAAGGAATTAAGCGCACGTATAGTGGCCGTATTAACACTCGCGACGCTTATCGTTTTGGTTGGCGTCGGGGTTGCCCAGCCAGCCTCAGCTCAGCTTATATTTAGCGGCGAACAAAGCAATACATCGGGAGTTCAACTTTTGAACCCGCTTTGCACGAGCGGCAGTTCGAACTGCCAGAACAGCACTGTAGAGGGACTCCTCAAGACCATCGTCAACTGGCTCTTCGTCATCGCGACCCCGATCGCCGTCGGCATGATCCTTATCGGGGCCTTTCAAATGCTCTTTTCCGGAGGGAACGAAGACAAGTTCGCAATCGGAAAGAGGACCGTTCTTTACGCGGTCATCGGCTATGCTATAATTCTTATCGGTTGGGGGATAACTTCCATCATCCAAAGTCTGTTGAGTCAATAAAAAGGTCGAGCTTAAGCAAAAGCGCAACCTAAAATGAGCAAATTCGAAAAGATAGTGAGCATTGCGGTCATCGCGGCGACGGTTATAACGCCGCTTGCCACCTTGGCCCAGGTGACCGGTATCACCGGCACCCCGCCGATCACTTCCTTGGGCCAGGCCCAGGGCAGCTTGACGAGCATAATTAACTGGATCATCACCATCTTCTGGATACTCACGGTCCTCTTTCTCATCTGGGCGGCCGTCCTTTATCTTACGGCCGGCGGCGATGAGGATAAGATCGGCCAGGCGAAGAAGCGCGTCATCGGCGCCATTATCGCGGCGGCCATCGCTCTCCTTTCGACCGGCCTCCAGACGATAGTGACGAGACTGCTTCAAGGCTCGACGTCCTAGTACGCCAAATAGAAACAGGCCCCGTTTTCCGGGGCTTGTTTTTTTAACTATCGCCAAGTTGTATAATAGGACCAATGAAAAAGACCATTGTCGCCATTATCGTCTCTCTTTTGCCGGCCGTTGCCGCCGCCCAAACCACCGGCTCTCCGATCACTTCGATAACGGACGTTCAAAACACGATAAACAACTGGGTAGTCTATCTTTTCAATATTTTCTGGGTCATTGCCGTCGGCATGCTCATTTGGGCGGCC
Organism: Patescibacteria group bacterium; assembly: GCA_023380415.1. GTDB lineage: Bacteria > Patescibacteriota > Minisyncoccia > UBA6257 > GWB1-50-10 > JAMCRC01. Next base: position 1,763 of record JAMCRC010000036.1, on the reverse strand, counting down.
ATCATGTTCGTGACCGCCGGCGGGGACGACGACAAGATAACCAAAGCGAAGAGGATAATCCTCTATGCCGTGATCGCCGCCGCCGTGGCCCTCCTCGCGAACGGCATCCAATCCATCGTCACGAACGTCCTCAAGGGTCAGTAGGCCGATGGTCGCCTTTCTTAAACGGTACGAAACTGCCGTTTTTATCGGCCTACTTGCTTTGAGCTTGAGCCTTCATCTCTGGAATATCGCCCGGCCGGCGGAACCGGTCTTCGACGAGGCCTATTTCACGACCTATGCCGCGAACCAAGCCCTCGGCAAGGTCTATTTCGACGTTCATCCCCCTTTGGGTAAATGGCTCTATTCTTTGCCGCTCTTATTCTATCCATCATCCACCGTCAGTCGGGCCGACTACATAACCTTAAGCCATAATGCCGCGACGGACGGCCTGCAGACCAACTATAACCCCGCTCCTTACGGTAATTTCCCTTACCTACCTTTGCGCCTTATTAGCGTCTTTTTCGGCCTTATTCTTGCAGCCGGATTCTATCTTCTGCTTCGAACGCTCGCCGGACCGCCGGCCGCCATAGCCGGGACGTTCCTCCTGGTGCTCGAGAACGCCCTGATTTTCGACACGCGTTTCGTCCTTATGGACGGAATGTATCTCGCCTTCGGCGTCTGGTCCCTCTATTTCCTTTTCAAAGATAGGTCGCGGCCCGTGATCGCCGGACTGCTCTTCGGTTTGGCCTTGGGCGTCAAACTTACGGCCGTTGTCTTCGCGGGCGCCGCCATCGTCGCCTGGGCCATGGGCTGGCTCCGCGGCCTGAAAGGCCGGGGCGTCGTCCGTTTCTTCGCCGCCGCATTTTTGATACTTCTCATGGCGGAATTCGGCCTCAGCCCCATCCTTTGGCATCCGCGCCAAACGATCGACTTCGCCCTGAACACCTTCGGTTGGCCCGTGCTGCACCAGATCGCCGGGAACGTCTCTGCCCTCGCTTGGTTCCCGGCCGTCCTCAAAGCGACGTTGATCAATGGCATGTTGATGGTCACGGGATATTTGAGCGGGGGCGGCCAGTCCCTGATGAGCCCGTGGTTTACCTGGCCTTTCATGTGGAAACCGATGGATGTCGGCCATAATATGTTCATCATCGGCAATCCTTTCGTCTGGCTCTCGTCGACGGCGGCGGTCATCGGTGCGCTCTGGATATTGATACGGGACGGCCGGAAACGGCGCCTAGAAGACGGCCACAGGCCGCTTCTGCTCCTTCTCGGAGGATATATCTTCTGCCTCCTGCCATTCTTCACGCTCGTCCACCGATCGACGTTCCTTTACCACTATTTCCCGGCTCTGCTCTTCGCCATCGGCCTTGCCGGATTCTTCATCGGAAGGCTTATCGAGAAAGACGATTTCGCCGCCCGCCTGGCCCTGGCCGCGATACTCATTCTCACGATCGCCGGATTCATCATCGCCGCGCCGTACACTTACGGCTTTTAGAAAATAAAAGTGGGCACATTATGAAAATGCGCCCACTAAATAGAATGACGTCTGACTAAGAGCCCTTATCTACCGTTACCGTCGCCATCGTACCGGTTCCGCTATAGAGCCGAAAAACGCTCTTTGCGACCGTTCCGATATTCATCGGCTTACCTTCCGTCATTTTGACCGGAACTGAATTTCCGGAGAAAAGAACGTAAACGGTTTGGCCATAAGGGACATCTATCCTCGCGATCTTTGTTGGTGGAGTGATTATTTCCGGACTCCAGACACCTGGCTGAAGAGC
>JAMCRC010000035.1 GCA_023380415.1 Patescibacteria group bacterium | reverse complement strand
CCTAATTTTTCCTGAATGCCGATCGATATTTCGGGATTAAGAAAAAGGTCGCGATCGCCGTCGCGGAAGTGCACGCCCTCGTCGGTTATGCTCACTAAGTTCTCACGCTCGCCGATGAGCGTCGTGTCTTGAGGAATCTCTCGGAGTCTCGACGGCTTGGTCCCGCCGTGAGGCGGGCGTCGAGACGAGAGCGCAGTGGGCGCTCGCCGCAGGAGCGAGCGCACCGCGGTTCCGAAAGATATGCGCTCATCGGCGATACCGGGAAAAATGTTCGCTATCTTTCCCACGCCGTGCTCGCGGGCAAAACCCAAACTGAAGACCTGGAATCCCCCGCTGTCCGTCATGATGGTACCCTCAAAACCCATTCTTTTATGAAGGCCTTCGAAAGCATCGAGCTTTTCGCCCAGCTCGCGCCACAGGTGGTAAGTATTCGCGATAATGAGCTTGGTTTTGGTCCAGGGCAGGTCTTCCGGCTTGAGCGTGCGCACGGCCGCGTTCGTGCCGACGATAGTGTAGGCCGGCGTCTCGACTGTCCCGTGGGGCGTTTCTATGACGCCCGACCGGGCGCGGGACCCGTTGTCCTTCGCGAGGATATTGAAACCGAACATCGATTCCATCCTATCCGAATTCGGTCCCGGCCGCCATTGACGGGGCCCGCCGGGCGGTCTATCGTTCAAGCGAGCGGTAATTTAAAAAAGGAGGTAGAAAATGAAAGCAGACAGCGATCTGTATCCGGTGAACGCGCTCGCCAGGCCGATCGACGGTCTTTCGATCGTCCCGCCGAATGAGGATGAGATATTGGTCGACTACGCGGCTCCGGTCTCGGACTTCCGGGATATGTTCGAGAAGTTCGACATCCTGGACGCCGACTTCCCGCCAAGCGGGCTCGCGCAGAGCGCCATGCGTACCCGGCCCAGGCTCGCCAGATTGAACGCCGGCTATACCACTTCTCAGGTCGTGGCCAAGGTTCACGGCATGAGGCACAGCGCGGGCGATATCAGGGATACGTTTTCCCTGCTCGCGAACGCCGGATTCGACTGGACGAAGCTGCGGGAAAGACCGGCGGAAAGCGTCATCATTAATATCCTTGGATCGCCGGTCAGCAAGGAAGGACTGCTCTTTTACCCGGTGGTCCGCATCGACCACGGCGAAGGTGGATCCGAAAAAATGCTGGTCCAGCTCGTGCTGGATGGCGGCCGCCTGCAATGGTTCAAGGGTAATTACATCACCGTCGTGGAACCGGCTCTGCCGAAGGTTTCCGCGACAACGCTCTCGCAATCGTGAGGGCGTTTTTATATCCGCGCGTCACTTCACGTGCTCCTCGGCGTATTCGAGCGTCGCGCCCACTTTCTTGCCTGGGTTGAAAATGTCCTGCGGGTCGAAGATCTTCTTGGTCTCGGCGAAAAGCGCCGTTATTTTTTCACCGTACATCTCCTTGAGATAGGGCGTGCGGATGAGCCCGTCATTATGCTCGGCCGTTATGGATCCGCCATATTTGAAAACGAGCTGATACACCGCCTCCGTCACCTCCGGAATGATCTTCCGCGTTTCGGGATCGTTCAAATGGACGAGCGGTATGATGTGGAAATTGCCGTTTCCCGGGTGTCCCGCGATCGTATAGACCAACTTGTCCTTATGCTTGTCCAAAATGGCGTTCACCTCAGGCAGTATTTCCGGCATGTATTTCGGCTCCACGATGATGTCGTCGATGAAGGCGGCGGCGTCCATTCCTTTGACGTGGCTGTGGATCAAAGCAAAGCTCTGTCGGCGGATCGTCCAGTATTCCTGCGACTCCGCGTCGCTTTTGACGTTCCGGACGAGGAGTCCGTATTTCTTCGCCGCCGCGACCACTTCCTGAGCCCTCTTTTCGAGCTCGTTCTCGTCATCGGCCGTCACGGAGACAAGGAGGATCATCTTCGGCATTCCCCCGCGGATGAGCATAAAAAGCTCGGGGATGAACTCGAACATCAGCTTGAAGAGCCCGCCCTTCATGAGCTTCATTAGGGTGAAGAAGAACTTCATCGCGAGACCCATCGTCTTGTCATCGTACGACTCGATGCTCTCGGGCTTCAGGGCCAATAGGTCGTTAACAAGATCCGGAACGGGCTTGAGCGTCTTCGAAAAGATGACGACGAGGCGGGTGCATTTCGGCGCCGGCACTAGCCTGAGCTTGGCAGAGGTGAGAAGGCCGAATGTCCCCTGCGAGCCAACGATCACTTTCGTGATATCGAACACATTCTTAGCCTTGTCGTAAACGTTCCAAAGATAGTAACCGGCCGAGTTCTTGGTGACCTTCGGCTTCGCGGCCATTATCTCGCCATAATTATCGTCGATCAGCTTATAGAGCCTGCGGTAGATATCCCCTTCGTAGCTTTTCTCCGCGAGCTTCTTCTCGAGCTCGTTTCCGGAGAGCGCTTTCAGGTTATGCAGCTTGCCGTCGCCTAATACGATATTCACCTCCTCGACATAGTTCTCGGTCTTGCCGTAACGCAAAGTGAGCTCGCCGCCGGAGTTGTTGTTCACCATGCCGCCCAGGGCGCAAAGGTCCTTCGAGGCCGGGTAAGGCGGATAGAGCAGGTCTTTCTCGTTGAGCTTCTTCTCGAAATCGCGGAAATAGACGCCTGGTTCGACAACGGCATAGCCGTTGTCGCCCTGAGCCGCGTCGAAGGGGCTAATTTCTCTGATGTTATTGAAATATTTAGTGAATTCCACGATGACCGAGTCGTTGAGCGGTCCGCCGGACATATCCGTTCCGGCCGAACGACCCGTGAGCGACATCGGCTGGCCTTTCGCCTTTTTTTCAGCCGCGAATTGCACGAGCGCCTCGACGTCCGCTTCGTCCCTCGGGAAGACCACGACTTGGGGCCTTACCTTGAAGATGGAATAATCCTCGCTGTACCTATCCAGAGTTTCTTCATCGCTCATCACGTCCCCCTTTATAACCTTTCTGAGTTCGTCGGTAAGCATATGTTTCCTATTCTAAATCAAAAAGCCGCTCTTCTTAAGCGGCTTATCCACCGCCCGGTGCGCTACTCGGCCTCGTATTTCGCCGCCGCGGCGCGGTACTCACAGTGCTCGCAGCCGGCGGCGGGTTCCGGCAGTTCGCCGCTCAAGCACTTCTTCATATTGACGAGCGCCGGCTCGACCCAGGCATTCTTTCCTTCGTGAGCCAGGACCTCGATGTTGAACTCGAGCTTTCCGTCGAAGGCCTTCTTATCCTTGTCGCCGTTCGCATAGACGATGTAAGCCGTCTTCGACACCGGAAAGCCGTTCTGCTCCAAGAGCCACTGGTAAACCTCGAGCTGGCGCTTGTACGGCTGGCGGTGCTCCGTTTCGAGCGTGAGCGTCGCCGAAGTACTGGTCGCCTTGTAGTCGACGACGATCAGCTCTCCTTTCTTGTTTATCCAAATATCGTCCACCGCGCCGAAGACCAGGAAGCCGGTCGGTTCGTGATAGAACTGGACGCCGCGGAAGTTGTTGCGCCAGTCGTCCATCGAATCATGGGCCAAAGGAACGGCGTCGATGCCGTAGGCCCTCATCAAGGGATGGGCCGTGCCTTCCGCCCGGTGGATATCGAACTCTTTTTTGAGAAGCGCGTCGACGGCGCTGTTCAGAGAAAAACCAGGCATCGAGGGCCGGCCGACGCCGAGGCGGAGGTCCAGATAAAAGCACCGGGGACATTCGGTGAACATTTCGATCTTCGAGCGGCTCACCTTATAGGGCTCCTCCGAATCGGGATTGTAGATGTTGCGGGTGCGCTGGCCGTTGGGCATTATCTTTGTATCTTAAACTCCTTGTAATTTTTTGTCTCTATTCCGGAAACGTCGATCCGTTCGACCTTGGCGAGAAGCGAGCCCTTCCGGCACCAGGCGAGGAATTTTCCGAGACATTCTTCATCGCCCTCCGCTTCGACGAAAACGCTGCCGTCCGGTTCGTTCCGGACGAATCCGACGACGCCGAACATCCTGGCCCGCCAGGCGGCGGTGCGCCGGAAGTTCACTCCCTGGACGCGTCCGTAGATCTTTATCTCATAGGTCTTTTGCATATATTTAGGGAACTGTATATTCATCGCCGGACTTATCCCCAGAATGGAAGGAGGTCGGACCTCCTTCCATTCTGGGGATAACCCTATTTTAGGTCCTCCAGGTCGGCGAGCACCTCCTTGGCGTGAACGGCCGGATCGACATCCTTATAGACCTTCCGGATCTTCCCCTTGGGGTCGATCAAAAACGATGTGCGGAGCGTACCCTCGTATTCGCGGCCCATGAATTTCTTCTTTCCCCAAACGCCGTACATTCTGACGGCCACCCGGCCTTCGTCCGAAAGAAGAGTGAATGGCAGTTTGTATTTCTTCGCGAACTTGGCGTGGCTTTGGACCGAATCGACGCTAATGCCGAAGACCTTGGCCTTGAGCTTTTTGAAGTTCGGGAAATAATCGCGCAAGCCGCAGGCCTCTTTGGTGCATCCCGGCGTATTGTCCTTGGGATAGAAATAAAGAAGCACCCAGCCGCCGCAGTGGTAGGAAAGGCGGTGCCAAACGCCCACCTGATCCGGTAATTCTATTTCCGGCGCTATGCTCCCCGCCTTCGGCATGCCGGCCGGGAACTTCATCTTCGGGCCGTTCGCCAGATATCTTTTCAAGGCCGCGGCGTTATTGCGTGCCTCGTCCTCGGCGGCGAAGAGCAACGTCACTTTCTTTCCGGCCCGCTCTTTGGCGCGCAGGAACTCAACGAGCCCCGGTTTGCCCTTGAGCTCGGCGGCGTATCTCTTCTCGAAGGCCGGCCATTTCCTCGGGTCGTGGCCGAACCAATTCCGCAAAGCATCGCTCGGCGCGATATCCTTGAGCCAAAGATCGAGACGGGCGTCCTTTTTCGAAACGCCCCTTGGCCAAAGCCGGTCGACCAAGACCCGGAAACCGTCCCCTTTTTCCGCCTTAACGTAGATTCTTTTTATGTCGAACATGGCGAATTTTTATCAGCGCGGGCGGACGACGATGCCCATCAGGTCGGCATTACCCGGTCGCGGCGAGAAATGCGTAAAGAGCCCGCCGAAAACGAAATACACGATGAGGAGAAAGGCCCCGAGAGCGAGAGCAGATACCAAAAGTCCGCGCATGCCCGCTACTTTTCCGCCGAGATCTCCGTTTTAGGCGCCTTTTGCGGGCGCTTGCTCCAGATGAAGATATAGAGGATCTCCAGAATAGCGAGCGTGTTCACGACCAAAATCACGATGAACCACCATTTGTCCGTGCGCCGCGCGGCCTTCCACAAGGCCACCCCTTTCCATGGAATGGTCCAGAGTATCAAAAGCGACCAAAGCCAGTTACCGCCCCCTAAAGTATTCAACATGCCCCCATTATACACTTTTGGGACCCGAAGCGATACAATTCAGGATATGGAGAGATTTTCCGGACCGGATTTCGACAACAAGGAAACGCCGCCTCGAGAGCTCGATGCGATCAGCGAACATCAGGCGGAGGAAAGGAGCGACCAGGACTACCGCATCGGCCAAGAGTTCGACAATATAGTGGAAGCCGCTTCCCGGGGCTTCGACCGAAGGAGGGTCGATCCGGAAAACGCGAGAAGCGAGGTCCTCGATACGATCAAGAACGATCCTCTCGCTTCGGATATCATCTACCTCAAGGAAAAATCCATCGATCAGATGATTGGCATAGAATCGCTCCGCAACGACGAAAAACTGCGCACGGAAATGCGGGAAGCGTTCCTGGACCGGTACCAGAACGTCCTGGTCCCCGGCCACGTGACCGGCAAAGGAGTGAAACCGCCGATCAGCCTCGGGTTCGTCGTCCAAAAACTCGACCTGGCGAAGGCCGGCGTCCTTAAGAACGAGAATCAGATCCATTACTACGAACCCGGCAAAGAGAACGAGATACCGCCGGCCGTGATGGCGCGGGGGCTGAATCTGGCCCTGCCCGACAGCGGCGCGGACGAGCTGCAGCACCCGAAGAGCCCGACCATGGCCTTTTTCGAGACCGCTTTTGCCCTCGGCCTTTACGACAAGCAAGGGACCGACGACCTGAAGAACATGACCTACGCGAACGTCCTGACGGAAAGGGTGGATATGGGATACTGGCTCTCCGACTCCGCCAAGAACTTCTTCGACGAGAACGACATGACACTGATGAAGCTCAATCGCCTTCTTCCCGTTGACGCCCTGCGTGGGTTGATCCGCGACCTGACCAAAGACGAAAAGCTGGAGATCAAGGGCAATCCCCACTTCATCGAGGACGCCGAGAAAATAATCGAGCGCGTCGCGAACATCCCTCTTTCGCCCACGCTCATCGCCAAGTACGGGCTGGACAAGCCCGGAACGGACGGCAAAAGCGTCATCGAAAAACAAAAGGAGAGCATCGTTAAGTCGCGGGAGTATCTCGAAAGCGGCAAGAACGTCGCCCGGAACGGCATGATCTACGTGAAGGCCGACGAAAACGGCAAGTACGAAAAACTGCCGGCCTCCGTCCTGGCCGTGGCGGCGAAACCGTACAAGAACAGATGGGCGGAGCGGAAAGGCTACGCCGAGGCGACCAAAGACCACCTTTTGATATTCATGAGGAGGGAGGACGTGAACGGCCTTGGAACCGCTCTCGATGCAGCGGCGGTCAAGTCGGGCAAACGCGTCCAAATGGCCCCATTGGGGAACCTCGTCAGAATGTCGGTCATCAAGCCGACCGATGAAGTGATCGAGACATTCGAAAAGAACGTCTTGAACCCGAAGACCGGCGGAGCGGACAATGAGCACAAAGAGGCCGGACCGACGAAGCCCATCCGCCGCATACCGCAAAAACACCGGGCCAATTTCAAGAAATAACTAAAAAATCCGCCCTGAAGGCGGATTTTTATCGGCGCGGACCGCATTTATTGCCGAGCACAGCGAACGAAAGGGTTCGATACTCCGCGGTGAATGCCCTTTATTTCCCTGGCGGCATCCTCCTACCCATGAACCTGGACGTATCCGGCGTACAGGATGACAAAGGCGATGACGAGGAAGAGCCAGAATTCGATCTTTTCGAACATGAGCCGTTTATACCACGATAGGCGTTAAAAATCAAGCCACCGAGCCGACTACTCGTAATGAAGGGCCTCGATCGGGCTTTTCCTTGCGGCCTGGCGGGCCGGATAAAAACCGAAGACGATGCCGATGGCCGTAGAAACCCCGGCGCCCAAGATAATGGCCGAAGCCGGCAGGGCGAAGACCCACCCGGTCTCGAGCACGGCTGAAAGAACGAGGTAGGCCAGAACGTCTATCAGAGCCCCTATCGCAATGCCGATGACGCCGCCGACGAGCGTAAGGAGGGCCGACTCCACCAAGAATTGCCGGAGGATATCGCGGTTCGTGGCGCCGACGGCCTTCCGAAGGCCGATCTCTCGCGTACGCTCGACGACCGAGACGAGCATTATGTTCATGATGCCGATACCGCCAACGACGAGCGAGATGGAAGCGATGGCGGCGAGGAAGACGGTCATCACGGACGTGATGCTGCCAAGGATGGCCAGGGCATCCTGCTGGGTCTGGACCGTGAAGTCGTCCTTCGTGGGATCGGTGATGCCGTGGTCCTGGCGTAGATCGGAAATGACCCTGGCCTTGACGAAATCCATGTTGTAGCTCGGGTTCGCCTGGACGGTAACGAAATTAAAATAGTTTATTCCGATGAGCTGGTTTTGAGCGACCGTGATCGGAACGAGGGCGATGTCGTCCTGGTTCACGCCGCCGGGTCCGGTCCCCTGCTTCCCCAGAACGCCGATGACCTGCAAGGGGGTGTTCGCGATCCGAACGTACTTTCCGACCGGATCGAAATTTCCGAAGAGGGTTTTCGCGATATTCTGCCCCAGAACGGCCACGCGATTCCCGCCCTGGACGTCCGCCGTATTGAACGGCCGGCCGGAAGCCACTTTGAAGTTCCTTACCTGGAAGAAATTCGCCGTCACGCCCTGGTAGGAAATGATGGCATTATTGTTGCCGTAAGCGATGGTTCCCTGCCCGTAGACCGCCGGCACGACGGCCGAAATGGACGGTTCGCGCTCAAGGGCGTTCACGTCCGCCTGGACCAACGTTTTCGTAACGACGCCGAAAGCCGAGGCGGGAGCGGAAAAACGCGAAGACAGGGTCGCTCCCGGCAGTATGAATATGAGGTCGGAGCCGATGCTCTGGACCTGGTCCACGATGAGCGCTTGGGCGGAAGTGCCGACGGACATGAGGACGATGACCGAAGAGATGCCGATCACTATTCCGAGGATAGTGAGAAAAGAGCGCATGCGCGCGTGGCGGATGCTTCTAATGCCTGTATGGAAGATGTCCCGGAAGAGCATTTATTTGAAGAATGTTTCCCTCTGCTTCAGGACCTTTTCGTCCTTTTCAAGAAGACCGTCCTTGATGTGAAGGATGCGGTTGGCGAACTCGGCCGTGTAGGTCTCGTGCGTCACGAGGATAACCGTGTGCCCCTCTTTATTGAGCTCCCGCAGTATTTCCATCACCGCTCCGCCGGATTTCGAATCCAAGTTACCGGTAGGTTCGTCGGCAAAGACGACGCTCGGATCCATGACCAAAGCGCGCGCGATGGCTACCCGCTGTTTTTGACCGCCCGAGAGATTGCCGGCCTCGACGCGCATTTTTTCTTCGAGCCCTACGGCCTTCACCGCCCGCTCGACCAGCGTCCGCCGGTCGGCCGGTTCGATATCGGTCGAATAAAGCAAGGGTAGCTCGACGTTCTCAGCGACCGTGGCGTGACCCAACAAGTTGAAGTCCTGGAAGACGAATCCCATCTCGCGATTCCGGACCCGGGCCAGGTCCTCGTCCGAAAGCTCGTCCATTTTCTTTCCGTTGAAAACGTATTCGCCGCCCGTCGGCCTGTCCAAAAACCCCAGGATATGGAGCAGGGTCGACTTGCCGGAGCCGGACGGCCCCATAATGGCGACGAACTCGCCTTTTTCGATGTCGAAGGAGAGACCGTCCAGGGCGGTCGTTCCCTCATCGCCTTCGTCCCGGTAGACCTTCTTGAGCCCCCTGATGGCGAGCATTATTGGTTCAACCCGATATTCACCACCCGGTCGCCCGCCTGAAGCCCAGAGAGGACCTCGGCGTTGCCGTTGTCGTCCCGGATGCCGAGCGTGACCGGCACTTGGACCGGTTTTCCGTTCTCTATCTTTTCGGCGAAGGTTCCTTGATCGTTCTCGATGAGCGCGTATTGCGGCAGGACCAGAACGTTGTCCTTCTTCATCGTCTCGATAGTGAGATTGGCCGTGAGCCCGCTTTTGAAACGCGGGTCCATTTTGTCGAAGGCCACTTCGATCTTGTAGTTCGCTACGCCGTTCAATACCGTTTCGGCCGGATAGATGGTCGCCACCTTTCCGGTGAACGTCTCGTTCGGCAGAGCGTCGAAGGTCATCGATGCAAGGTCGCCTACGGAGAGCTTGGCGACATCTATCTCCGGCACGTAGGCCTCCACTTGGAGCGTATTGGTCCCGATGAGGTCGACGACCTCTTCTCCGGAGGTTACCGTTTCGCCGAGCTGCGGTATCACGTTCGTGACCAGGGCATCAAAGGGAGACCGGATGACGGTCTTGCCCAAAGCCGCCTGATCGAAGGCCACTTGGGCTTGAGCTTGGGCCACGGCCGCTTCCGAGGCCGTCACTTGGTCCGCTGTAGGCGGAGCTTGGGTCAGGATTAGGTTCTTCTGGTCCACCGTGAACGTGGCGGCGGCCGATGTCACGTTCGTTAAGGCCGCGTTCACTTCGGTCCGGCCGGCCGCGATATTCGTCTTCCAGGTGTTTATGGTCGTTTGAGTAAGGCCGGCCGTCGGAGAGGCCAAATTGACCGCCGCGGACGCGTCCGAAAGGAACGATTGCTCCTGCTCCAAGGCCGCTCCGGCCGCCCGTGCGGCCGATGCGAGATCGCTCGAAGTGGCCAAAGTGTTCAAGCTGGATTCCCAAACGGAAAGCGTATTTTCGACCGCCAAACGTTCGTTCTGAACGGTGTTCGTGACCTGAGGATCGCCGGTTTGGAAAACAAGCTGGGGGTTGGTCCGCGGATTGGTGAAGATCGGGTCGGTCTGATTGTGGACGGCGTCGTCGGCCGCCGCATAAGCGTTCTTAATGGCGGTCACGAGACCCTCTTTGGCGGTCTCGACTTGCGCGGCCGCGACCGCGATCGATTGGGGCGTGGCGCCAGATTGGAGGATGGCGAGATTGGCTTGGGCGGCCGAAAGGTTCGCCTGGTCCTTCTGGAGCTGGGCTGTGGCCGTCGAACCGTCCTCGGCGATCAGCGGATCGCCGGCCGCCACATGGTCGCCTTCGGTCACGTAGATCCGCCCGATACGGCCGGTCTGCTCGAAAGAAAGGGATACGTTCTTGGCCGCCGTGATCTGGCCGGTCACGACAACGGTTTGAGCGATGGTCCCGTTCTCTATCGTCACCGTCTGCAGCTTCGGCGCCCCGTGGCCGAAGAGAACAACGCAGAGGACGATTATGACCAAGAGGCCGCCCCATCCATAGGGGCGTTTTAGGAACTTCCAAATCCGCGACCAGAAACCGTATTTTTTCTCCATATCTTCCGATATTACAACAAAAACGGCCGCTTCGCGAGCGGCCGTCTCCGGTTCGGGTCCGACCCGGAACCTATTTGATGTGCAGAAGCTCCGAAAGCTTTTCCTTGTCGAAGCCGACGACGATCTCGCCGCCCACGTCTATGACCGGCACGCCGAGCTGGCCGGATTTCTGGACCATGGCTTCGCGGGCCTGAAGGTCTTCCGCGACGTCCTTTTCCTCGTACTTCACTCCGTTCGCCTGGAAAAAGGCCTTCGTCATTTTGCAAAAGACGCAGCTTGGAGTCGTGTAAATCGTAACGTTTGGCATTTTAGGACCTTGTTTTGGGACGACCTTTAGGGAACAAAAATTTCAAAAGGGATTGGATATCGGAATCTTCGTGATTCACGGCGTAGCATTTCATCTGGCCCTGGCGCTCGATCTTCAATACGCCTCCCCGCTCGAGGGCCTTGAGCTGGTGGGAAGCGGCCGGCACCGACATCTTGAAAACCTTGGCGATATCCGTCACGCAGGCCAAGGACGAGCTCGCCCTGCTTTT
>JAMCRC010000034.1 GCA_023380415.1 Patescibacteria group bacterium | reverse complement strand
CAAGACCGATTTTGTATTTGCAGCTTTTACCGAAGAATGGGGATTCTTGGGAGCGACGCTCCTTATATTGACATTCCTGCTGATTTTCTATAGATTAATGGACATTGGGCTAAGGGCGGGGAGCAATGAGGAGAAATTCCTCATTTTAGGCGCCTTTTTGATAATTTTCGTCCAGTTTTTGATAAATATCGGGTCCAATATCGGTTTGGTGCCCGTTACCGGGATCACCCTGCCTTTCGTGAGCTATGGGGGCTCCAGCCTCTTGACGGTCGCCGTCCTAGTGAGTATTATTCAACATATTAAACTTGAATCCTCGCGTTGAACAAAGAGGGCTGCTTAGCCTGCGCATTCTTGTTGTCTTGGGGGGAATCCTGGTCTTTATCCTCTTTTTAGGGTACTTCTTCTATGGATTGCAGCCCAGCGCGACTACCGGCAGTTCGACCGTCTTCGAGATAAAATCCGGGGAAAGCTTCCGAGAGATCGGCGCCCGACTTTCGCAGGATGACCTCATTAAATCAATCACCGTGTTCAAACTTTATTCACTTTTGACCGGCCAGGCGGGCCACTTCCAGCCCGGGGCCTACGTCCTCTCGGGCACGATGAGCGTGCCGCAGATCGTTGGCGCCTTCACTTCCGGCGGGGCCAACGTTACGAATGTGACCATTGTCGAGGGCTCGACCCTGAAGGATGTCGATGCCGCCCTCTTTGCCGCCCATGTTCTGCCGGCGGGCGCTCTCGAGAAGTTCGATCTCTCGTCGCTCAAGGCGAATTACCCCTTCCTCGCGAACGCCACTTCCCTGGAAGGTTTTCTTTTTCCGGACACTTACCAGTTCGACCTGAACTCGACGCCCGAAGCGGTCGTGGCCCGTTTCTTGGACGATTTCAAACAGAAGGTCTGGCCGACGCTCCAATCGGACAAGAATTGGTACCAAACCCTCACCTTGGCCTCTTATCTGGAACGCGAGGTGAAGACCGACGCCGATCGCAAGCTCGTCGCCGGCATCATCCTGAAACGACTGGCGATCAAGATGCCGTTTCAGATCGACGCAACGGTTTCTTACGCTAAATGCGCCGGGACTTGGCAAACCTGTCCCAATCTAACTCTCGAAAGGTCCGACTTCAAGATAGATTCGCCATACAACACCTATGTCCGCCTCGGGTTCACTCCGACACCGATAGGGAACCCCGGGTTGCAGGCCGTTCAGGACGCCGAAAATCCCACGAAAAGCCCCTACCTTTACTATCTGACGGACCCGAAGACCGGCACGACGATATTCTCGAAGACCTTGAGCGAACAAAACCAAAACCAAGCGCGTTACTTCTAACGATCATCAAGTCGAATATAAAAATATGAAGACAAAAATATTCTCAAAATACGCCGGGCCCGTCTACGCTGTCCCGAACTTGGTCGAGGTCCAGACCCAGTCCTATGCTTGGTTCATCAAGACCGGCCTCAAGGAGCTTTTCGAGGAGATCTCGCCCATCAAAGACCACACCGGTAAGGAGCTCGAGCTGTCCTTTCTCGATTACAAGTTCGACCAGCCGAAATACACGGAAGCGAAGGCGATCGAAAAGGACCAGACCTATGAAGCGCCCCTTCGCGTGAACGTCCGCTTGGTGAACAACGAGACGAAAGAGTCCAAGACCCAGGAGGTCTATCTGGGCGATTTCCCGATCATGACCGACCGGGGCACCTTTATCGTGAACGGCGTGGAGCGCGTCGTTATATCGCAGATCATCCGTTCGCCGGGGATCTACTTTACCGCGAACCTCTACCGCGGCCGGAAACTTTTCGGCGCCAAGATCATCCCGAATCGCGGGGCTTGGCTCGAGCTCGAGACCGAGACCGACGGTTCGATCACGGTGAAGATAGACCGCCGCCGGAAGGCCCCGGTGACCCAGCTTTTGCGGATATTCGGCCTTGAGGAAAATGCCGCCCTGGAAAGCAAGTTCGCGGCCGTCGACAGCGGGGACTTCAAGTTCCTTTCGGCTACCCTGAAGAAGGACGAGACCAAGACGGCCGATGAAGCCTTCATCGAAATATACAAGCGTTTGCGCCCCGGCGACCTCGCCACAGTGGAGAACGCCCGATTGCTCATAGAGCCGATGTTCTCCCGCTTCGACCGTTATGACCTGAGCCCGGTCGGCCGCTACAAGTTCAATCAGCGCCTCGACATCAAGAAGAAAGACAGCCGGCTTCTTGACTTGGCGGACCTCGTTGCCGCCGTCCAGGAAATAATCCGTTTGAACAACGATGCCCAGGCCCAGCCCGACGATATCGATCACTTGGGCAATCGCCGCATCCGGAGCGTCGGCGAACTCGTCCAATCCCGTCTCCGCATCGGTTTCGCCCGCTTGCGCCGCGGCGTTCAGGACCGCATGTCCACCTTGGACCGCGTCGGCCTTCAGCCCGCCCAGCTCATAAACTACAAACTTTTGACGTCGGTCGTCCGCGACTTCTTCGCTTCTTCCCAGCTCTCTCAGTTCATGGACCAGGTAAATCCATTGGCGGAGCTCGAACATAAGCGCCGCCTTTCGGCCATGGGCCCCGGAGGACTGACCCGCGAGCGGGCCGGTTTCGAGGTGCGCGACGTCCATCACTCGTATTACGGGCGCCTTTGCCCCATTCAGACTCCGGAAGGGGCCAATATCGGATTGGTCCACTATCTATCGAGCTACGCCAAAGTCAACGAATTCGGTTTTTTGGAGGCCCCTTATTTCAAGGTCAAGGACGGCATCGTCGCCAAGGATGTGCTTTGGCTCGACGCCATCACGGAGCAAAAATACAATATCGTCCAAGCGGACACCCTTCTCGATGAGAAGGATCGCATCGTTGGCGCTCAGGTTCCGGCCCGCTTGAAGGGCAAGCCGGGCACTTGCGCGCGCGAGGAGGTGGATCTCATGGACGTCTCTCCTGACCAGATGACGAGCATCTCGGCCGGCATCATTCCATTCCTCGAACACAGCGATGCGAACCGCGTGCTCATGGGATCGAACATGCAACGCCAGGCGGTCCCGACAGTTCAGCCCGAGGAGCCGCTCGTCGGCACCGGCCTCGAAGAGCGGGCCGCTCAGGATTCCGGTCAGGTCATACTTTCGGACGTCGCGGGCGTCGTGACCGAAGCGGACGGACGGGGCGTGACCGTCAAGACCGAAAGCGGCGCGAAGACATTTCCGATCTATAAATTCAAGCGTTCCAACCAATCGACCTGCATGTCCCAGCGCCCGGCGGTCCGGGTGGGAGACAAGGTGAAGAAGGGCACGGTCCTCGCCGACGGCCCGGCGACCAAGGACGGCGTCCTTTCTCTCGGCCAGAATCTGCTCGTGGCCTTCTTACCCTGGCACGGTTTCAATTTCGAGGATGCCATCATCCTTTCCGAGCGCGTGGCCCAAAAGGACCGGCTCACTTCCATCTACATCGAAACGTTCTCCTGCCTTGTGCGCGAGACCAAGCTCGGTCCGGAAATGACCACCATGGACATTCCGAACGTGGCTGAGGACAAGCTGCGCAACCTGGACGCCGACGGCATCGTCCGCATCGGCGCCGAGGTGCGGGCCAACGACATCTTGGTCGGGAAGATATCGCCTAAGGGGGAGTCGGAGCTTACTTCCGAGGAGCGTCTGCTCCGGGCCATCTTCGGCGAAAAGGCCAGGGACGTTAAGGATTCTTCGCTCACCTTACCGCACGGCAAGCAGGGCCGGATCATCGGCGTGAAGATATTCTCGCGCGACAAAGGCGATAAGCTCGAACCCGGCATCATAAAGAAGATCCAAATAGAGGTCGCCCAGCTCAGAAAGATACGCGCGGGAGACAAGTTGGCCGGCCGCTACGGCAACAAGGGCGTCATTTCCCAGATCCGCAAGGTCGAGGATATGCCTTACCTCGCGGACGGCACGCCCGTCGACATCGTATTGAACCCGTTGGGCGTCGCTTCCCGCATGAACCTCGGCCAGATCCTCGAGACCCACTTGGGGCTGGCGGCGAAGAAGCTCGGCTTCCGAGCGGTAAGGTGAGCGAAGA
>JAMCRC010000033.1 GCA_023380415.1 Patescibacteria group bacterium | reverse complement strand
CCCCCACATCACGAAGAAGGACCTTTACGAGCGGAGCGGCCATTGGGAAAAGTTCAAAGACGATCTTTTCAAGATTACGACGCGCGAGGGCCATCTTTTCGCCATGAAGCCGATGAATTGCCCGCACCACACCCAGATCTATGCCCGCCGGCTCTGGAGCTACCGCGAACTTCCCCAGCGCTACGCGAATACGACCAAGGTGTACCGCGACGAGCAGACCGGCGAACTTTCCGGCCTTTCTCGCGTCCGGGCCATCACTCAAGACGATGCCCACGTCTTTTGCCGCCTTTCGCAGGTCAAAGAGGAATTCATAAAGATCTGGGACATCATCGAGACGTTCTATGGCGCCTTCGGCTTCAAGCTCCGCATCCGCATTTCGACGCACGACCCGAAGCACCCGGAAAAATTCCTGGGCGACAAGAAAAAGTGGCAGTTCGCCGAAAGCACGCTCCGCGAGATCGCCGCTTCGAAAAATGCCGAGCTTATGGAAGGGCTTGGCGAGGCCGCTTTCTACGGCCCCAAACTCGACTTTATGGCCAAGGACTCTCTGGGACGCGAATGGCAGGTGGCCACGATCCAGCTCGACGTGAACATGCCGGAACGCTTCAACCTTTTCTGCATCAACGAGGAGGGCCGGGAAGAGCGCATCGTCATGGTCCACGCGGCCATTATGGGCTCCATCGAGCGTTTCCTCTCCGTCATCATCGAGCACCTCGCGGGCGACTTCCCTGTCTGGCTCGCCCCGGTCCAAGCCCGCATCATCCCCATTGCCGACCGTCATTTGGAATACGCCAAGCAAACGTCCGCCGAGCTTAAAAAGGATGGTTTGCGCGTCGATATCGCCTCTTCGGGCGAGACCTTGGGCAAGAACATCCGCGCCGCCGAACTCGAAAAGATACCCTACATTCTTGTCGTGGGCGATAAAGAGGTGGAAAGCAAACTCGTGAACGTCCGGGCGCGGCACCAAAAAGAGAGCGTGACTATGAGCCCGATGAAGTTCATCGAGAAGGTTAAGCAGGAAGTCCAGGAGAAAAAATAAAGGGCGGTCTTTAGACCACCCGAAAGAAACCTGCTAGCTTACACCGCCGATCGTTTGTTCAGATAGACGACGTTTTCACCGTCTTGTACAAAACGATCGCTTAGACCGTCGTCGTCGGCAACCGCCGGAGCTTGGCGATCGTCGCGAATCAACGTCATAATACCCGCGACTATCACCGCCGCCCCGATCGTAATTCCCGCGACAGCGAAAATCTTTTTCAAGCTACCTCCTTTTTTTGTTAATGGTATAATACCATAAATGCCTAAAAAGTCAATACTTCCGAAGGTCATCATCATCGTCGGACCGACGGCCTCGGGCAAAAGCGCCTTAGCCGTCAAGCTAGCTAAAAAATTCAACGGCGAGGTCGTCTCGGCCGACTCCCGTCAGGTATACAGAGGCCTTGATATCGGCACCGGTAAGGTGACTCCAAAAGAGATGGCGGGCATCCCCCACCACCTTTTGGACGTGGTAAGTCCCAAACGGGCATTCACCGTCGCCCGATATAAGCGCCTGGCGGAAAGGGCCATCAAGGATATTCTCCGGCGCGGCAAACTGCCGATCATCTGCGGCGGAACGGGGTTCTATATCCAAGCCGTGGTGGACGGCCTGGTCTTACCCGAAGTGCCGCCGAACCGGGCGCTCCGGAAGCTTCTTAAAAAGAAAGGCGCAACGGAGCTTTCGGCCCTGCTCAAAAAACTGGACCCGGCACGGTGGCGCTCTATCGACAGAAAAAATCCGGTCCGCCTCATCCGAGCCATCGAGATCGCCGAAGCCATCGGCCGTGTCCCGAAACTGAAGACGGTCCGGCCGGCGTATGATGCCCTGTTCATCGGGGTCTATCCCGGCGGCACGGCATTAAAGCTGAATATAAAAAAACGCCTGGACGAGCGGCTGCGCCACGGCATGATAGCCGAGGCCCGGAAACTCCGTATCCAAGGGCTTTCTTTAAGAAGGATGGAAGAGATGGGATTGGAGTATCGCCACCTCGGACGTCTTCTTCGAAAGAAGGTCACCCGGACCCGGATGGAGGACGAGCTCTATCGAGATATAGTTAAATACGCCAAACGGCAAATGACCTGGTTCAAGCGGGACAAGCGCATCCGTTGGGTAAAGGTATACAGGGAAGCCGAGTTTGACGTAAAGGGATTTCTGTCCTAACATGAGAGGACTATGGGTGGCGTACCAACAAAACACCATTCGAAATCGAAGGTCGGCCGCAGGCGGTCCCAACAGGCCCTCAAGAAAGTGAGCCTGGTGGTTTGCCCGTCCTGCAAGGGCCCGACCCTTCCCCATCGGATCTGCCCGAACTGCGGCGCTTACGTCAAAGCGGGCTTAAAACCGAAGGCGGAAGCTCCGAAGACGGCGGCTGCCGAAAAGTAGCTCCGCTCAAGGGCCGTCGCGGTTATTTGTAATTTTAAGGTCTTATCAATATGGCAACCCGCCACTTAGCCAGAACGATAGTTCTTCAATCTCTCTACGAGTGGGATTTTTATGGACGGCAGACGGACCTCACGGCCATCATCGAACGGAACCTCCAAGAGTTCGGCCCCGGGATCGACGAGCCGGATTTCGTCTGGCGCATCGCGAAGGGCGTCATCGAGCACCTGAAGGACCTGGATGCCACCATAGCCCGGGTGGCGCCCGAGTGGCCGATCAATCAGATCGCCATCGTGGACCGGAATGTCCTTCGGATCGGCCTTTACGAGCTGATGCACGCCGACCAGGACGAAGTGCCGCCTAAAGTGGCTATCAACGAGGCCATCGAGATAGCCAAGAACTACGGCGGCCAAAATTCCCCGAAGTTCGTAAACGGTGTTCTGGGAACCATCTACCGCGAGATGGAAACGGCCGGGAAGATAAAAAAACAGGAACCGAAGAAAGAGAAGGAAAGGGCCGAAGGAAAGTAAGCCCGCCCGGCTTGGCAATAAAAAGCCCCGTTCTACGAACGGGGCTGGCTTTTTCTCTATCTGCCGATGATCGGTTCAAACCGGAGAAGTTTCGATATTGACCTTGAAACTTTTCCGAATGCCGTCCATGACGGCATCGAAAACCGCATCTTCGCTCTTCGAGGCGTCGACCACATAAACTGATTCTCCCATTTCTTCCACCGTTGAGAGGACCTGACGATACCCGTCTATGGTCTTTCTGATCCCGGGCAAGGTCTCGAATATATCTATTTTCTTGCCGGATTCCTTCATCCTGGTGAGGCATGCCTCGGCTGAAAGGTCCAGGTACAGTATCACCTGTACCGAGAGATCTATGCCGGCGAGTATTTCGGACTCGAGCGCGAACGTATCCGCGACCGGAACTCCGTGCT
The DNA here is from genome assembly GCA_023380415.1 of Patescibacteria group bacterium. Lineage (GTDB taxonomy): Bacteria > Patescibacteriota > Minisyncoccia > UBA6257 > GWB1-50-10 > JAMCRC01. The sequence continues at coordinate 8,496 of JAMCRC010000033.1, read as the reverse complement.
GGCCGTATCCGTAGGCCGGCGAGGTCGTCCGGAACCTGTCGAAGACGACCCAAACGCCTTGGCTCACGTGCTGGTCGGCGATAATGACGTCGTAGTACCTGTCCGCCAGGTACAGAAACTGCATATAAAGCCCTTGGGGCCGCTTGCCTTCGTCGAGCGTAGCCATTATCTCGCCGGCCATCTGCCTTATCTTGCCGAAGAACGGCGAATCGGAACGGGCGACCAGGAACTTTTCCATCCTGTCTTTGAACCAGCCGTCGGCCGCTTCCTTCAGGTCCTCTGGCCCGGTATCCACGTTCAAGATCATGCGGATCATCTTTCCGAACCCGACATCCGTCGGCTCATGCATGACGACCGCCTTGATGTCTATGCTTTCCAGGAACGCACAGACCCTCACGGCCTGCGTGGACTTCCCGGCCCCGTCTGGACCATCGATAAGAATCTTTTTCCCTTTAGCCATATTCTGGCTCCTTTCCTATATGTTAACAAAAGCAGCTGGGTTAAGATTACCAGCTGCTTCGGGGCCTGTAAATTTTATCAGTGGATAACTTGAGAAGGAGCTTTCGACACTCCTATGCGCCTTCGGTCAATAGGCGGATAGCCCGTTAATCCACTACCTTAATCCCCATATTTCTCGCCGTGCCTTCGATGACCTTCATCGCGGCCTCGACATCGTTCGCGTTCAAATCCACCATCTTCTTCTCGGCGATGGCCCGAAGGTCGGCCTTCGTGACCTGCCCGGCCACTTTCTTTCCGGACTCGCCGGAACCCTTTTCTATGCCAGCGGCCTTTTTCAAAAGGGCCGACGCGGGCGGGGTCTTTAGCTTGAATTCGAAAGAACGGTCCTCGTAGATAGTGATCTCGGCAGGGATGACGTCCCCCTTCATGTCCTTCGTCGCTTCGTTGAATTGGGACACGAAAGCGCCGATGTTCACGCCGTGCTGGCCCAGAGCCGGGCCGATAGGCGGAGCCGGGGTCGCTTCACCGGCCTTGATCTGCAATTTAAGAGTGGTTTTTATAGGTTTAGCCATGTTTTATATCTTTCTTACTTGGAGCGAGTCGAGTTCGACCAGCGTATCCCGACCGAAGATCGGGACCAGCACCTTCACCTTGCCGTGCTCGTCGTCCACTTCCGACACTTTACCCTCCTGGTCCTTGAAAGGACCGTCCGTTATTTTTACCACCTCGCCCTCTTTCAAGTCAACCTTGAACTTCGGCTCGGCTCCGCCCAGCCGGATCAAGAGTTCGTCCACTTCCGTCTTAGAAAGCGGCGTCGGGGTGGCGCTGTCGGCGCCAACGAAACCGGTCACCCGCGGCGTATTGCGGACCACGTACCAACTGTCGTTGTCGAGGACCATTTCCACCAGGACATAGCCAGGATAGATCTTCTCTTCGCTCTTCAACCGCTTGCCGTTCTTGATCTTGATCTTCACTTCTTTCGGAACGACCACGCTGAAGATCTTGTCGCTCATTGAAAGCGATTCCACCCGCTGTTTCAGATAGCGGGCCACCGCATCTTCGTAACCGACATAAGTGTGAATGGCGTACCACGCCCGACTCTCGTTCGTCTTTTTTTTCTCCGAATCGATGAGCATATTACAAAACCGTCCTTTGGAGGACCTGAACGAAGATGAAATCCAAAAGCCCGAGGAAGAGCGACAGGCCGACCGAAAAAACTATCACGAAGACGGTATAACGGACGGTTTCGTCCCGGCGGGGCCAGTTGACCCGCTTCAATTCCTCGCGGGACTCCCGGAAGAAGTTCTTTATCTTGGCGGTCATTGGTTTTAGCTAAATTAAAAAGCCATTACGGCCTTCACTGGAGCTTAACATACTCCAGGCCTTTAGGCAACCTTCCGGCCCCCGCCCGCAGCACTTCGAGCCGCCGGCCGCGAAAAGCGACCACGGTTGACGGAGCCCCTTTTTTCGGCCCCCGATCGACGTAAAGGTCGACCTTGTCGCCGAAATATTTCCGGGCTTCGGCCACCGTGAGCGCCGGCGGGTCCCCCTCGAAATTGGCGCTGGGGGCGATGAGCGGTCCGGATATCCCCAAGAACCTCCGCAGATCCAACGCTCGGGGCAAGCGAAACGCCAAAGAACCGGTCCCGCGGTCCAAGTAACGCCGGCCGGACGGGACCCTGAAAATAACGCTGAATTTCCCCGGCCAAATTCGCCTCAAAATATCCCTTTGGGCCGGCGTCAGCCTGACGCCGAAGGCGCCGAGATCGGCCTGATCGCTTATCAGGATTATCGAAGGTTTTTTCGGATCGCGCCGACGGAGGCGGTAAACGCGGGCCACGGCGGAACGGGACGAGGCCGAAGCGACGATGCCGTAGAGCGTATCGGTCGGGATTATTCCCACTCCCCCATTCCGCAACGCGATCGCCGCCGATCGGTTAAGCGTTCTCGTTTTGATCGGTCTCTTCACCGATTAACGCAGTTGGGGTGGCTGGAACCGATGCGGCGCGGAACCGATCGGGTCGAACGAGTTTTTTAACGATAAGGTACGAAACGAAACCGACGGCTATGCCGCCCAGAATATCCAGTGGATAATGGACTCCGACGAATATCCGAGCCAGGCCGTTCAAAAGCGAAAGGCCGATGAACCAATAGGCCCACTTGCGATCGAAGGCCAAGAGCATAAAGCTCAAAGCGAAAAATAACGAAGCGTGGCCGGATGGGAAGGAAGCGCCGCTTTCGCCGATCAAGGGAGTGAACCCTAAGGCCGCAAAGGGCCTGGCGACCGGCCAGGCGAAATGGACGAACTCGACGAATATTCCCCGGGAGATTATGGCCGCGAGGACCAGGGTCAAAAAAACGCCCATCCGTTCTTTGGTCGTTCCTTGTTTGAAAACGAAGAAGACCAGGGCCAAGACCAGAACGTAGGGCAGATACAGGGCGCAAAATATCCCGGCTGCGTCGAGAAGCGGCGTTACGCCCGCCAGTCCGTGGACGGCGTTGAACAATGAGAGATTGAGAGGAAAATTCTCGAGCATAAAAATCCACGAATTACGAACCCTCTACGAAAACACGAAGCCGTTCTTCCGTATTTTCTTACCGCTCCGTACCCCGTAACCGTTATTTCTTCGTGAAGGCCAGAAGGCCCATCACCCGGGCGCGCTTTATCGCCTTGGCGATCTGGCGTTGATGTTTGGCGCAAAGGCCGGTATGGCGCGGGTCGATTATCTTCCCCTGGCTCGAAACGAACCGCTTCAAGGTTTCCGTCTCCCGAAAATCTATGATCTGCGTGTTCTGCGAGCAGAAAAAGCACTGTTTTGGTTTCATTGGCATGTGGTTTTTACTAGAATGGTATCTCTTCCGGCTTGATATCGCTCCCTTCTTCGAGATTTATTTCCGGAAGCTCGTCATGCGGCGCCTCGTCCATAGCCGGCGCTCCGCCCGAAGCCGCAGGCATTCCAGAAGGACGCGGTCCCAGCTGGATGCGTTCGCCGATGATCTCGGTGGTCTTGCGCGGTTGGCCCTGCTTATCCTGCCAGGAACGGGTCTGCAATCGGCCTTCGACGAAAACGCTGCTTCCTTTCTTCAAAAATTGGTTCGCGATCTCCGCTTGGCGGCCCCAAACGACGATGGTGTGGAACTCGGCCCGTTTTTGCCTTTGGCCGCTCCGATCGGTGAAGAACGTGTTGGTCGCCACGCCCAACGAGCAAACGGATTGGCCGGTCGGGGTCTGCCGCAATTCCGGATCGCGGGTCAAATTGCCTAATATGAAGACCTTATTGACGTTCATTCCTCTTATTTTAGCACACTACTTGGATATCTCTTCGATCTTTTTTTCCAGGGCCTCGTTCGTCAAAACCTCACCTACGGCGGGGCTTTCCGTCCGCGCCCGGCGGCCGAAAATGCCGCGGCCGCGGCCGGCTCCGATGCCGATCTCTCCGATCGCTCCGGCCGGGCGATCCGCCCGTTCGACGACCACGCTCAAAAGAGAGCGCAGGACGCCGGGGACCGCTTCGATATCGGCGACGAGATCGCCCGTCTTTTCCGGCTCGATAGCGCAAGCGTAGGAGTGCAAAAAAGCGGAGGTCGCTTTTTTGATCGGATAGCTCAGGGAGAACTTCGAGACGGGCCTTTCGGCCAAGACCTCGACGCCGTGCTTCGCAAGCAATCCCTTGACCGCTCCGGCATCCTCGGTCGGGAGCCAGAACGTCAGCTCGTATTTTTTCTTGGTTGATTCTTCCATCGTTGGTTATTGATTCCCCGCTTCGGCGGCCGGTTTCTCGGCCGCTTCGGCGGCGGGAGCCGCTTCTTCGGTCGGCGAAACCAGATTATCAGTTTCCGGACGAGCCGTCAATTTTTCCCGCAAAGCGGCGAGCTTTTCCTCCGAAAGGCCGCGGAAACCGGTCCCGACCGGGATCAGTTTGCCGATAATGACGTTCTCTTTGAGTCCGCGGAGGATATCGAGCTTCCGCTCGACGGCGGCCGAAACGAGCACCCGGGCGGTCTCCTGGAACGAGGCGGCGGAGAGGAAGCTCTCGGTGGTGAGAGCGACGCGCGTGACTCCGAAGACGCGCTGGATGGCCTTGGCCGGCTCTTTCTTGGATTTCTTGACGTTGCGGTTCACTTCCAAGAATTTGCTCTTGCCGATTATCTCTCCTTTCATGAAGTCGGTATCGCCGCTCTCTTTGATGGAAACGCGGGAAAGCATCTGCCGCACGATTATCTCGATATGCTTGTCGTTTATGGCGGCTCCTTCAGGAACATAAATTCGCTGGACCTCGTTCACGATGTAGTGGATGACGGCATCGACGCCCCTGTAAGCCAAGACCTCCTTGATGTCCAAAGGACCGGAGTACATCTGATCGCCCCGCTTCACCTTGTCCCCGACCTCGACCAAGATAGTGGCGTTCGCCGGCACCAGGTATTCGGCCATGCTCGCTTCCCCTTTCTTGCGGCGGGTCTTTTTCGCGCCTTTCGTCCCTTCGACCTCGGTCACTTTGATGATGGTCGAAAGGCCGCGCTCCTCGATGGCGGAAACGACACCGTCGGCGGAGACCAGCGTGGCCTTGCCTTTCGGCGGCCTGGCTTCGAAGATCTCTTCGACGCGCGGAAGGCCGTGAGTGATATCCTGTCCGGCCACGCCGCCCTGGTGGAAAGTGCGGAGCGTAAGCTGGGTACCCGGCTCGCCGATGGATTGCGCGGCCACGATCCCGACGGCCTCGCCGATCCCGACCTCGCGATTGCGGCCCAGGTCCAAGCCGTAGCATTTGGCGCAAATACCATGGAGGGTCTTGCAGGCTATCGGCGACCGAACCACGATCTTTTCCAACTTGGATTCGCCTATCTTTTTGGCCACCTCGCGGTCGATGATCTCGTTCTTATGCACGATTATCTTCCGATCGATCCGAATATCCTCCAAAGCGACCCGGGCATAGACCCGGTCGGCGAAGGAATAACCGTAAGAGTCGCCCTCGGCGCGGACCAATTCGATGCCGCGGTCGGTGCCGCAATCTTCTTCCCGTATGGATATGTCCTGGGAAACGTCGACCAACCGGCGGGTCAAATAACCGGCTTGGGCCGTTTTGAGGGCCGTATCGATAAGACCCTTTCTTGCTCCGTGGGTCGTGATGAAATACTCGAGGACCGAAAGGCCTTCTTTGTAGGACCCCTTCGCGGGAAGTTCCATCGTTTCGCCGCTCGTGTCCTGCACCAAGCCCTTCATGCCCATCATCTGGATCATCTGGGCCCAAGTGCCGCGGGCCTTGGAATCGACGATCGAGAATATGGGGTTCCCTTCTTTAAGAGCGTGCGGGAGCTCGTCCGCGATCTTTTCGCGGGCCTCGGTCCAGATCTGATCGAACTTCGCTTTGCGCTCGCTCTCCGTAAGGAGCCCTTCGTTGTACTGGTCCTCGAGGACGGCTGCTTGAGCGTCCGCCGCCGCGACGATCTCGGATTTCTTTTCCGGAATGACCGTATCCGACATGCTCCAGGTGGTCGAAGAGTAGGTCGCGTAACGGAAACCCAGGTTCTTTATCTTGTCCAAATAGTCCTTGGCCTCGTCGATGGAATAGTGTTCGATTATCTGCCCAACGAGCTTCGAAAGGCCCTTCTTGTCGAGGGTCTTCGAGACCAGATCGAAGCCGGGCGGCATGATCTGCTGGAAGATGAGCCGGCCGTAGGAGGTCTCGACGATGCCTTGCGGCAAAGCCACCTTGATCTTGGTATTGATGTCGATGTGGCCTTCCTCGTAGGCCAAAACAACTTCGGAGAGCGAGGCAAAGGCCCGCCCTTCGCCCTTCGCCCCTTCGTGGATATGGGTCAGGAAGTAGCTGCCCAAGACCATGTCGTTCGACGGAGAGACGACCGGATCGCCGTTCGCCGGCTTCAAGAGGTTCCTGCCGGCATCCATCAGCTCCGAGGCCTCAAGTTGGGCCTCGACCGTGATCGGCAAGTGGACGGCCATCTGGTCGCCGTCGAAATCGGCGTTAAAGGCGGAACAGACCAAAGGCGGGATGCGGATGGCCAAGTCCTCGATGAGGACGGGGCGGAAGGCCTGGATGCCAAGGCGATGGAGGGTCGGAGCGCGGTTCAAGAGCACCTTCCGGTCGGCGATAACCTCTTCCAAAATGGCCCAGATCTCGGGCGGCCCCTGTTCGATGAGGCGGTTGGCCTGCTTTATGTTGAAGGCCAGATTCCGCTCGATGACCTTCGAAATTACGAAGGGGCGGAAAAGTTCTAGGGCCAGGTGCTTCGGCAGGCCGCATTCGTTGAGCTTCAGTTCCGGACCGCCCACGATGACGCTGCGGCCGGAGTAGTCGACGCGCTTACCGAGAAGGTTCTGGCGGAAACGGCCCTGTTTCCCCTTGAGCATGTCGGCCAAGGAGCGCAACGGACGGCGCTTCGACGAAAGAAGCTGGCTTCCCAAACGGGCGGTATTGTCGATCAGCGCGTCCACCGCTTCCTGGAGCATGCGCTTTTCGTTCACGATGATGACCTCGGGCGACTTGAGCTCCATGAGCTTTTTAAGCCGGTTGTTCCGATTGATGACTCGGCTATAGAGGTCGTTCAGGTCGGCCGTGGCGTAGTGGCCGCCGTCCAAGGCGACCATCGGACGCAGGTCCGGTGGCAGGATCGGGAGAACCGTCATGACCATCCATTCCGGGCGCAAATTCGCCTTGATCAGGGACCGGACAAGACGCAGACGGAGCAGGAGCCGCTTTTGGCGGTTCGCGTCCGTTACGGTCTGAAGTTCCTTTTCGAGTCCCTTGGCCTCCGCTTTTAGGTCCATCTTTTCCAAGATGCGGCGGACGGCGCCGGCTCCCTGGTCGGCCTCGAAAACGTCGCCGAAGCGTTCCGAAAGGCGGTAGTACTCGTCCTGAGTGAGAATCAGGCCTGGCTTCAAGAGATTCAATATCTCCTTAAGCTCCTCCTGCCTGTCGCGCAGGGCCTTCTCGTCGGCCGCTTTCTCGGCTTTCAATGACTTGAATTCCTTGTCGAGGTCGGCGATGGCGCGCTTCTTGTTCTCCGCGTCGACGCCGGTAACCACGTAAGCGGCGTAATAGATGACCTTCTCGAGCTTCGGGACGGATATGTTCAAAAGCAGGCTGAGACGCGAAGGTACGGTCTTCAAGAACCAGATATGAGCGACCGGCGACGCGAGCGAGATGTGCCCCATCCGTTCGCGGCGAACGGCCGCTCTGGTCACTTCGACGCCGCACTTTTCGCAAACCACGCCTTTATAGCGTATCTTCTTGTACTTGCCGCAGTAGCACTCGTAATCCTTGGTCGGACCGAAAATGCGCTCCGAGAAAAGGCCGTCCTTTTCAGGCCGCTGGGTGCGGTAGTTCAGGGTCTCGGGCTTGGTTACTTCCCCGTGGGACCAGGCCAGGACCTCGTCCGGCGAGGCCAGGCTGATGGACAATGATTTGAGATCGACGTTATTCATGATTTTATTCTTCGTTCTTTTCCCCTTCGTCAAAGGCGCCCTTTTCGTACTCGTAGCCGACGCTGAGACCCAAGGATTTAAGTTCCGATACCAGCACGTTGAACGAGGCGGGTATGTTCGGCTTCTTGATCTCCTCGCCCCGGATGATCGACTCGAAGGCGGCCGAACGTCCCAGTACATCGTCGGATTTTATCGTCAGCATCTCCTGGAGCATGTGTGCCGCTCCGTACCCCTCGAGGGCCCACACCTCCATTTCGCCGAAGCGCTGGCCGCCCAATTGGGCCTTGCCGCCCAAGGGCTGCTGCGTGATCAAAGAGTAGGGTCCGGTCGAGCGGACATGCATCTTGTCCTCCACGAGATGGTTCAGTTTCATCATGTAAATGTAGCCGACGGTCACCGGATCGCGGAACGGCTTGCCGGTCAGGCCGTCGTAAACGGTCATCTTGCCGTCCTCGCGGTAGTCGGCCGTCTTGAGCTCGGCACGGATGTCATCCTCGGAGGCGCCGACGAAGTTCGGGACCACCGCTCGGAAGCCGAGCTTCTTCGCCGCCAGCCCCAAGTGGGTCTCGAGGATCTGACCGAGGTTCATGCGG
>JAMCRC010000032.1 GCA_023380415.1 Patescibacteria group bacterium | reverse complement strand
AACATCGATAAGTCCGCCGTAGTGGTCGGTCTGCGGATGCGTGAGAATGACGACATCGATATACCTGTCGTGCGGACCCAAAATGGCATCGAGCGATTTAAGAACCGCGCCGCCCGGCGGCCCCCCGTCTATCAGGATTTTGGCGCCGGTCCGCAGAACGATGAGTTCGCTGTCCCCTTGGCCAACGGGCAGAAAATAAAGTCCGATTCCGGGACAGACCGCAAATAAGCTGAAAAGCAGAATAGCGTCGGCGATAAGTCCGAGCGCGAGCGCGACTCCAACGCGTTTTTTATGTTCGCGGATATATTCCTTAAATTGCTTCCACATGAGGGTGCTTCTTGTTTCGCCACGCGATGAAAAACGCGATGGCCGCGTAATAAGCAACGAAGACCGCCCAGCCGATGGCGGGCCAAGCCGGCAAAGGGGCGCTGCCTAAAATATCGATGACAGCGGTCTCGAACTTAAGGAGCGGCCAAGCCAAGATACCGACAATGGAAGCGAGAAAAGAAGAGACGAAAGAAATGCCCGCCAGGAGGAAACTTAAGCCCATCGTGAGCGGTATGAGACCCAAAACAAGTACGTTCGAGAGGAGCGCGACCGGCGAGAAACCGCCGAAGTTTTGAACGAGGACCGGCAAGACCATGAACTGAGCGGCCGATGTCGTAAAAAGGTTTTTGCGCCAGGAAAGCAGGCCGTCTCCCTTCACACGCCGCAAAAGACCTTCGAGCGCCGGTTGGAGATAGACCAGCCCGATAAGCGCTAAAAAGGAGAGAACGAACCCGACGTCGAAAACGAGGACCAATGGATTCGCCGCGACCATTACGACACCCGCGAGCGCGATCGCGTTCCGCGGGTCGAAGAGCCGGCCGGTCTCCTTGGCCAAAACAACGATGAGACCCATAATGGCCGCGCGCACGACCGAAGCGGCGGCACCGGTCATTAAAACGAAAAGGACCACCGCGACGACCGTAAGGATTATCGCCCGGCGGCGGCGGGCGAAAAGCAAAAAGAACATGAGGACGTACGTCGTGATGATGGTGATGTTGTACCCCGAAAGGGCGACGAGATGTGTCGTACCGCTTTGACGCATAGCTTGGTCGAAGGCGGCCGTAAATCCGCCGCGTTCCCCCACCGTAAGCCCGGCCGCGAGGGCCGCCTCTTCGGCCGGCAGCGCCTTATTGAAGGCGCCGACGATCGAGTCCTTAAATCGGTACAGCCAAGCCATTAATGGCGAAGTACGTCCGGAAGCGATGAGCGAGGACTCGGGGAAGCTCATCGTTCCCAGAACGCGCTCTTTCAAAAGGTAGGTGGCGTAAGAAGCCGGTTCCGGGCGCTCGATCTTTCCCGCGATTCGCAATTCGTCGCCGTAAGAATACTCCGGATAACGGGATAGTTTCACGATGATCCGGGCGCCGGAGTATTCCGGAACCCTAAGAACGGCATCTGTACTGCCGCCGGATATTTCCGGATCGTTATCTACGATGCCGGTGAACGAGACATCCCGGCCGAAAGGCACCGGTGCGTCTTGAACGGCCATGGTCGAGGCCCGGCAATAGATGGCGCCGCAGGCGAATAGAAGGGAAAGGGCGGCCAAGGCGAAAAAGCGGCGTTCTCTTCTCGAGCGCCAGATCAACAAGAACGCGGCCAAAAAGGCCGCGTTCAATACAAGGAGCCAGGGTCCCAGACCCAAGCTCGCTCCTCCCACCCCTCCAAGGAAGAAGAGTGCCGCGTAAAAGAAGTGGTCTCCCGGCGGCATCAATTACATTCTAGCAAACCGTCAAATGATCACCCCTCCCCCCAGTACCAGCCTGCCGGCGGGCGGGTTTTTGCGCTCCGCCGAATAAAAAACGGCGGATTGGCCCTTGGCCACAAAGCGCACCGGCTCATCGAACTCAATTTTGAATCTTGAATCTTGAAATTTGAGTTTAGCAGGAACGAGCGGCTGACGGTATCTTACTCGCGCCATCACGGGAATAGAGAATTGAGAATGAAGAATAGAGAACGCCTCCGGGGAAATGAAATTCACCTCTATGATCTCGACCTCTTTCCGGTATAAGGCCGGATTGTCGTTCCCTTCCGCGACCACGACGGTGTTCGTCGCGACATCCTTTTCGGCCACGTACCACGGCTTCGTTTCCGTTTTGCCCTTGATCCCCAATTCCCTGTTCTTCGCCCCTAAGTTAAGACCGTGCCGCTGGCCGATGGTATATAAGGCCGCGCCTTCATGCTCGCCGATGTAGCGACCGTCCGTCGTCACCACTGCGCCCCTGACCGGCTTGATGTAGTTCTTCAAAAAATCATCGATCGAGACCATTCCCAGAAAGCAGATTCCCTGCGAATCTTTTTTCTCCGCCGTCGGGAGCCCCGCCTTCCGGGCGATATCCCGCACTGCGGGCTTTTCGTATTCCCCTATCGGAAACAGGCAATGGGCGAGCTGTTTTTGCGTAAGCGTCCAGAGGAAATAGCTCTGGTCTTTATTCTTATCCTTGGCTTCCAATAACCTAAAAGCGCCTCGCTCTTGTTGAGCGGCGGCTCTCGGAGTTCCGACGGGCTCGGTTCCGCCTTTGGCGGACCGTCGGAGCGAGAGCGCAGGCCGCGCTTCGTCGCTGGAACGAAGCGACGGCTGGCGCCGCGAAACATGAGCGAGGCGCATATAATGGCCAGTCGCGATGAAATCTGCTCCCATTGCGAGCGCCTTTTCGTAAAAGATGCCGAACTTTATCTCCTTGTTACACATTACGTCCGGATTCGGCGTCTCGCCCCGGGCGTAGCCCCGGACCATATAGTCGACAACTTTTTTCTTGTAGTCCTCCTCCGTATCCCAAACGTAGAACGGAATGCCGATATGCTCGGCCACCCGGCGAGCGTCCTCGGCGTCCCGTTCGGCACAGCCGTCCAGGTTATAAGAGCGCAGGAAAACCCCGGTTACGTCGTAACCCTGTTTTTTGAGCAAATAAGCGGCCACGGAGGAGTCCACTCCTCCGCTCATGCCGACGAACGCTTTTTGGGCCGTCTTTTTCATCGATGACGCCATTATCTTGAAATTTTTATCTATTTTCAATAGAATACGGAACGTTATGGCGAGATTAACATACAACGAACTTAAGGTCGGGACGATATTCGTGAAGGACGGCGCGCCTTTCAAGGTCTTGGACTACGCCTTCGTCCGCATGCAGCAGCGCAAGCCGGTGGCCCAGCTCAAGATGGTAAATCTCCTTTCCGGCAAGGTCCAGGAGTATACCGCCAACCAGAACGAAAGTTTCGAGGAGGCCGAAATAGAAATGATGCCGGTCGTCTTCATCTACGTGAATCGCGGTGAGTATTGGTTCAACGAAAAGGGCAATCCGAAGAACCGTTTTCAGCTTTCCTCCGATGTCATCGGACAAGCGGCCCAATTCCTCAAAGGCGGCACGGAGGTCACGGCCTATAAATTCGGCGAAAAGTTCATATCGATCGAGCTTCCCATAAAAATGGAACTGGAAGTGACGGAGGCCCCACCGGCCATCAAGGGAGATACGGCATCGGGCGGAGGAAAAACGGTCACGCTCGAAACCGGAGCCAAGATAAATGCCCCTCTTTTCATAAACACGGGCGATATCGTAAGAGTGAACACTCAAACCGGAGAGTACGCAGAACGCGTCGAAAAGGCCTCCTAAGAGGCCTTTAAGTTATCCACAAAATGGAAGGAGGTCCGACCTCCTTCCATTTTTAAAGGTCGGAAAGGGCCTTTTTGAGCGATTCCCGGAGATCGTCGATCGATTCCCCCTCTTCCGGTTCGCGGCCGAGGTTATTGTTCTCTGTCTTCGGCGCCAAATTACTCAATGAGATGGTCGCCGCCGGCTTCGGCGCGGCCGCCTCTTCCTTGTAGGTCGGAGCCGGTTCGTGTTTAGGATACGGCCGACGCTCGAAATGTTTCTTGAGCGGCGGATGTTCCTCCGCCGGCTTGGCGTTCGCGGCGGCGTGCACGGGCGTTCGCTTGACCGGCGTCGCGACCGGAACCGTATTCCGGTGGGCCGGCGACGGTCGCGGCGCCTGACCGGCCGTTTCGAATTCGATGCCCAGGTTGGCGAGCTCGCCGGTCGGCGATTGGGCGGCTGTTTTCGCCGTGGGGGCTTGTGAGCCCGGCGGTATCCAAACCGGTTTTAATTCGCCCGCCTTGATCTTCGCGAGACAGTCGCGGCAATAGACCGGCCGGCCAGGCTGCGGTTCGAAGGGCACGGTCGTCTCCTTGCCGCAGGACGAGCAGACCACCGGAAATCCCCCGCCGCTGCCCCCGCCGCCATCGGCCATGCCGGCCCAAGAGCCTATTTCCTCTTCCACGGCTGAGCGCGGTATGGCGTAATGACGCCGCGAGAAATCGATTATGTCCGAGACCGTTTTTTCCGACGAAACCACCTTGAAAGGCGGCAGGGTTTGGGCCGAGAACGGCCGGCTCGTTACCCCGTCCACCATGAGCTTCAAATAAATGTGGTAGTTCGGCAGGTTCACCATGTCCTGAGCCATGAACTCCGGTTCGTACTCTTTTTCCAAAAATTCGGCATCGGCCGCCCCGACGCGGAAAGTAATCATCGTGCCGACGTTGCCGAAAACGGCATCGCGCACTTTAGTGGAAACGTCCGTCACGAGCTGGCCGATATACTGGTGGGCCAATATCAAATTCAGGCGATACTTGCGGGCCTCCGAGAGGATGTTCGCAAAAGAGTCGGTCGCGAAATTCTGGAACTCGTCGACGTAAAGGTAGAAATCGACGCGTTCGTCTTCCGGCACGCGCACGCGTTCCATGGCCGCCAGCTGGATCTTCGTGATGAGCATGGCGCCCAAAAGGGCCGAATTATCTTCGCCAATGCGCCCCTTCGCGACGTTTACGAGGAATATCTTCCCCGAATTCATAATGTCGAATATGTCGATGGTGCTCTTCGATTGGCCGACGATGTTCCGGACCATGGCGGTCGAAAGGAACTGGCCGACCTTGTTCTGGATCGGGGCGATGGCTTCGTTTCGAAATTGGTCCTTCCATTCTTCGTACTCGCTCACCCAGAAGGCCTTCACGACCGGGTCCTTGATGTTCGCGACTATCTTCTGGCGATAATCCTTGTCGACCAAAAGGCGGGTGACTCCGAGCAGCGTCGAACCGGGCGTATCGAGGAGGGCCAAAATGGCGTTGTTCAGAATATATTCCATACGGGCGCTCCAAACGCCGGACCAGATCTTCGTGAATATGCTCATGAGCCCCGAGGCCGCGAGGTGCTTGTATTTCGGGTCCGGCAATTCGAGGACGTTGAAGCCGATATGGAAATCGGGATCGGCCGGATTGAAATAGATGACATCCTTTATCCGCTCCTCCGGTATCTTCTCTAAGATGCCTTCGACGAGCTCGCCGTGAGGATCGACGACGCAAAGCCCCTCGCCGTTCGCAATATCCTGGACGATAAGGTTATTCAGCATCGCGGACTTGCCGGTGCCGGTCTTACCGATGACGTACATGTGCTGGCGCCGGTCGCGGCGCTTTACGCCGAAAAGCCGGTTGGTGTTCCGGAAATCGGTCTTGCCGAAGTAGACCACGTCCTTATCGTTCTCCGCCATTTAAATGATTATAACCTATAAAACGCAATTCGCCCTCATCTTCTCCAGGATCCGCTCCTTGAACGACGGATGGGGCGGAGGCAATACCTTCAAAACCTCGGCCGAGAACGGATCATATGTCTCGCCGTCGATTATCATGCGGATGTAGAACTGGCGCGTACCCAGATTGATCATATCCCGGGCCTTGAAGACCGGGTCCATCTCCGACTCCAATTTCGCGGCATCCTCCCCGCTCACCCGGAAGACGATGACCGTGCCGACGTTCGCAAGAATGGCCGAAATGAAATCGCCCGGTATCTGCCCGATATACTGATGGGCCAAAGTGAGGGCGAAGCCGAAACGCCCGGCCTCTCCCAAAAGATTCTGAAGGGTCGGCGTCACGAGATGGTTGAATTCGTCCAAATAGACGTGGCTCGTCGCCGTCTTTCCCCGGTGCATCATGCCAACTTCCTTGAGCTTCGCGATGAGGAGGGCTCCCAAAAAATCGGCATTGGCCTCGCCCAGGCGTTCGCGCGCCAGATTCACCAGAATTATCTTCCGGCCGTCTATCGCCTCCTGCAGGCGGAACTTGCCGCCCGCAGAGCGGAAGGTCTGGGCGAGGGCCGGATGGCGGACGAGCTGGATCAGCTTGTTCGTAAGAGGCAAAACGGCCTCGGTCTCGAAACGGTCGTTCCAAAGGCCGAATTCGGCCGTCCAAAAATGGCGAGCGGACTCGTCGGTCACCCGCGCCGTGGCCCGGGAACGAAATTCGGCGTCGGTTAGCATAAGGAGCAATCCGTTCAAGTTTGCCTCCGGAACGTCCATCAGGGCGATGGCGAGCATCCGGCAAAGATGTTCCAGCCGGAGATTCCAATGGTCGCCGAATTGGACCGCCATTATCTCGGTCAAGCTCTGAGCGAACTGATAGCGGGCGGCGGGCGGAACGTCCGCCATCGGATTCCAATCTATCGGACCGGCGCCGCTTACCGGATCGATGATTATCACGTCGTCGATGCGCTCTTCGGGAATGAAGTCCAGTATCGAGGATATCAGCTCGCCGTGATGGTCCAAGAAAAAGACCCCTTCGCCCGCGGCGATATCCTGGCGGACCATCACTTCGAGCAGCTTCGATTTGCCGACGCCGCTCTTGCCCACCGCGTAGACGTGGCGCAGGCGGTCGGAGCGCTTTATACCGAAGATGAACTTCTTCTCTTCAAGAGCCGCGACGTAGTTCGTCCGCCCGATGAAAGCGACCTCGCTAACCGGGAAGCGCCCGTAGACCGGAAGCCCAGGCGGCGGCGGCGCCAATTTTACGGACTGGATCTTGGTTTCCTTGATATTGTTGGCCATATAGAAGAATAGAGAATTAAGAATAGAGAATAGAGGAACGAATTTGTTGACCTGTATTCTGTATTCTCTATTCCGTATTCTAGATTATTCGAGGGCCCCCAGCTCTAAAAGGAACCGTTCGTAGACGTCCAAAACCTCGCGCGTTTCGTTCGGGGTAAGCGAGAAGCCCACGGTGTGGACGAGATCGTTCCGGATGCGATGGGCCCGCCAAAGATCGTCCAAGGAGGGCAGGTCGCTCCGATGCAACTGTTCCAAGCGGTCGGCCATATGTTCGCCCTGGAGTCCCATTTCCTTCAAAGCGTCGTCGACGAGGTTGTCGGCGGCGATGACGGCGAGAGTGAGGGATTGGGGCGGCGATTCCTCAGCGTGGGCCTTGATATCGTCCCAATGCTTGCGATAGCGCGGAACGTCGAAAGCATGCTCATGGCCGGCCTCGGGCGTCTTAATGCCGTAAAACCAATTCTGCGGACGGACCTCGCGGGCTCTCTGCCAGGTGTATATCCAGGCCCCGACGAGCACGACGTCCAAGACGATGAAAACGGCGCGCGACAGGTCGTAAAAACCTATCCACGGCAGCCCCAAGACCGTATTCGCGATGGGATTCAGAAAAGAGAACATTTATTGGGTGTATTTTTGGATCTCCTCTTCCCCGCCGTAGATCGGCAGCCCCGCGGGCGGCCCGGTCTTGCGGCTCTCCATGCGCGGCAAGTGCGGCGCCGTCAGGACCACGCCGGTCGGCAAGTGGAAGAGCGAAGCGACGCTCTCGAGGTTCAAATTGAAGCGTTTTGTCTTTTTTGTGTTCGAGAACGGCGTGGAAGCGACGAAGTGGCCCATTCCGGTCTGAGGCGGCAGGTCGCGACGGAGGAAATTGAAGAGCAGCCGGCGCTTGCGCATCCGAAGGCGGCTCTTGGCGAAGAGGTACGGCTTGCTCCACATATCGGTCGAGGTTGCCACGTCGCGGTTCGATCTGAAGGCGTTCAGGTTCAAGGCGCTGTACTGGTTGAAAGCGGCGGCGATGGCCCCGCGAGCCAGGCTCGCATAAAAGGTCGTCTTCGGCGCCAAGTAGGCGAAGCGGATGAGCGTTTTGATGGCCGGCTTCGAAAGGTTCATCTCGATGGCCTTCAAAACGTCGGTTTCGCCTGGCGAGCGCATGACCGGTGCCGCATCTTCGCCGGGCGCGGCCGGGGCTGTTTTTTTCTGCTTGAGCTCGTCCACCAGGTCCTTCCATTCGTCCTTCCATTTTGGATCGCCCGGCTCCAAGAGGAGCTGGATGCTCAATATCTCTTCCTTCTGCACCTTACCGAGCACCTCGAGGAACGTGGAAATGGGGTCGAATTGCTTCTCCTCCGCCTCGCTCTCGAAGTATTTGTAGCTCTTGATCGGGTAGGCGTCCTCTTTGTCGAGGATCATCTCCGTTCCCCAGAACTCCATGTCTTTCGCTTCGATCTCGTCCAATGTCTTGGGCAGGATCTCCATATAATCCTTCGCGCCCAATATATCCATGTCGGGGTAATAGCTAAAAAATGCGGCCTCGACGACGCGGACCATATTGCTCGGACAGCGGACGAAAAGATGGATCTCGCCGCCGAAAGAGACCATCTCGAGGGTATACCAGCGCGTCACGGCGCCGTCCCAATATTTTTCCTTCAAGTTGCCGGGCGTATTCCGGAAAGAGTTCAATGTCGCAAGGACCTGTTCCATCGCCTGAGGGCTCTTTTCCATGATGCGCGGCACCCGAAGCTCGAGCAAAGCGTACTCGATCTTGCCCTTAAAGACCTCGTTGCGCCAGTAGAGCCAAAGGGAGCGCCAGCCGAAGAACAGCAAAAGGAATAGCCAGAGCCACCAAGTGAGGCTCAAAAAGTAAAGAATGGCCTGAAGCAACGCGTTCACCCCGATGAAGGGAACGGCGATCGCTCCGGCGACGCCGGCGATGAAAAGGATGGCCCAGGTCTCCTCCTGCCGGAAGAGCTCCTCGAAAAAAGACGCTATTTCCTTGGACAGGTCGCCGAACATTCTTACTTAATTGTATTCCAATTCAACAATTTTTTAAAAGAGGTTTGGCCGCGGAGCGCGAGCGCACATTCCGTGAGGAGGGTAAGACTCGGCCTAGCGGCCCGGAGCGCCAGACGAGCGGAATGCGCGCGAACGCTCCCGCGCAAAAACCGCGAGGTTAGGCCTCGCGGATCTCGTACCGGCCGTTGTCCAAACGGCGGAAATAGCGGCGGTTCTGCAAGTTCAAAAGGATGGTGTTCTCCTTGAGCCAGCGCTGTTCGTTAACGAGCTTGACGACCTCGGTCGAGCTCAAAGACCCGTGCTTCTTCAAAAGCTTGGCGATGACCTCGCGGACGGTCCCCTTCTCGAAACCGTGCTCCTTGAGAGCGTACATGCCGCGCCCCACAAGAACGAAACGATCGTCCTTGATGAGTTCGTTGTGGACCGTCTGGACATGGGCCGCTTTCCTGTCCAATCCGTACTTCGCGACCGCCGTGGCGATCTGTTCGAAATGCATCGGAGCGGCGTGTTTGCGGAGCACCAGGTAAACCTTGTCGCGGATGGTCTTCGGCTCGATCTCCGGCCAATCGCGGAGGCCGAAATCGCCGAAAACGTTCGTGCCGAAATATTTCGGAATGGAAAGCAAGTGATAGGAGACGACGTCCTTGCAATAGCTCTGATACGTCTTCTTGTTCAAAACCTCCTCCTTCTTGGAGGACCGGAGGAAACTGCCGACCTCTTTTATGAAATCGATGAACTTGGCCTTGGCCTTTTCGTCCGCATACCAATAGCCGTTCATCTCGTCCGTCTCCTTCGAAAGCTGGGGCTTCCCCGCCGCGATGAAAACAAAGGAAAGTTTCCGCTCCGGATACTTGATGCTCGCGGGAATGCCGAGCGCTCCCGTCATTTCTTTGAGAAAATCGTCCTCGCGGCGGACGCCGCCCGAGGCCTTGATGCGCTTCTCGGCGGCCTCGAGGATCCAAGCCGCTTCGTTCTCGAGCCGCTTAGCGATCTTCTTCATCGCCTGTTCTTCTATTTGGCGGACGCGCTCGCGGGTGATGCTGAGCTCGTCGCCGATGGCCTGGAGCGTCTGGCGAGCGCCGTTTTTAAGCCCAAAACGGCCGACGATCACCCGGCGCTGCTTGGGCGTGAAGTCGGCAAAAAGACCTTCCAAAAGCTGATCGATGTTCTTCGTATTGGCCATGGTTTTGGGTTATTTGATTGATTTAAATAGTAGCATAACGGCTTTTGGGCGTCAACCCCTGCCGCCAGCCCCCTATTTCGAAGCGGCCTTCCGCTCCCCCCTTTGCTGCCACAGGTAAAGCAGCGGGCTCGCCACGAATATGGACGAATAGGTGCCGAAAATGGTGCCGACGAGAATGGTCAGGACGAAATAGAAGAGCGAGGACGGTCCGAAGAACATCAGGGCCAAAAGCACGAGGAAGAGCGTAAAAGAGGTGTTCACCGACCGGGCGAAGGTCTCTTTGATGCTCGCGTTCACGATGTCGTAGAAAGACGTACGCTTCCCGCGATGGACCAATACGTTCTCGCGGATGCGATCGAAGACCACGATTGTGTCGTGGACCGAGAAACCCATGACGACGAGGAGGGCGACGATGAAGTTGGAATCGATCTGGACTCCGGCGAGGACGCCGAGCACCGCGAGGACGCCGGCCGGTATGGAAACATCGTGAACGAGGGTCGCTAGGGTCACGAAACCGTACTTCCAGGCCTTGGGCTCGGAAACCTTGCGAAAGGCGTAGGCAATGTAGATGGAAATGCCGACGAGCACGAAGAAGATGGCCCACTCGGATTTGACAGCGAGCTCGGCGCCGATCGCTGGGCCGATGCTCGAGAAGTTCTCTTCGCCTACCGCGCCGAAATCGTTCTTCAAGACCGAAAGATAGGCCTGATGCTCCACCTCGGATATGGCCGGGAGCTTGATAAGGAAGCTCCCGTCGTTTTCGACCGACGCTTGGATGTCCTTGATGCTGCCGGCGTTCACGAGAGCGGTCTGGATATCGGCCGGCGTCACGCCCGGTTTGGAGAGCGTGACCTGCCACTGCGTTCCGCCCTGGAGATCGATGCCGGGCCGGAGGCCGAAAACGGCGATGCAGACCCAGGCCGCGAGGACCATCACGGCCGAGAAGGTCAAAAAGTACTTGCGATATTTGAGAACGTTGTTCATGGTCTTAAGATCCGGCGGCCGCTTTCTTATCCTCCGCCCGGCCATAAAAGACGCGCATCATCGTCCGCGTAATGGTGATGGCCGAGAACATGGAAACGACGACACCGATAAAGAGCGTCAGGGCGAATCCTTGGACGAAGGAAGAGGTTCCGTAATAGAGGACGGCGGCGGTGATCATGGTCGAGATGTTGGAATCGCGGATCGAGGTCCAGGCGCGCTTGAACCCCTCCTCGACGGCGGCGTAATGGCCAAGACCGCGCTTTAGCTCCTCCTTGGTCCTTTCAAAAACGAGGACGTTAGCATCAACGGCCATGCCGATCGAAAGGATGAATCCGGCAATGCCGGAAAGCGACATGGTGACCGGGACTATCTTAAAAACGGCGAGCGTAAGGGCGACGTACATCGCGAGGGCGACGGCCGCGAAGATGCCGAACTTGCGGTAATAGACGATCATGAAGAGCATGACGGCCAAAGTTCCAAGAAGGCCGGCGAAAACCGCGCGGTTCAGGGCGTTCGCTCCGAAATCGGCCGAGACCGTCTGCTGGTTCACGAGCGTGATGGGCGCCGGGAGAGCGCCGGCGTTGAAACGCTGGGCCAGGGTCTGAGCCTGTGCCAGAGTGAAACTCCCGGAAATGACGGCATTCCCGCCCGTAATGGCCTGTTGAACGGTCGGCATTTCGATCAGCTGATTGTCCAAAAAGATGGCTAGGGGTTTGCCCACGTTCGCGGCCGTGATATCGCCGAAGAGCTTCGCTCCCTCGCTATTGAACTCGATGGCCACTTCCGGGGCCTGGGTGTATTGGTTGAGCGTCACCTGGGCGCCGGTCACGTAACGGCCGTTCAGGTCCGTCGGGATGAACTGATAGTTGGGAGCGCTCGAAGAAGAGAACGAAAGAGCGACCGGCCCAGTCGAAGAAACGGACACCCCGGAAGGCGATGTCGAGGTCGGGACGACGACCGTCCGGAAATCAAGGAACGGCGTTTCGCCGATCTGCTTGATGGCGTCCGTCACGTCATTCACGCCCGCGAGCTCCACGACAAGGCGGGTCACGCCGGCGCTTTGTTCGGTGTAGACCTGCGGTTCGCTCACGCCGAAAAGGTTAACGCGCTTCTCGATGACGTCCCGGAGTCCGGCGACAACGGAAGCCTGGTCGGCCGCCGGCACTTTGGAGAGATCGATGTTATAGGTCAGTAAACTGCCTCCCGCAAGGTCGAGACCCAATGTCCAATTGCGGAAGGAGCTCACTTTTGACCAGACCGGATCATAATCAAAAACAGCCGCTCCGATGGAGAGGATGACTAGGAAGACGAGGACGGCGGCTAATTTCTGTCTGGCTGCCACGGGGACTAGTGTATAATAATGAAAAAAGGAAGGCAAATATTTCCATGAAACAGGAACTTACCACCCTGGTCCTTGGGGAGGTCCCGAAGGCCATTCGCGGCAGCGTCTTTAGCGCGC
>JAMCRC010000031.1 GCA_023380415.1 Patescibacteria group bacterium | reverse complement strand
CGTGGGTGGGCTACCAGATGACGCAAGACTATGACGTGGCGCAGGCCGCGCTGGACGAGATGGGCAAGACGCTCGCCTTCGTAGAGGAGCGCGAAGCGCTGCTGAAGGATGCGACGCCGGTGCGCCGGTCACGGGAATCGAAATGTACTGGTTGCCCGAAGTCGCCGGACAAACGCCGTCACTTGCCGCCTCTTCAACTACAGGTGGGGCGGCATCAGCCACTGCTACCGCCGCGGCCGCGCTTTCCGCGGCCTCTTGTCCGCCGAACTCTATCATATTCATGAACTTTTCCGTGCCGGCGAAAAACGCCTGGAATCCGCCCTCCTCGACGGGTTTCTCGGAGATCCTTTTTACGCCCGCGACCGGACCGCCCCACGGCACGTCCGATGCGGCTAGCGCCGCGGAGACCGCGAGAAGGCCGATCACGTCCGGATCGTTCTTTTCGTCGTAAGCGAGGACCGTGAGCGTTATCTGCACTTCCCGGCGAAGGCGCGGGTCGAAGAGCGGCCGGATGGTCCGGTCGATGAGGCGCGCCGAAAGAGTCGCCTCATCCGATGGGCGGCCTTCGCGCCGGACGTACCGACTGCCGATGATCTTCCCCGCGGCGTAGAACCGCTCTTCGTAATCAACCGTAAGAGGGAAAAAGTCGCCCGGCTTATCCTCTTTGCTCATCACGACGGTCGCGAGAACGGCCGTATCTCCATAGCGGCCCAAAACCGAACCGTTGGCCTTACCGGCCAGGTCCGAAAATTCCAAACTCACCTCCTCCCCGTCCAAATTCGTCTTAAATACCTTTCTTTTTAGATCCATTGTTATTTGATGTCGGATCCGGGGTCTCGATCGCAAATCATCTCCAAATGACCAAGCACTTATTCGGTAAACGTTCGGTCATTTAGATCTGATTTGAGGCCGGCCTGCGGGTTCCGTTTATTTATTGCCTTTGGTTGTTGTTGCGGCTGCGGTTGCCTTGCCCCCGATTCCTCATCTCCTGCTGTCCTCGGTTGCGGTCCTTGATCTTCAGGAGCGCCCGCGGCATGCGTTCGATGTCCGTAAAATTGGTCGCGATCTCCTTGAGCTTGCCCGAAGAGGTGTGGCCGAAACCGGCCACCTCGACGTCGCGCCCCAGTCCGACCTTTAAATATTCCACGAGCGGAATGAAATCGCCGTCGCCCGTCACGATCACGATCACGTCGAGCATCGGAGAGTAACGAATGGCATCCACGGCGAGTCCCACGTCCCAATCCCCCTTCTTGGTGCCGTCGGGGTACACTTGCAGGTCCTTCATCCGCAGGTCGAAGCCGCTTTTCTGCAGAGCGTCGAAGAAAGACTCTTCGCCAGCCGCCGTTTCGCTCTTCGCCACGTAGGCGTAAGCGCGCACCAAAGAGCGCCTCCCGACGAGGTTCCGGAGAAGCTCCTTGAAATTAACGCGGGCGTGATAGAGGTTCTTCGCGGAATGATAAACATTCTGGACGTCTACGAAAACGCCCACTCTTTGCGAAGGATGATCGTATGACATTTTATTCTAGCTCCAGCTTTTTCACGAGACGGCCGTAGGCCTTCTCGTCCTTGTCCTTCAGATTCTGAAGGAAGCGGCGGCGCTTACCCACCATCATCAATAGTCCCCGGCGGGAATGGAAGTCCTTCGGATTCTTCTTTAAATGATCGGCCAAAGCGGTGATCCTCTTCGAAAGAATGGCGATCTGGACCGGACTCGAGCCGGTGTCCGTCTCGTGGGCCTGGGTGTCTTTAATGACGTTTTGCTTGGTGCGTTTCTTGAGCATTTCCCAGATTCTACCGCAACTTCGGCCGCTTGGCAAGCCGATTGAGATAATGTGCGACAGCTGGTGTAGAATAAGAACTATGCCTTCCGCCGAAAAACTTTTGAACGACTACCTCGCCTATTTGGAGATAGAAAAGAACCGTTCGCCCAAAACACGCGAGAGCTACGAGCGCTATCTCCGCCTCTTTCTCAAGGAATCCGGCATCAAAGATATCGCCGGATTGACCGAGGAGGCCGTCCGCGATTTCCGCGTCTCCCTCGCCCGCCGGAACATCAAGAAGAACACCCAGGCGTATTACGTCATCGCCATCCGCAATTTTCTTAAGTTCCTCTTGAAGCGCGACTATGCCGTTCTTGCGCCGGATAAGATAGAACTTCCGAAGGTCTCGCGCCGCGACATCGAGGTCCTGGATTATTCGGAATTGGAGCGCCTGCTCGCCGCCCCGAAGGGGAATTCGCTCCGCGCTCTGCGCGACCGGGCCATCCTCGAGACGTTCTTTTCGACCGGCCTCCGTCTCGCCGAACTCTGTTCGCTCCCCCGCTACATCGATCTTGAACGCGGCGAAATATCCGTGCGCGGCAAGGGCGACAAGCTGCGCATCGTTTTCCTAGCCGATTCGACGAGGAAAGCCATTAAAGAATATCTGAATAAAAGGACGGACACGGAAGAGAAACTTTTCGTCAGTTTGACGAAGAGCGGCGGGGTCATCGGTCCCATCACGACCCGGGCCGTCGAGCGCCTTGTCGACCACTACGGCCGGGTGGCCGGCATCCCGAAGAAGCTCCATCCCCATCAGATCCGCCACAGTTTCGCGACCGACCTCCTCATAAACGGCGCGGACATCCGTTCCGTCCAGGCCCTTTTGGGTCACGCGAACATCGCGACGACCCAGATCTATACCCATTTAACGAACAAAGAGCTCCGGGAAGTACACCAGGCCTTCCACGGACGGAGAAGAAAATAACTGTGCTGGGGGCGGGAGTTGAACCCGCATGCCTTGCGGCGCCAGCTCCTAAAGCTAGTGCGTCTGCCAGTTCCGCCACCCCAGCAATAACCTGATTATATCAGGGTTCTTATATTTGACAACGTATTGGAATTTGTTATCTTGTATACGGTAATTTAAAAGGAGGAATATTATGCGAAAAGCCACAACCCCACTAAAAGATGGTGACAAGGTTGGTATAGAGAACATTGATGGCGAGAAGCACTTGGTTAGGGAAACCAAGTGGGGCGCTAAAGAGGATTTCGGCCAGCTACACGCCAATCTTTCTGGTAGCATGTCCACCAGAAACACCTTTGGTGACGACATAACAGTCGAAAAAGATACCAGTATTTGGTCTTCTTCGGACTACCATGTTAGGTCTTCCAATGGAGATGAGGGCGTGATACAAACGGAGCGCTCGTTTATCCCATTTATCCCAGACACACAGAATTTCCGGTCTCGTAAGCAGAGCATGTCTGATGATTCCGGTGTTGACACTGGTAATTTCCAACCCCATCCATTAGAGGCATACACTTCGACCGACGGAGTTTCGCTGACTGCTCCGAGAAATAAGAAAATGCAAAAACAGACGGCGAAACCAACGAATGTCCGCGAAACACGACCACTATATCCGGCCGGACTTAATGTTATCGACTATAGAAAAAAATTCAGTGAGATGGATTACGGCCAGAAAAATATGGAACTATCATTGATTGGTGATCAAGATACGCTCTTGTGGATAGCTATGACCGATCCTGAACCGATGATTAGGCTTTTTGCGTCATATAAGATTCCTGACGAAAAAACACTCAGGTCAATTATGGCGCATGATGATGACCCATCGGTAAAGGAAAATGTTCTATATAGAATCCACAACGAAGGCGTCCTTCATGAGATCTTAGTAAATCACGACATCCATTTTCCTGGCGGTCACTTAGTGATACCGAGACAATGTATCGACTGGATTATGGATCACTATGTAGATACGGACATGTTCGAAAGATTGGCTCGTTATGCTAAAGATCCGTATGTGCGGGAGAAAGCGGAAAAAAATCGTCGATCTGCTTGGGGTCCTCCGTGGTGGAGAAATATACTGCGCCTGGTAGGAATTTATCGGTACGACATCGTCCCCCGTCATTGATGGGGGCTTTTATTTGACAAACAGTTATTACTGTTGTATCTTCAATGTATCGATTCTAGTACTTTGTAAAACGTTAACAGCCAAGATTCATAAAACGGAGGTTCCTATGGCAAGTAATAATACTGGAGAGATCCTAGCCGAAGTGGCTGCGGTGGCTGTGATGGCTGCGTGCAAACAGTCTGGAAGCAACATTGGTTTTGAGGCTGGGAAAAACGGCGACCCGCCAAAGGCATTTTTCTTCAGCGAGGAATATCGTGAGGCCTATGAGAGCGGATACGCTAAGGGACAACAAGCCGCAGCGATCAATCTCATGAACAAGGCAGCTAGAAAACTGGAGGAATAATGATTGTTAAATTAAGGGTATTGCGTATCCGCAGTACCCGTTTTTTATTAGACGCTAATCATTTGACAAATTACTGATTTTCTGCTAATATTTAGTCAGTTTTATTGTCACAAGAAATAGTTCTGGAATTCAGAAATTGAAGAATAAATTAGACCTAAAAGGAGGTTGAGAAATTGAGCAATCAAAAAAATCCGCAGCTCAAGGTTCTCTTGATACTCGGAAATGTCGTGAAAACGGCCACTGAGTTCAAGGTCCCTGTGAGTGCCCTTGTCACAAAGGGCGAGAAGGCCATTAAGGGATTAATGGTCCAGTTCTATCTCGGCGTCCAGCAAAGCGGAGCCGCAGTGCGAACCGACGACAACGGCCGCGTCCCTTATGAATTCGAAGGCATCTCTTTAAACGCTAAAGAGGTCATGCTCCAGGTTCAAGTGGAAGGCACGTCGGCTTGGGACCGGAAGGTGGTCAATCTGCCATCCGAACCAAAAGCGCCATTAAAGACGCTGACCTACTCCGAACCGGAAGTGTTCGGAGATAACGGTCTCTATACGATCCAGGTCAGAGTGGCCGATGAGAAACACCAAGGGGTCCAGGGGATTAAATTCGTCTTCCGGGACCAGTACAATACCGGTAACGTTGCCGAAGCCGTAT
>JAMCRC010000030.1 GCA_023380415.1 Patescibacteria group bacterium | reverse complement strand
ATCCAGGCCTGGGACAAGAACGCGATACCGGCCATCGCCAAGGCCATCGAGGCCTCAACGCTGAATCTTGGAGCTTCGGTAGAGGGCAATATCGTCCGCGTCCATTTGCCGGAACTCTCTTCCGAACGCCGCGACGAGCTCAAAAAGCACGTGACGAAATTGGCCGAAGAGCACCGCATCGAACTGCGGCGCCTGCGCGACGAGGCCAAGAAAACCTCGGAAGAGCTCGTCGAGAAAGGAGAGCTCACCGAAGACGACAAGTTCCAGGCCCGCGAAGACATCCAAAAAGAAGTGGACCGTGTAAACGGCGAGCTCGACAAAGTACTGGAGGGGAAGGTGAAAGAGATAAGCGAGTAGGGCTGGGCCATTTCGCACCCGCCCCGCAAACACGCTATGCCAAACCCCGGCGTGGTTTGGCCGCTCGCTCTCGGCCTCGCTCCCAGCCTCATCGGCTGGACCGTGCTCGCTCGGCCTGCGAGACGGTTTTCGGAACGGGTGCGAAATAGCCCTTGATAGATATAGTGAAGCGGCCCACATCGTACCTTAATGGGCGGTTAGTCACTCACAGGAATTTCTGATAAACTGAGGGGAAATGATAACCGTCATAGTTATTATCAGCTTAGCGATCCTAGTTTTATTGCACGAGTTCGGGCATTTCATCACCGCGAAGCTCTTCAAGATGCCGGTCGACGAGTTCGGCATCGGCTTTCCGCCGCGGCTTTTCGGCAAGAAGTTAGGCAAGACGCTCTACAGCGTGAACGCCCTGCCTTTCGGCGGCTTCGTTAAGATCTACGGTGAAACCGGCGAGCGCGAGAAGGAGCGGGAGAACGAAACTGGCTTCAACGACCAAAAGGCCTGGCGCCGGATCGTCGTGGTCCTCGCCGGCATCCTGATGAACTTCGTCCTCGGCTGGATAGTGCTCTCGATCGTCCTGATGATCGGCGCTCCGTCGCACCTCGTTATCGCCGGCGTCGTGCCGGGTTCGCCGGCGGCCGCGGCGGGGCTCAGCACGGGAGACGCGATACTGCGCGCCGAAAACGGCGGGCAAACCCTTTCGGACCCCATCAACGTGAACACGTTCGTCGACCTAGTGAAGACGAATCCGGACAAGAACGTGACGCTCGAGATAGGCCGGGGGAGCGCGACGTTGAACATAACTATCGAAAAGCGCATCCCGGCGCCCCAGAATCAGGGAGAGCTCGGGGTCTCTTTGGCGGACACCGGATTTCCGGCCGAGCCGTTCTTCGCGGCTCTTTGGGACGGGTTGCGGGAAACGGGAAGCATCATCGTCCTGACTTTCGCCGGACTCTACGGCCTTATCGTCGGGCTATTCACTTCCGGCGGGGCGGCCCTCCAGGGCGTGGCGGGCCCGGTCGGCATCGTCTTCCTGGCTTCGCAGGTCACGTCCCTTGGCGCGGTCTATCTTCTTCAATTGATGGCCCTCATATCCGTGAATCTCGCCGTTTTGAACCTTTTGCCGTTTCCGGCCCTGGATGGCGGCCGGGCGCTTTTCATCATCATCGAAAAGATCAAAGGCAGCCCCGTGCCGCGTCAGCTGGAGAACTGGGTGAACGGCATCGGATTCGCGGCCCTCATCATACTGATGGTCTTCATCACCTTCCACGACCTGAACCATTTTCTCAATTGGAGCATTTAGGGGGAAAGTGTAAAATGATACTGGAATGGCAACGAAGCATCCCGGAAAAAGGAAGAAAGTAGCTATCTTCTCCGGCGGGCCGTCGCCGGAGCACGAGGTTTCCTTGAAGAGCGGCAAGAATGTCCTCAAGCATTTGAACCCGGAGAAATACGAAGGGTTCGAGTTCGTCGTTTCGAAGACGGGGGAATGGCCGCTCGCAGAAGAAACGCTCCGCGCTCAAGCGGACCTGGCCTTTATCGCCATGCACGGCCCTTACGGCGAGGACGGAACCGTTCAGCATCTTTTGGAAACGATGTCGCTGCCGCACACCGGCTCCTCGGCCGCGGCTTCGGCTCTGGGCATGAATAAGTTCATCTCCTTGCGCCATCTCGCGGACCACGGCCTTACCGTGCCGCGGACGCTGCTTTTCCACCGGATCGAATGGCTCCGAGACCGGGCAGCCGTTCTCCAAAAGGTCCAGTGGTATCTTGAAAAACCCTGGGTCGTGAAGCCGAACCGGGGCGGTTCGAGCATCGGCGTGAAGATGGCGGGGACGCCGGACGAGCTTTTCCATGCGCTCGAGGAAGGATTCGAAGAGACGCCGGACATCATAGTCCAGCCGTTCATCGCGGGGAGGGAATACACGTGCGCTGTTTTGGATTCGGGTATATCCGGCGCGGCCTTCTCTCTGCCGCCGACGGAAATAGTGCCGCAAGGCCGGAGCTTCTTCGACTACGAGGCCAAATACACTCCGG
Source organism: Patescibacteria group bacterium (assembly GCA_023380415.1). Lineage (GTDB taxonomy): Bacteria > Patescibacteriota > Minisyncoccia > UBA6257 > GWB1-50-10 > JAMCRC01. The sequence goes on along the minus strand of JAMCRC010000030.1, from coordinate 2,323 downwards.
GAGCGTCCCTGGAAATAACTCCGGCCCGCGCGCCGCAGTCGTACATCACCGCTTTCCAAAGAACGGCACTCTTCGCCCATAACGTGCTCGGCTGCCGCGGCTTTTCGCGGACGGACATGATCCTCGGGCGCGACCATAAACTTTACGTCCTCGAAGTGAACACCATCCCCGGTCTCACCGAGAATTCACTTCTGCCGAAGGCGGCCGCATCCTACGGCTTGTCGATGCAAGACGTCTTGGATGTCGTGATCGAAGCGGCGCTTCGCTGACGAGAATATAGAATAGGGAATAGAGAATATATGATAGGGAACAGAGAACGCCATTGACCGAATGGCGCTTTTTGGCGTATAACAATGGCGAAATCGGATAGGCGGGTTTCATGGGTTCTGCAATTAAACAAAAAAGGAGGACGACATGTTAGCCATTGGGATATGGGTCGCCTGCATCGTGGCCGGCCTATTGTCGGGCCACATCAGCATTGATATGGCTCGCCAAGGCTATCACTTCAGGGACGGCGTCAGCATGTTCGGTAGTGCGGTCTTCGGCGTCTTCGGATTATTCGCCACTTTCGGAGGTGTTGCTGCTATCATCTACAATCTTTTAAATTAGTTTTCGGCCGGACGCAGGATCGCGTACGGCCTTTTTATTTTCCCCCGGGGCGTTTGAATAAAGGCCTTTTTCCTGATAATATGGCCCCAATGAGACAAACGGAGCTTTTTTCGAAGACCCACAAGGATTTTCCCAAAGACGAGGTGGCGATAAACGCCCAGCTCCTCATTAAGGCCAACTTCGTCCAGAAGCTGATGGCGGGGGTCTACTCCTTCATGCCTCTCGGCTACCGGACGCTCGAGAAGATAATGGCGATAATCCGGGAAGAGATGAACGCGCTCGGCGCGAGCGAGCTCCTGATGCCGGCGCTCCACCCCCGCTCGATCTGGGACGCGACCGGAAGGTGGGACACGATGAAGAAGGTGATGTATCAGTTCAAGGACGACGGCGGCCGGGAGTTCGGCCTCGGGACCACGCACGAGGAGGTTATCGCGGTCCTGGGTAAGACCGTCATCGATTCGTACGCCGACCTGCCGCTTGCGGCCTACCAGATCCAAATGAAGTTCCGGAACGAACCGCGGGCGAAGTCCGGACTGATCCGCGGCCGGCAGTTCATCATGAAGGACCTCTACAGTTTCCACGCCGACGAGCAGTCCCTCGAAGACCTTTACGAGCGCTCCAAGCGGGCCTACTTGAACGTTTTCGAACGGGCCGGGCTTAAGGCCTACGTGACCGAGGCCTCGGGCGGCGATTTCACCAAGAGCTTTTCCCACGAATTCCAGGTGGAGACCCCGGCGGGGGAGGATGAAACGCTCCTTTGCCGCCTTTGCGGCTTCGCCCGGAACAAGGAGATCGCCGACGAGAAGGCGGGCGCGCGCTGCCCCAAGTGCGAGAGCGGCGTTCTCGAAAAAGCGAAGACGGTCGAGGTGGGGAACATATTCAAGCTCGGCACGAAATTCTCCGAAGCGGCCGGCCTTTATTTCAAGGACAAATCCGGCGTCTCGAAACCAGTCATCATGGCCTCTTACGGGATCGGCGTCGACCGCCTAATGGGGACGATCGTCGAGGTGCATCACGACGAGAAGGGCATTGTTTGGCCCGAAAGCGTCGCTCCTTACAAGGTCCATCTTCTGCGGCTGGGCGACGAGGCGGAAGTTCAAAAATTCGCCGACGAGGCCTATAATCATTTGACGCAAGCCGGGGTGGAAGTGCTTTACGACGACCGGCCGGACGTTTCGGCGGGCGAGAAGTTCTACGACGCCGACCTCATAGGATTGCCTTACCGTGCGATCGTGAGCGGCAAGACCGTGCTTCAGGAGAAGATCGAGGTCAAAAAGCGCAGCGAAAAGGAAGGCAAGCTGATGAAAGCCGAGGAACTGGCGAAACATCTAAAGATCTAAGGAACATGATATTCAAGAAAACATTAGGCATCGACTTGGGGACGGATACGACCCAGATCTATCTGAAAGGAACGGGCATTATTTTGAACGAGCCCTCCATAGTCGCCTTCAATAACCGGACGAACCGCGTCGTCGCGGTGGGGAACGAGGCGAAACGGATGCTCTCGCGCACGCCGGCGCACGTGACGGCCTTGCGGCCGATGACGGGCGGCGTGATCGGCGACTTCGACATGGCGAAGGAGATGATCGAGCGCTTTTTGAAGGACAAGCGCATTCCCTGGTCCTGGCTCACGGCCACCGTGGTTTCGGTGCCGACGAACCTGACCGAAGTGGAGCGCAAATCCGTCGAGGACCTTTTGCACGAAGTGGGCGTT
>JAMCRC010000029.1 GCA_023380415.1 Patescibacteria group bacterium | reverse complement strand
GCATGTCAGATACTTAAATACTTGTTTAAGTGTTTAATATTAGTATAAACAGCTTCCGGCAACTGTCAAATCCGCCCTAATAATCCACGAAATCCTCGGTCTCGAGGCCGTCTTCATCGTTCTCTTTTTTGATCCTCTCGGCGAGACCGATGCCTGAAACGTCCCGATGGTCCAAGAGACGGCTTACGCCGTCCTCGGTCAGGAATCGCGAGAGACGGTTGAACGGAAGGGCGCCACTTTCCCGGCCCTCGAGGTGGAAAAGCAGGGCGAGCTCGTCCTTGGCCCGCGTGACGGCCACGTAAAGCAAGCGTTCCTCTTCCTCTATTTCCTCCTCCTTCCGCGCCATTTTGGACGGCAGGACTCCGTCCTCGGCCCCCAGAAGATACACCGACCGCCACTCCAGGCCCTTGGCCGAATGGATGGTCGAAAGCGTGAGAGTATCCCCCTCTCCCCGTTCCGCCCGTTCGGGAGTTTCGAGAGCGAGATCGGTCAGAAGATCGCGGATGCTTTTGTAGGTCTCGGCGATCTCGGCCAAAACCTCAAGGTCGGCGAGGCGTGACGGCCAATCGTCGAATTTTTCCCGGAGGAATGGCCGGTAATAGTCCAATATCTTGCGAAACGAATCGCCCGGCTTTTCTTCCGCAAGCCCCTTCACGAGCGTAACGGTCTTTTCAATTTCTCTATTCTCTATTCTGGATTCTCTATTCTCGTTAAAGGCGGCGTAAGCATTGGCTGCCGTCCGTTCGCCTACGCCCGGCAGAAGAGTAAGCACCCGATTCCAGGATATCTCGTCCTTGGGATTGGCCACGATACGGAGGAAGGCCAGGACGTCCTTCACGTGGGCCATTTCGTAGAACTTCATCCCGCCGTAAACGCGGAATGGCACGCCCGCCCGGGCGAGAGCCGCCTGGAGCGGAATGGAAACGAACGAGGAGCGGAAAAGGACGGCCTGATCGGCGTATTTCCCTCCGCGTTGCCTGGCGTCCAAAACCTCGCCCACAACGTACTCGGCTTCCGCCTCGGCATTCTCGAAATATACGAGGCGCGGCTTCGAGCCGCCGGAACGCGTCGCTCTTAAGGTCTTAGCGAACTTCTCCGGCATATCGGCGAGGATCGCGTTCCCGAGATCGAGGATCGGCTGGACGCTGCGATAATTCTCTTCGAGCTTCACGATGCGGCAGCCGGAGAACATTTCGGGGAATCGCATGATGTTCTCGTGCGAGGCGCCCCGGAAGCGATAAATGCTCTGGGCGTCGTCCCCCACGACCATCACGTTCTTATGCTTCCGGCCCAAAAGCTCGGTGATGGCTCCTTGGGCCGGGTTGGTATCCTGGTATTCGTCCACCATGATATAGCGGTACTTGCCGGCCACGAGTTCGCGCGCTTCGTCGTCGCGCAGAAGCTCGGATGTCATCACCAAGAGGTCGTCGTAATCGAGATAACCGAATTCTTTCTTATACCTCGAGTATTCTTCTCCGACGGCCTCGAGTTTGCCGGCGTAATCGGCAAAATGCGGATACTCGTCGTCCAGTACGTCCGCGACGGAAACCGCCCGGTTCCGGGCAGCGCTCAAAATGCGGCCGACGGTCGCCTTTTTGGGAAAATGGTCGTCGCCTTTCCCGCCGAATCCAAGGCGAGCCATGGCCCGTCCGACGGCTTCCACGGAATCGCCGTCATCGAGGACCGTGACCTGGGCCGAAAGTCCCAAACGCCTACCGTGCTTCCGCAGCACTCCGTAAGCGAACGAATGGAACGTACCGCCCTGGACGTAGGCCGCCCGGCCGTCGTGGGAAGCGGCCCGCTCGAGCATCTCCCGCGCGGCCTTTTTGGTGAAAGTAAGAAGAAGTATCTCTTCGGGACTAACGCCCCGGTCTATCAAATGGAGGACGCGGTACTCGATGACCCTGGTCTTCCCCGAACCGGCCCCCGCAATTACGAGCAGCGGGCCTTCTGTTGTTTCGACGGCCGCCCATTGGGCGGCGTTCAGTTTTTCTTTGATGTTCACGCTCTTTAATATACAGGTTTTTACGCTCCCAAACTACCTCAGGGTCGCGCGGTGCGGCCGTACAACGCTGCACATATCCCCGAGCAGAATGCGCAATTCGGCGCACGGAGCTATAATCAAAGCAAATGATACCAAACGGCCTTTTGGGAGAAGAGGCACGGAGACGGTTTGCGGCCTACGGCCCTAACGAGATACCGGAAAAGAAACAAGGGTTCTTCCTCAAAGCGGCCAAATGGTTCGCTTCGCCGATCGCGCTTATGCTTCTCGGAGCGGCCTTTTTGTCGCTCATTGCCGGGAAGACATTCGACTTTTATTTTATCCTCCTCCTCACTTTCATCAACTTCGGCGTGAGCTTTTGGCAGGAACGTAAGGCCGACAATGCCATCCAAAAGCTCCGGGAAAGCTTGGCTATCCAAGTAAAGGTTCTGCGGGATGGCGCCTGGATATCCGTGCCGTCGCGCGAAATGGTTCCGGGAGACGTCTTCGAAGTGAGTGTGGGCGACCTCATCCCGGCTGATGCCGCCCTTTTCGAGACCCACAACCTTTCAGTGAACGAGGCGGCTCTTACGGGCGAATCGCTCCCCAAAGACAAGCAGATCGGCGATTCCGTCTTTTCCGGGACCTTCGTTACGACCGGCCTCGGCCGCGCGAGCGTGACCGCGACCGGCGCCAAAACCTCCTTCGGTCGCACCGTGAGCCTGATCGAAAAAGTGAAACGCCGCAGCTTGCTCGAGGAAGATATTTTGATGATCTCGAAGTTTCTGATGGTCGTAAGCCTCTTAGGTGTCCTTATTATTTCTATTTTCTTCTTCCTGAACCACGTCGCCTGGAGCGATCTCTTGGTCCTCGACCTGAGCCTCATTATCGCCGGCATCCCGGTAAGCTTGCCCACGGTCATGACCCTCATCATCAGTTTGGGAGTCCTCGAACTCGCCAAAAAGAAGGCTGTCGTGCGTCGGCTCTCGGCTCTCGAAGACCTGGCGAACGTCGACCTGCTCCTGACCGATAAAACGGGAACGCTCACCATGAACCGCATCACCGTCGCAAAGATCATTCCCCTCCCAGGATTCTCTTCGGAAGATGTCGTCTTTTACGCCTCTCTTGCGGCGCCTGCGGAGAGCAAGAGCGCCATCGACCAAGCGGTCGCGAAAAAAGCCGCGAGCTTCGATTTGGACCGACCGGCCAAGATAATCGATTACACGCCGGCCGATTCCGAACGCAAGCGCTCGACGGTGCTGGCCGAGATCGGCGGGACGAAAACGCTCATTTCGGTCGGTGCCCCGCAAATAATCGAGGGGCTCGCTCTACCCTCCGCCACAGACCGTTCTTTCTATGAGACCCATGTCGAAGAAGCGGCTCGGGACGGCTATCGCGCTTTGGGCGTGGCGATCAAACCCGGAAGCGCCGTCGAAAGCGGCCTGCGGCTTGCGGGCCTTTTGCTTCTCGCCGACCCTTTGGACGACGATGCCGGAGAGACCATCGACTTTTTAGAGGAAAACGGCATCGGCGTAAAAATGCTCACCGGCGACAATTTGGCCATCGCGAGGCGCACGGTGGACGAACTCGGACTGCAAGGCATGACTTTGGCCCGCGATAAGGTGAATTGGAACGCGGAGGACCCGCGCTACTTGGGGAGTATCGGCGCCTTCGCCGAGATATTGCCGGAAGACAAATTCAAACTGGCGAAGCTCGCGCAGGCCCAGGGCTACATCGTCGCCATGACGGGCGACGGCGTAAACGACTTGGGAGCGATAAAAGCGGTGAACGTCGGCATCGCCGTCAAAAACGCCGTGGACGCCCTCAAAAGCGCCGCGGATATCGTCCTTTTCTCTCAGGGACTGTCGGTCATCCGTGATGCGCTCATCGAGGCCCGGAAGATATTCGCCCGCCTTTACAGCTATTCCCTTTACCGCCTTTCCGAAAGTTTCCGTTTAATCATCACGGTCGTCGTCCTCGGATTTATTTCGCGCGCCTATCCCCTCACGCCTCTCCAGCTTATATTGATCGCTCTCTTGAACGACATTCCGACCGTCGCCCTGGCCTTCGATCGGGTCGAAGTGGCTCCCCGGCCGGCCAAGGTGAAACCGACGGCCAGATTCGCCCTGAGCAGCTTATACGGCCTAGCCGGCATCGGGAACAGCTTGATCCTATTTTTTCTAATGACCTCCGTTTTCCATTTGAGTTGGGGCATCATCCAGACCGTTTATTTCTTGAAGCTTACAGTTTCCGGCCAGATGCTCATCTACGTCGCCCACACCAAGGAACGCTGGTGGAAATACCTGCCTTCGCGCCAGGTCATTTGGGCCATCACCGGCGTTCAGCTCGTCGCGACCGTTTTCGCCATCTTCGGCATCCTAATGCCTGCCATCCCCGTTCTTTATGTCGTCGCGGTCTGGGTTTGGTGCTTCATTTGGCTCCAGATCACGGAACTCACGAAGGTGTTGGACCAAAAGGTCATCGTCCCCCGCTTCGAGAAGTAGATCATTACCTGAGTTAGCAATATAAAACGGCCAAGATCGCTCTTGGCCGCTTGTCGCAATTAGCCTAATGGTCCCTTCTGTCCTGACCATTGACCCAGTCCTGCGCCACCGAAAGGAAGTTCCAAACCTTACCGGTATCGAAGAGTGCGTCGTTTTCGGAACGCAAACGCGTTTCGGCGTCGATCCAGATCGGCCAGGACGCCACTTCCTCTATCTTTTCCATTTGCCCTCGGAGATTATTGGGCGAAAGACCGCCGGCATAGCCGCTATAGCCATCCGTCTGTCGCGGCCATTCCTTCGGCAAAACACCGGTCCCGCCCGACAGGTCGAAGAGCGGCCTGGCCAAGATTCCGTCCTGGGTCTTGGCGAAATCGAATATGCCGTCGTTCACTCCGTCGATCTGGAAGATAACGTCCAGTCCTTCGCAGCGGTCGAGCAATGCACGCAGGAACTTTTCTTTATGGAGTACGTGCGGGACCGCGTGGAAATTGAGCTGGAACCGGTCGAACATAAAAGCTAGTTCGTCCAACTCATCAAAACAGCGCGGCGAACCCAGGCACAGATCCTTGACCCAGCTACCGCAGAGATGGCCTGACAATTGAAGCATATGATGCAACTGCATGGAGAATAGCTCCTCCAGCCAGGCACGGGACGGGAATCTGGTACTTCCTTTCGGATCGCTTGAAAGTAGGATGCCGAATTCGACGAACGGGAAATTGTCGGCTACTTCCACAAGCTCTTCGGGCTGTATGCTGTCGTCAGCTCCGGTGACCGTGACGATCCTCACGATTTTTTCTGCCATTTTAATGGCTCCTTCCTTGATTTATTTTGATGTATTGCTACCCTAAAAATAACGCCCCTTAAAGGGGTGGTCAATGGGCGACTTCTTAGAATAGGTTTTCCTGCTCCTTCGGCGCGGCCGGTTCGTCCTTTCGGCGCTGAGCCTTCAATTCCTCGAATTTCTTCACGATCACCGGAAGCTTTTTGAAATCCTTTTCGAGCTCCTGGAGAACGCCCGTCGAGCGCAAGGCGGCGGCCGGATGGTAGAGTGGAACAAGGAGCGTATCGTGCCACCAGAATACTTTGCCGTGATCGCGGGATATCTTTCCCTCCGGCATGAAATAGGCCATCGAGAACCGGCCGAGCGTCGCGACGATCTTGGGCGCGAGTATCTCTATCTCCCGCGAAAGGTAGGGGCGGTAGGCGTCGAGCTCTTCCGGCTCCGGGTCGCGATTCTGGGGCGGCCGGCGCTTCACGATGTTCGTGATGTAAACATCCTCCCGCTTCCAGCCGCTGCCCTCGATCATCCGGTCCAAGAGCTTTCCGGCCCTTCCGACGAAGGGCCTTTGGAACTTGTCCTCGTAGAAGCCGGGCGCCTCGCCGATGAAGACCACGGGCGCGTCCGGATCCCCTTCTCCCACGACCAAATTAGCCTCGCGGAGAGGCAGGGAATCGTTTCCGGAGAGCTCCGCTTTCAATTTTTCGAGCGCGGCGGCCTTTTCTTCTCGGTCCATTTTATTTTCCCAAGAGGGTTTGGACAAAGGCCGGAACGCCGGAAAGCGGCACCGGCTTTTGGTCGCGACGTTTGAGGTCCTTCACCTCGGCGATACCCTTCTGCATCTCCGTTCCGCCCAATATTACGAGGACGGCATAATCCTTCTTCACGGCGTAGGCGAGCTGCCCCTTGAGCGTCTTTTCCGTGCCTAGATATATCTCCGCCGGGATCCCGACATCGCGGATGTCGCTCAGGAGTCCGAGGCAGGCCTCGGTCGCCGCCGGGTCGAAGTTCAAAACGATCACGCTCGCGCCGGCGCCGTCGCGCGCCATACGGAGCTCCTTCATGGCCGCGAAAAGGCGGTCGAGGCCGACCGAAACTCCGGTGGCGGGAACATTATTGCCGCCGAAACGGCCGATGAGGCCGTCGTACCGGCCGCCGGACATCACGCTCCCGAACTGGGGCGCTTCCGGCAGGATCGTCTCGAAGATCGGGCCGGTGTAATAACCGAGGCCGCGCGCGACCGAAAAATCGATGGTCCAATTCTTGTCCGGCACGCCGAGGGCGCCGAGCGCCCGGCCGAGTTCGGCGAGCTCGTCCATCCCCTGAGCCGCATCTTTGGAGCCGGCGAGCAGCTGCCGCGCCTCGGCGAGAGTTTCGATCCGGCTTCCTTTTTCGATGTCCAGGAATTTTTTCACGGCCGTTATGGCCG
>JAMCRC010000028.1 GCA_023380415.1 Patescibacteria group bacterium | reverse complement strand
AAGCGCGACACCCGCCGGACCATCTATCTTTTGGACGAGCCGACGACCGGCCTCCACTTCGCCGACGTCCAGAACCTGCTCGACGTACTGAATCGGCTCGTGGACCGCGGTAATACCGTGGTCGTCATCGAGCACAACCTCGACGTGATCAAGACCGCCGATTGGGTCATCGATCTCGGGCCGGAGGGCGGGGAGAAGGGAGGAAAGATAATCGCCGCCGGAACACCGGAGGATATAGCGAAAAAAGCGGGAAGTTTCACGGGACAATATTTGAAGAGGGTATTAAAATAGAGAGCGTATGGCCAAAACCGACATTATCTATTGCATAGAAAACGATGAATGGATGATGGACGTTCTAAGAACGGTCAGGGATCTGAGATTGCCGGATTGGTGGATTGGAGCGGGTTTTGTTAGAGGAAAAGTGTGGGACACGCTACACGGCTACTTACAGCGAACGCCTCTCACCGATATCGATGTGATCTATTTCGATCGGAACGACTACACCGCCGCAGAGGCAACGAGCGAATCGACGGCCAAAGAGAAACTCTATGAGCGGGAGCTTGAAGTTGCGATGCCCGGCCAGAAATGGTCTGTCACAAATCAAGCGCGCATGCACACCTTTCACAACACCAAACAGTACCGAAACGCCACCGAAGGACTAGCGGATTGGGTGGAAACGGCCACATGCATTGGCGTTAAGATGGATTATAAAAATAAATTGTTGTTAACGACGCCGCATGGCATCGAAGACCTTACCAATTTGATACTACGCCCGACATCGATGAGGAAAGACCGGCTGGATGATTTTCACAGGAGGATAATAGAAAAACGATGGTTAGCCAAATGGCCGAAATTGAAGGTGATCGAAAACTAACTTAAAATAAGACCAATGAAGCAAAAGAGCATCGGTCTGGCCCTCGGGGGCGGCGGCGCCAGGGGACTGGCTCATATCGGAGTCATCCGGGCGCTCACCGAAGCGGGGTTCGATATCGACTATATCGCTGGCACGTCGATGGGCGCGCTTGTGGGCGGCGTCTACGCCGCGACCGGCGACATCGATTTCCTCGAAAAGACGTTCGAATCCGTCCGGGAAAAGGACGTCCTCTCGGTCCACAAGATCGCCAAGCATAAGGACGGAGTGCTTTTCAAGCCCAAGCACCCGATAGAACAGATGCTTGAAAAGTTCGTCGACGGGACGCAGGTGGAAAATTGCAAGATACCCTTTACGGCCGTAGCGACCGACGCCACGACCGGATTAGAGGTCCTGCTCGACAAGGGCGATCTTATCCAGGCCGTCCGAGCCAGCACCGCCTTGCCGACCATCCTTCCGCCCGTGACAATAGACGGCCGGATCCTGATAGATGGGGGGCTGATCGACCCGGTACCGGCCGACGTGGTCAAGAAAATGGGCGCCGACTATGTGATCGCCGTCGATGTTTCCAAACGCTGGCCGAACATCACGGAGGATACTATGACCATTCGGGGGATAAAAACAGCCGTCGCCGATACTATTTCGGCCTTCGAGTTCCAGCTATCCCGAGAGGTTTTGAAGAAAGCTAACTTGGTCATCCGCCCCCTTATCGAGAACTACACGATAATGGATTTCGGCGAGGCCCGGGAGATAATCGCCGCCGGCGAGAACGAGGCAACGCGGTATCTGCGCAGGATCAGGAAGGAGGCGGGCTATCCGGAGATAAAGAGGAACGGATGGCAGAAATTCATCGATTTCTTGACGGAGGAATGAATGCCGAAGATGGCCGCGGCACACCTGAAAAACCGTCTCGCAGGCCGAGCGGCCAGGGTGCTTCCGCCTCTTCCGCCGTTCGTCACCGGGTGTCGGCTCGCTCCAGCGGCTCGCCGCACCGCTACGCTCTCGCGCCGATATCCTGACGGAACCAAGCTATCGGCGCTCCGAGAGTTGCCGCCCGACGGAAAAGGCGGAAGCGAGTGAGACCGAGAGCGAGCGCAAATCCCTCGGTGGGGGATTTGATAGCGTGTTTTCTAGGTATGCCGCGGCCATCTAAAACCATGACCAATATTATATATTCCAATCTCCCCGATACTCCCGGGGTATATATCATGAAAGATGCCGCCGGGAAGATCTTGTACGTCGGTAAGGCGGTCAATCTGAAAAGGCGCGTTTCGAGCTACTTCCTCCGCCCGCACGATGCCCGCATCGACGGGCTGGTCCGCCGCATCAATAAGATCGAGCACCGGCACACGGATACGGGACTCGAAGCCCTGATCCTCGAGGCGGCGCTCATTAAAAAACACCAGCCGCCCTGGAACGTTCTCGAGAAGGACGATAAGAGCTTCCTCTACGTGGAGATAACCAAAGAAAAATTCCCGCGCGTCCTGCTCGTCAGGGGCAAGGACAAGCCGAACGGCAAGCGATACGGACCGTTCACATCGGCCGCGAGCGTCCGCGAAGCCCTGCGCCTGATCCGCCGCATTTTCCCTTATCCGACCCATGCCACGCCCGCAAAGCCGTCGGCTCGGGCCTGTTTCGATTACGGCATCGGCCTTTGCCCCGGGACCTGCATCGGCGCCGTGAGCCGAACCGACTATATGAAGAACATCAGGAACATCGAGCTGCTGTTTTCCGGCAAAAAGGCCCGCATCGTAAGCGGGCTCGAAAAGGCCATGAAGGAGGCGAGCCGGAGGACCGAATTCGAGAAAGCCGAAAAGTACAAACGCCAGCTTTTCGCCCTGCGCCACATCCAGGATGTCGCCTTGATAAAGGAGGACTCCATCGAAGACCGGTCTTACCGGGGCAGGAGGATCGAGGGTTACGATATTTCGAATATAAGCGGCACGAGCGCCGTCGGCTCGATGGTGGTCTTTGAAAACAACCGTCCGGCGAAAGGGGAATACCGCAAATTCCGCATCCGGACCGTCGGCCAGCCGGATGATTTCGCCATGCTCCAGGAGGTCATAACCCGCCGCCTGAAGCACGATGAATGGCCAACGCCTGACCTGATGCTCATAGACGGCGGCAAGGGGCAGGTGAGCGCCGTTAAAAAGATGGTCGCGACAAGCGGCCGGGAAATACCGGTCATCGGCCTCGTGAAGGGCCCGGAAAGGAAACGGAACGACGTCGTTGGCAAAGTGCCCGCCTTCACCGGATTAAAAACGCTCATCCAGGTCAGGGACGAATCGCACCGTTTCGCCATTAAATATCACCGGGAACTCCGAGGCAGGAATTTCATAAAGAAAGGCCGGTAGGACCGGCCTTTCTTTTAATTGGCGATACTCTCTTCTTGCGTAGAAGCTGCGTTTTCCGTCTTTTCGTCGGGGCGGATATACGCCTCATCCAGGAACTTATCCGCTTCGATCTTAAAGTCCGTTTCGTGCTTGTCGTTGTTGAAAAGCCGGTTGTTGAAATCTATGTCGTCTTTGATGTGTGCGGCGACCTGCTCGCCGAACTCATCGCCGTCCATCATTATCGCGGTGTCAACCGTGTTCTTGATGCTGGCAAGGTATTCTTGAGTGACACGGCCCCGTTCGTTATTCATAAGCCATTGCCTCACGTCTTTTCGAGACATGAACACATCGTGCAATTTATTAGACAGGTCTTCCGGTTTGAGCAAGGGCTTTCTTTCCTTGTCTTCCGGCATTGCCACTTTTTCAATATTTTTTTCCATTGACCATATTATACGCCATCTGGCGGAAAAAAGCAACTATCACAATACCGGCTCGTACCGCCTTTTCCTGGACAGATATCCGCCGAGCGAATACCGGTCGTAACCGTAGAAAATGTAGGCGATCGGGATGCCGATGAGGATGAGGTGAGGCCAGACGATCTCGCCGAAGAAGATGAGCGAAAGCGTGAGCCAAAAGAGGAGAAAGACGGCCGTGAAGCGGATCTCGAATCCGAGGATGAAGAAAAGACCGATCGCGATCTCGACTAGCGCGGCGCCGACAACGAGGAAGTGGGGACTGAACCCGAGCAGTTTGTCCAAGTGGTATTGCTCCACGGTAAAGAGCGCCAGGTTGTTATGGATGATCTTGGCGTAGGCCGAGGCGTAAATGAGAGCCGCGCCGAAAAGGACGCGCAGGAACATAAAGCTCCGCGGAACCAGGTATTGTTGGGTTCTCGAAAGCCAACTTGATTTGGCCGCAGGGAGACCGGCCTGGCGCCGCCGAGCGATAAGGGAATCCAAACCGAACTCATGAGTGCCCATTATCAGCAGCACTATCATCTCGCCTAGATAATTCGCATAGGTGAGCATATAGATACCGTGGGACCAAACGGTGCAGCCGAAAATGACTAGGGCGGTAAATGCAGCCGGCCGCACCCAGAGTCCCAATATGGCCAGGACGCCCAAAACGGCGAAGACGATGGTTATAAGACCGGACAAAGGGCCGAAGGTGGATGAAAACGGCAGCTCCGGTCCGAATGTCGCTTGATAATAAGCGCAAGCCAAGAAAGAAATTCCGATAGTAAAACGGGCGATCAACGGACCGTATCGCTTGATCCTCTTAAATAATGGGCCAAGCCGCTCGCCCAAGGCGGGCCACATCGAGATCAAATAAACGGTCGCTACGAGCGCGATGGCAATACCGGCCCAGATGAGAAAACGGGGCGCTTCCCGACCGATGACCGCGAGAATATTGAACGACGGCGTGGCAATGGCTTCGGCGATCGACGAGGACGAAAGAACGTAGACCTCATGGGCAGAGGCGATACCTGGGAGGGATAGGACCGCCCCGAAGACGGATACGAATAACCCCGCCAATCTTCTCCAAGTTGGCTTGAGGAGCATATTGCAAACATTATATCACACGAGATGGTATAATTCTCCTAGGAATACTTTAAACAATAAGGAGGGCGGCTATGAAGATCGCCGTAGCGCGCGAAAAGGTCGAAAGGGTTCTGGGTACGGGCTCCGTGAAAAGGCACTGGCATCATAAACTGGCCGGCGCGATCGCATCGGTCGTAGCCATGAAACTGAACAAGTTCCAATACGACCCGATCGATCTCGAAAATATCGCCGTGAACGTATCGTGGGACGGCCGCTGGGTGGAAATAGACCTTCCGAAAAACGACGAACAGCATCATGGTGACCAGGCCGTCGCCACGGCGGTTTCCGACATAACCGATATTTTCGAACATCCCGAATTGCATCCGAACCTCTAGGCCTTGGGGCTTACCGAACGGTAAGCCCATTTTTTTGACTAAACGCCGATATTTTGATTTAATCAAAGGGACGTTTGGGAGTTCGGCTCCCGCAGGGAATCCAGCTCCCTGCCGTTTTTAACTATGGACAAGAAGAATATCAGGAATATCGCCATAATAGCGCATGTCGATCACGGGAAAACGACCCTGGTCGACTCGCTCTTGAAGCAATCGGAGGGATTCAAGCTTAAAGGCGACGCGCCCCAGGAGCTCATCATGGACTCTAACGAGCTCGAACGCGAGCGCGGCATTACTATCTTTTCGAAGAACGCCGCCGTCCATTACCGCGGCACTAAGATAAATATCGTCGATACGCCAGGCCACGCCGACTTCGGCGGCGAAGTGGAGCGCATAATGAGCATGGTGGACGGCGTCCTTCTTCTCGTCGACGCCAAAGAGGGGCCGATGCCGCAGACAAAATTCGTCCTCCGAAAGGCCATCGAGGCCGGCCACAAGGTGATCGTGGTGATCAACAAGATCGACAAGCCGGACGCCCGGCCGGATTGGGTATTGAACGCGACCTACGACCTTTTCATAGAGCTCGGAGCGACCGACGAGCAGATAGAATTCCCGGTCATCTACGCCTCGGCTGTCCAGGGGAAGGCCGGAGCGAAACCGGACCTCACTGCGATGACGAACGTCGCTCCGATATTCGATACCATCCTTTCCTACATCCCGGCTCCGGAGGCCCACGACGATGAGCCTCTCCAAATGCTCACCGTTTCGCTGATCTACGACAACTATAAGGGCAAGGTGGCCGTGGGTCGGATATACGCCGGGAAGGCGAGGCGCGGCCAAACGGTCGCCCACATCGACCGGCAGGGGAACGTTAAGAAGGCCCAATTATCGGCCATCATTTCATTCG
>JAMCRC010000027.1 GCA_023380415.1 Patescibacteria group bacterium | reverse complement strand
TCACGAAACAGGCGGTGAAGAGAGGGCCGAGCTCTTCTTCCGGCATCTCTAATATAGTCGGGGCGTGCCTTTTTGGCAAAACCACGGCATGCCCCAGGGACTTGGGATGGATGTCGAGGATGGCCAGGGCCGCCGCATCCTCATAAATGATCGAGGCCGGTATCTCTTTGGCGATTATTTTGCAGAAAAGGCAATCGTTCATTTGGCGGCCAGGCGCTTCTTCACCTCCTCGACGAGTCGGTCGGTGACGATGGTTTCTTGAGCGCCCGTCGTCGTGTCCCGCACGATTATCGTCCCTTCGAAGACCTCCTTCTGGCCCAAAATGAGCGCAAGGCGGATGCCAAGCTTATCCGAAGTGCGCAGCTGAGCCTTTAAGGTCTTCTTGCCGACCACCTCGACGACGGCAACGCCGCTTTCCCGAAGCATATTCATAAGATGCAGAGCCGCTTTCTTGGCCTGCTCGCTCAAGACGACGAAAAAGACCCGCGGCTTGATCTTCGGGTGAGGGACGACTCCTTGGCGCTTCATGGCCTCGATGGCCCGCTCCATCCCGACGCCGGCCCCGACGGCCGGAACGAAGCGGGCTTTCAAGGCCTCGGCCAGATAGTCGTAACGCCCCCCGGCGGCGATGGGCAATGGATAATCGGGTACGAAGAACTCGAACGTCGTGCGGTCGGAATAATCGTTCAATGGCAGCAAGTAAGGATCGGGCACGTAAGGAATGCCGTTATCTTCGACGAGCTCGAGGACCGACTTGAAGTGGTTGTTGCAGCTTTGGCAAAGATAATCCAGAACGATCGGCGCGTCGGCCCGGACCGCCCGGCATTTCTCGTCCTCGCAGCGCGCCAAGGCGTAAGGATTTTCTTCGATGGCCTTCGCGCAGTCCTTGCAGACCTGGTCTTTCAGCGGCCGATAGTATGACTTGAGCTTTTGCTTGAAGGCCGGCCGGCAGACCCGGCAGCCGGCGCTCGTTATGGAAAGTTTCACGTTCTTGAGCTTCAGGGAGCGGAGAAAGTCGTAAGTGGCCAGGATTATCTCCCCGTCGTAGATCGGATCGGCCTCGCCGATGACCTCGAAGGCCCATTCCCGAAATTCGCGCAAGAATCCCTCCTTCGGATCGATGGCCCGGAAGACCGGATTCCAGGAGAATACCTTCAAGGGTGAAGCGAAATAGGCCAGATGGTTCGCGAGATAGCTGCGCATGGCCGGAATATGGGGGCTGAAACGCAGGGCCAGCTTCTCCCCTTCCCGGTCCTTCAACGTGAAGAACGTCTTTCCGACGTCTTCGAAACGCTCGCCGAAAGCGGCGGCGAAGAGCTCCTCGGTCTCGAGCAAGGGGGTTTCGAGAAGATAGAAATCATGGAGTTCGCTCACCGCCGTGCCGACCTGCCAAAAAAACCGCCGAGCCTCCTGCTCTTTGGGAAGTATGTCGGCGGTCCCTTTCGGGGTCTTCCACTCGAACGGAGTTTTCGATTTTATTTTGGTTTCTTTTTTTGGCATCGGGTCCTTAAACGGTTCAATACTGCGGGGCGCTGAAGGCCATTGCCTCGTTCAGCGGCCAAAGCCGGAAACGGACGAGGCCGACTATGTCGCTCCGCGGCACCGGTCCCCAGCTGCGGGAGTCGAAGCTCGCGTTCCTGTTATCGCCCATCACGAAGTATTGGTTCGGGCCCAAGGTCTCGGTGAAGTTCGAGAACGTCCCGGGATCGGGAATGTAAGGCTCCTTCAAGACCTCCTTTTGGTTCTTATCGGTGATGGTCACGACGCCGTTCGTAATGGAGACCGTTTCGCCCGGCAATCCGATAACGCGCTTGATGAAATAAACGCTCGGGTCTTTGGGATAGCGGAAGACGATGACCTCGCCGCGCTCGGGCGCCCTGAAATCGTAGGTCATTTCGTCTACGAGGAGATAGTTGCCGTTCTGGAAGTTCGGGTCCATACTCGAGCCCGACACGAGAAACGGCTGGGCGACGAAGGTTCGAACGAGGAAGACCGCCACGATCGCGATCGCCACCGTTTCGACCATCTCGAATATAGACCAGAGCGTTTTCTTCATGGCAACCGGAGTTGATTTATGGGATAATTGTATGGAAAAGACACACTTATGGCAATAGACGAGATAAAAGATGTTTCGCTCGTCGTCGGTCTCGGCAATCCGGGAAAGGATTACGAGCGCACCTATCACAATGCCGGACGCCTGGCCCTCGCGGCGCTCGCTCCCGAAACCGGCTGGCGCGCCAGAGACAAATTCCGTTACGTTAAAGATGCCGGCCTGACCTTCGCCTCACCCGAAACGTTCATGAACGAAAGCGGCGATGCGGTTGCGGCGGCGCTCAAATATTTCAAGCTCAAGCCGGCCGAGCTTCTCGTGATCCACGATGACAGCGACCTGCCTCTGGGGCAATGGAAACTCCAATTCGGCCGCGGCAGCGCCGGCCATCGGGGCGTCGCTTCCATTATTTCCCGCCTGAAGACCGAGGATTTCTGGCGGCTGCGGATCGGCATCCGCGACGCATCCGAAAAAAAGCGCCGGAAGGCCGGCGATTTCGTTTTGGACCGGATCAGCGCCGAGAAGATGCGCGAGTTCGACCGGGCCGTCGAGGAGATAAGGAAAGAACTGCTATAAACTCAAGGCCTGGCTGGTGAAAGTGAAGCTGACCGAGAAACTGACGCTTCCATCGCCCTGGGTCGTGACCTGGGTGAGCGGTAGATTGACGTTCGCGAAGTTCGGATCGCCCGACAGGGCGTTCTTGAATTCCAGGACCGTCGCATAGTCCGGAGCTGTCGCCGCCACCTGGACCGGCGAATTCATGTTCGAAATGGATATGTCCGTAAGAACGACCTGGTTCGATTTGGCCAAGCCGATCAAGTGCTCTATTATCGGGTACCACGGTACGGCGCCGGCACGGGCGGCCTCTACGCCCCGCACCATGGCGTTGAATACCCCCGCTTTGGCGGAAAGGTCGGCCAATGATTTTTGGTCCAGGGAAGGATTGAAGTCGGTCGACTGGGTACCGATGGAGTTCGCCATTTTAACCAGGAACGAGGCGGAAAATATGAAAGCTACGAGCAATATCGCGAGAACTCCCGCGATGATGTTCCGCCACAGCCCGATGAAATTTATGATCTGGTCCTGCGACATCATATTGACCGAATCCTCCCCGCCGACGTTAATGGCCCGGAAAGGTTCGTTTACGGACGCCTCGCGGCTGCGCAGGGCCGCGCCGAAAGCGACGTAAAACGCGGAGTCCAGCGATATCTGCGCCGGAACGAAGGCCGCCGCCTTTAAATTGAAGTTGGCGGCGAGCAGGCCAACGATCTCTTTTTCGAAATTCGGAGCGACGAGCAGGACGCCGGCCGGCCCTTCGCCCCACCGGCTGACGGAAAAGTTGATCACCTTGCGCACCTCTTCGACGACCACGCTGTCGAAGACCGACCGCGAGATCGAACGCGCCTCTCCCTGGATCGACTGCCAAGACCGGAAGTAGCTGAAATGGAGCGCATTGTCCCTCAAAATGGCGAGGTCGATGCCGTCGCTCTTCAGATGGAGGGTGAGGACGGGCCGCGGTCCGACCTTGACCGAGCGGACGACGAGACGCGTCAAAGCGAGCGCCGACAATTCGAAGGCGGCCGGAGCGAAACGGGCCGCCACCAAGGCCTCTTTGAAATCGTTGATGGCCGATCTTTCCGCAAAGGCGCCCAAGAGCTCGACCCGGTCCGGCGTTTCGCCGATCACCTCCGCGCTCATGTTCGCCTCCCCGACCGCGATCGGCGATATCATTTGGAGGTTCAGGTCGACCGTCTCTTCGAGCTTGTCATTGCCGACGTTAGGCACGTCGAAACTCTGGGTGTAGACGGCGCTCGAAGGCAGAACGCAATCCACCTTAAGGAGCTTTTCCGAACTGTCCGGCAGCACGGCCCCATGGAGAGCGCGCAACGCTTCGATGAAAGCCGCCTTATCCTCGAGCTTCCCTCCTTTCACGATGCCGGGAGCGAGCTTCACCGCGGTCGTCTTGATCTCGTCCTTATAGAAATAAGCGTAAGTGAGAGAGGCGTCGGAGATCTCCAGGCCGTCGATGGCTGGCTTCGAGCTCAATTTATCGATGAGCGGCACTATCTTTTTGAAGATATTCTTCATGTTTCAAATGCGAGCGATCATTGGACGGCCTGCTCGTTGATGGACTGGACCTGCATTTGGCCCGTTACCTGGTCGACGACGGCGGTCGCCACGACGTACTTTTCGCGCGTACCGGCGGTCCCGAGCGATTGTACGGTATAGACATAGGTTCCGTTAGTGTTCACCGTCGTCCGCGTGACGGTCACGGTGGCGCTGCCCGAACCGGACGCGAGGCCGTAGACCGTCTGGCTCGTGGTAAAGTCCTTGTTCCCGGAGATCCGGCTCAAAGCGTCCCAAATTCCGGCGTCCGCCGCCACTTGGGCCTGGGTTTGGAGCCGGGCCCCCAAACCGGAGTTGCTCAAAAAATATGCCACAAAGGAGCTTGCAATGACTATCTCCACGATGACCCCGCTCACTATAAGTATGAAGGGCAGGGCCACCTGGGCTTTTTCATTGAACATCTCCACTTATGATAACAAATGCCCAACCCATCTCATAGTATCGCCGATAAAAAATCGCCCCGCGGAAAGCGGGGCGATGCTGCGTCCGTTCCGTTATTTGCCGCTCGTCGATGTCGCGTTCGAAGCCGAAGGATTGATGCCGGTCGCCGAGGCCTGATTCTGCGATCCGGCCGGCGGTACCAAGTTGGGGTTCGTCTGGATGAGCTGAGCGAGCTGGCCTTGCGGGTCCAAGTTCGCGGACCATACGACCTCGCTCGGGTTGATGCTCATGGCATCCTCCGGTCCCCAGAAGACATTGGCGAACCTCTGGATACTCACCGGATTCTTCTGGTCCTGGGAGTTGACCTGGAGCATGTAGACATGGCTCAGTCCGTAGGACGGAAAAGTGGTGAGCTCTCCGAAATAAAGGTCACCGGTCCTCAGATAGACCGCCGTATACGTCGGCGTCTTGAAGTAGAACTGCCATGCGAGGACCGCGATCAGCGCCACGACCAGGACGACAACGACCGTAAGTAACCATTTGTTTACGTTTCTCATATAAGAAGATTATATCACACTTCCCCTGTGGACAGACCGCGCCGGCGGCGTCCGATGAGAAGGACCTTATTTATACGCATGGAGGCGGATTGACGGCGTATTTTCGGGCGAGCGGAAATCTGCCTCCATCTGATATAATTTAAGCAATGAAAGCGGCGAAAATAATATTTTGGGCGCTCGTCGGGCTCGTTGCCCTCCTCACTATTTTCCTCGCCCTCGAAAAGACCGGCGTGGTCCGCGCCGCCGGGACGAATATCAGCTCATCGCCGACGAGCTCGGTCGCTTGGGACGATGCGAGCGGCTATTGGGACTTCTACAACACCCAAAGCGTCATCATCGCCGGCAGCAATCTTACCGGTTACGCTTCATCATCGATCGGCGCCATTTCCTTGGACTGCGCCACGAGCCCGAACGGCAATATTTGCGGCACGTCGAACTACGGCGTCTGCAACGGATGGAACGCGACGCACAACACCGACGGCACCTGCTCCAACGCGGACGCGACCGGCCATTTGAGCGGATTCGCCTGGAACGACCTTATCGGCTGGATAAGTTTTTGCGGAGGCCAGAACACGGCCGTGTGCCCAGGCAACCAATCCTACGGCGTGACCCTTTCGAGCTCAACGGTCGGAAGCGGCAGCGATTTCCACGGCTACGCCTGGAACGACACGGACGGCTGGATATCCTTCAACTGCGCGAACAACAACAATTGCGCCCATCCTTATTTGGTGAACACCGCTTGGCAATCGACGAGCACCTACGGCTATCTTACGTCATCGATCTTCGACACTGGGAAGCCCCAGGGAGTGACGCTCAAAAGCGTCACCTGGGAAGGCAGCGCTCCGGCCGATACGTGCGTCGGGTTCCAGGTGGCCGGTTCCCAGAGCACTTCCGGCCCCTGGATATTCACCGGTCCGGGTGCGGCCTCGAGCACCAATTATTACGGGGCTACCTGTTCGTCGGCCCCCATCGGCGGCATCGGTTGCGCCCCGGCGGACCAGCCGATCTGCGTGGACAGCTCGGTCTTCAGCGGCTACCGCTATTACCGCTATCAGGTCAAACTCCGGAGCAATCTGCTCCAGACCGAGACACCGGTCATTCAAGACGTTATACTTAACTTCAGTCAGTAACCCATCATTCCAATGTCGGAAAAGCTAAAGATAAACAACGTCGTCTGGTGGCATTTTACCCGGCCGACGGAACGTGACATCGAAGAGATCAAAAAAAGCGTTCGGCTCCACCACTTGATACTCGACGAGCTCACAAGCGTCTCCGACCGGAGCAAGGTCGAGGCCTACGACGATTACGTCTACCTGGTCTATCACCTCCCGATATGGAACGCCAAGGAACGCACTTCCCGGCGGGGCGAGCTCGATATCGTCGCGACCAGGAAAATGGTCGTCACCGTCGCCTACGAGAATCTGGGGCCCCTGGAGCAGTTCCGCAAGGACGTGGCCGAAAAGCTGACGGCGCACATAACGAGCCCCGCCGAGTTCATCCATTACCTCCTTCAAGAGGTCAACACGTTCTCCCTGAGAGAGCTCCGGCACGTCGAAGAGAAGACCAACGCCGTAGGGCGCAAGCTCTTCAAGAAGGCCGACAACGCCCTTCTCGAAGAGATCTCCTACATCAAGCGCGACATCCTGGACCTGGGCATCATCGCCGCCTCTCAGAAGACGACGCTCGAATCGCTGACCGATGTCGGCGCGAAGTTCTGGGGTGAAGGGACGCGGATATATTTCGCCGACCTATTGGGCAGCTTCCTCCGCCTCCACTTCCTCCTCGAGAACCTTCGGGCGACCATCATCTCCTACAGCGAGACTGTTTCGCAGATATTCCAGCTCAAGACCTCGGATGTCGTCCGCCGCTTCTCGATCCTCGGCTTCCTGACGTTTCCCCTCCTCCTCTACGCCACGATCGCCCTCCAGCCGACCGTCGCCCCGACCTTCATTCAAAATCCTTCCGAGTTCTGGGTCATTTTCGGCGTCATCTTCATCGTGGTCATAGGGCTCGCGGCCTTCTTCCGAAAGAAGGGCTGGTTCTAAACAAGTATTTTGTATTCGGCGTCTAGCATCCAACATCCGGAGACTGGAAGTTCCCCTTCCCGTTTTTTAGTGTAGAATTGATATATTCATGCGACTCTATAACACCCTTTCTGGGCAAAAGGAGGAACTTCAAAGACCGGCCGGCCGGCCGCTCAAGCTCTTCGTCTGCGGCCCGACGGTCTACGACCTTTCCCACATCGGCCACGCCCGGACCTACATTTTCTTCGACGTCCTTGTCCGCTACCTCCGATCGAAGAATTACGGCGTGAGCTATATCCAGAACATCACGGACGTGGACGATCGAATCATCAACCGCGCCAAGGAGAACCGGGAGGATCCTTTGCGCCTTTCGCGGCGCTTCGCCCGGGCCTATTTCGACGACATGAAGGCCCTGGACATCGTCTCCGTCGACCGCTATGCCTTCGCAAGCCGATTCATAGGCGAGATCGTTGCCCAGGTGGAGCTTCTCCTGGAAAAGGGCTTCGCCTACGAGATCGCCGGGGACGGCATCTATTTCGACGTCACCAAATTTCCCGATTACGGCGCTCTTTCCCACCGGACGGCGGCCGGGGCCGAGGATGGTGTATCGCGCATCGACGAAAGCGTCAAAAAGAGGAACAAGGGCGACTTCTGCCTCTGGAAATATCCGAAATCGGCGGTCAAAGCGCCGTTCTACAGGCGCACGCTTGTCACTAAGGACGGCGAACCGGTCTGGAGAACGCCTCTCGGATGGGGGCGGCCCGGCTGGCATATCGAGGATACGGCGATCAGCGTGAAATATTTCGGGCCGCAATACGACGTCCACGGCGGCGCCATGGACCTCAAGTTCCCCCACCACGAGGCGGAGATCGCCCAGGCCGAGGCGGCCTACGGCAAAAAACCGTTCGTGAAGGTCTGGGTCCACACCGGATTCCTTACGGTCCGCGGGGAGAAAATGTCCAAATCATTGGGGAACTTCGTCACCATCCGCGATTTTCTGAAGGACCGCTCGGCGAACGCGCTGCGATACATCGCCCTCGCCACCCAGTACCGGTCGCCGATCGATTATTCCGACGAGCTCGCCCAGACGGCCGAAATGGCCGTGAAAGGGGTGCGCTCGTTCCTTCTGAAGCTCGCCTTCGTGGAAAAGGCCAATCGGAGCATTACCGGCACCGATGAATCAGCCGCATTGATCGGAGCGGCGGACCAGGCCTTCCGCGAAGCCCTGGATGACGACCTCAATACCCCAGCCGCCCTGGGAACCGTCTTCGCGCTCGTGAACGACATCCAACCCCGGGTTTGGATGCTTGGCGGCGAGAATGCCCGGGATATCCGGCGCTTCGTCGAAGAAAAACTCGCCTTGCTGGGGTTCACGTTCCCCGCTTACCGGGAAATACCCATTAAAATAATGGCCCTGGCCGAGGAACGCGAGTTATCCAGAAGGAACAAACAGTTTGAGCAGGCCGACGCCTTGAGAAAAGAACTGACGGCGTTAGGATATTCCGTAGACGATACGCCGATCGGACCATTCGTCTACAGACCATAAATGCCAACAAAACGCCCCACTAACCAGATGCTGCGCATTCCTCCCCAGGACCTCGAGGCGGAACAATCCGTCCTCGGTTCCCTTATGCTCGACAAGAACGCCGTGATCCAGGTGGCGGACTTCATAACGCCGAGCGATTTTTACGAAGGCCGCAACCAACGGATCTATGAAACGGTCATCGAACTTTGGAGCCACGGCGAGCCGATCGACATCCTGACCGTTTCCCACCATTTGAAGGATCATAG
>JAMCRC010000026.1 GCA_023380415.1 Patescibacteria group bacterium | reverse complement strand
AATCCCATGATTTCGGCATCAAGCCGGCCATGATCCGCTGGGAGCTCAACGACCTCAGCCAATCCGGCTATCTTTCCCAAAAGCACCCTTCGGGCGGCCGCGTCCCGACGGACAAGGCCTATAAATTCCTTATCGATACCCTCGAAGAGGAGCTCAAAGAAGCCCGGGGCGAGAAAAAACCCGCCATCGCCGGCGGCCTCTCCAAAATGGACTTCCGCGATTTCGTTTCGGCCCTTTCGGACGAGCTGAGCTTGCTCAGCATCGGCTACGAGACCGAGCGGGATAATTTTTACGAGCACGGATTGAACGAGCTCCTTCAAAGCTTGGAAGATACGACGAAGGAGGAAATAGTTTCCATCGTCCGCGATTTCGAAAGTTTGCCGGAGCGCTTGGCCGGCATCTCCGGCGAGTGGGAGACGGAAGAAATGTGGCCGCGCGTCTTCATCGGCCGCAATCCGCTCATCCGGAGCGAGCACGTGGCGATGATCGCAAGCTGCCTCGCGCGGGACGGGGACAAATACTTCGTCTTGGCCATCGGGCCCAAGCGGATGGACTACGAAAAGTCGTTAAAGATCTTCCGATCTTTAGAATAGAGAATACAGAATAGAGAATTATGGATAACGATATAAAAAAAGAAGGAGACGGACAGGAACGGCCGGAAACGGAACTCGAAAAGGTCCAGAAGGAAAGGGACGAGTATCTCGACGGCTGGAAGCGGGCCAAGGCCGACTTCATCAACTACAAGAAGGACGAAGCGGCGCGGCTCGAGCAGTTCGTCAAGTTCAGCAACGAGTCGCTCCTTTCCGAACTCGTGATGGTCCTCGACAGCTTCGATCTTAGCTTGACGGCCATCAAGGACGAGGCCACCCAGAAAGGCGTGCTCCTCATCAAGAGCCAGCTCGAAGACCTTCTCAAGAAGTACGGGTTGGAGCGGATCAAGGTGAAAGAGGGCGACGCTTTCGATCCGGGCCGGGACGAGGCGGTGGGAGAGGTGGAAGCCCAGGCCCCGCCGGGACATATCGCCGAAGTCATCGCCGCGGGATATACGCTCCACGGCAAAGTGATCAGGGCGACGCGGGTAAAATTATCGAGAATACAGAATAAAGAATAGAGAGAAATATAAACATATAAAGGTATAAAAATATAAATATAAAAACATGGCAAAAATATTAGGCATCGACTTGGGGACGACGAACTCGGCGGTGGCCGTGATGGAAGGCGGCGAGCCGAAGGTCCTCGAAAACAGCGAGGGTTTGCGGACCACTCCTTCCATCGTCGCGCTCTCGAAAGCGGGCGAGCGCCTCGCCGGCCTCCTCGCCAAGCGTCAGGCGGTCGTGAATCCCAAGAACACCATCTATTCGGTGAAGCGCCTCATCGGGCGCAAATGGGATGACCCGGAGGTCCAGCGCGACCAGAAGTACCTTCCGTACGCCATAAGGAAGAGCGAGACGGGCGGCGTGGAGATAGAGATGGGCGACCGCTGGTACAAGCCGGAAGAGATCTCGGCCATGGTCCTCCAGAAGCTCAAGGCGGATGCGGAGGCCAAGCTCGGCGAGACCGTGACGGAAGCCGTCATCACCGTACCGGCCTACTTCGACGACTCCCAGCGCCAGGCCACCAAGAACGCCGGCGAAATAGCCGGTTTCACCGTGAAGCGCATTTTGAACGAGCCGACGGCCGCCGCTTTGGCCTACGGTTTGAACAAGCAGAAGAACGAGAAGATCTGCGTCTACGACTTCGGCGGCGGGACCTTCGACATCTCCATTCTCGAAGTGGGGGACGACACCGTGGAAGTGAAGGCGACCGGCGGCGACACCCATCTGGGCGGCGACGACTTCGACCGGACGATCATCGAATACCTGGTCGCCGAATACAAAAAACAGGAAGGCATTGATCTTTCGAAGGATACCTTAGCCCTTCAGCGCCTCAAAGAGGCGGCCGAGCGCGCCAAACACGAACTTTCCTCGGCAACGGAGACCGAGATAAACCTGCCCTATATCACCTCCGACGCTTCCGGCCCCAAGCACTTCACGATGAAGCTCACTAGAGCCAAGCTCGAATCGCTGGTCCAGGAGTTCATCGACCGCTCGATAGAGCTCGTGAAGACGGCCGTGACGGCTCCGGCTCCGAAAGGCGCGGGATTGAAGCTCTCGGACATAAACGAGGTGCTTCTTGTCGGCGGCCAGACGAGAATGCCGGCCATCCAGGAGGCCGTGAAGAAGCTCTTCGGCAAGGACCCGCACCAGGGCATCAACCCGGACGAGGTGGTGGCCGTGGGCGCGGCCGTGCAGGCCGGCGTGCTCCAGGGCGACGTGAAGGACATCCTCCTTTTGGACGTGACTCCTCTTACGCTCTCCATTGAAACCCTCGGCGGGGTAGCGACTCCGATGATACCCAAGAACACCACCGTGCCGACGGCGAAGACCCAGGTCTTCTCGACGGCGGCCGACAACCAGCCGTCCGTTGAGGTCCATATCGGCCAGGGCGAGCGCCCGATGATGGCCGATAACAAGACCCTCGCCCGGTTCATTCTGGACGGCATTCCGCCCGCGCAGCGGGGGATGCCGCAGATCGAGGTTACCTTCGATATCGACGCGAACGGGATCCTCACCGTGAAGGCCAAGGACAAAGGCACCGGCAAAGAACAGTCCGTTAAGATCGAGGCCTCGACCGCTCTTTCGAAGGATGAGATCGAACGCCTGAAAAAAGAGGCGGCCGAGCATGCCGACGAGGACAAGAAGAAGAAGGATGGCATCGACACCCGGAACAACGCCGAAGCGCTCGTCTACGCGGCCGAGAAGGCCCTCAAAGACGCGGGCGACAAGGTGCCGGCGGACGTGAGATCCGACATCGAGGCGAAGATAGCCAAAGTGAAGGAACTGAAGGACAAGGAAGATATCGAGGCGATAAAGACCGCGACCGAGGACCTTTCGTCAACGCTTCAAAAGATAGGGGAGGCCGTCTATAATAAAAAGGATGATGGGACTCCGCCCCAACCTGCAGGTAATTAGCGAATCGCGGGAGGAGGAATCCGACCGCAGCGTTTGGAAGATACTCCTCTGGGGCGCGCTTTCCGTAGCGAGCGGATATCTTTTCGTGGCGAGCTTCGAGCGCTGGATACTGACCTTCAACTCGGCCTATTTTTGGAGCCTGATCGTGACCGCCGTGCTTTTCTGGTCGTTCGCGACGCTCCAGGTCTTCTTCGTGAAAAGCGCCTGGAAGCTGGCGCTCATCACCCTCCTCGAATGCGCGGTTCCGCTCCTGATATTCTGGAACCGGCTCTATCCCGCGCCCTCTTACGTCCTTTTGGGCGGCGCGGGCGCGGCCTTCATCCTCTCGTTCTTCGCTTTGCGGCGGGGACGGTCGTTCGCGCAGAACAGCGTAGAACTCCGGTTCTTCGACGTGGCCAAGGTCTTTCTGCCGCGATTCGCGGCGGCCTGGCTCGTCTTCGTTTCCGTCCTTTTCTACCTATCGTTCTTCAACTGGGGCTACTTTACGCCAGCCCTCAAAGATTCCCTTTTGGGCAGCTTGGTATCGGCCGCCGCCCCGGCCGTCAACGTTTTCGTGCCCGGATTTTCCACGAACGAATCGGTCGGCGATTTCCTGCAGAACGTCGCCAAATCCGGCCTCCAGAACGCCCAATACACGCCGTCGGGCGTGAGCGCCAAGAACTTCACGGTCGCCTTCTCGCAGCTGCCGGAAAAGCAGCAGGCCGCGCTCATCTCCGAGGCCACCGACCAGCTCAGCCAGACGTTCGAAGCGCGATTCGGGAAGTTCGATCCCAATGAAACGATGCTTCAATTCAGCAAGGACCTTATCGCCAACTATTACAACGGTATCGCCGCCAAGACGGGCATCGCGACGTCCATTGTCATCGCCGCGGCCGCCTTCTTCCTCATGAAGGGAATAGTGGCTCTCTTTTACTGGCTCATCGCCTTTATCGCATTCGTCGTATTCAAGCTGATGATGGTCTTCGGTTTTTCGAGGACGAGCATCGAATCGCGGAGCCGCGAGTTCGTGCTGCTTTCTTAAAATGAACAAGGATTATTACAAAGTTCTGGGCGTCGATAAGAACGCTTCGGAAGATGACATCAAAAAGGCCTTCCGCAAACTGGCCCATCAGTACCACCCGACGATCCGGACGGCCT
>JAMCRC010000025.1 GCA_023380415.1 Patescibacteria group bacterium | reverse complement strand
GCACTTCGATCCAGACCGCTTTCGCCCCCCGCGCCCAGGCCATCTTGGGTATAGGCGACATCGTCATCGATCCGGCCAAGATCGCCCAGTCCGCTTGGCAGTTCGTCGAGGACCAGATCCTGCCGACGTTCCTTTCGGCTCTCAAGCAAAGGATCATCAATACGATGACCGACGAGATAATCGCCTGGATCAATAACGGCGGCAAGCCGCAGTTCATCACGAACTTCGGCCAGCAAGTATTCCAGCCGGCTTTCCAGCAGGCCGTCGGCGACACCGCTCAAAGCCTTTTACCGACTCTCTGCTCGCCTTACACGTTCAAGGTGAACTTGGAGCTCTCCGCCCCCCAGCCCCTGAACCAGCCAAGTTCCTGCACGCTTAATTCCATCGTTTCGAACTTCAACGCTTTCCGCCAGAACTTCGCGGTCGGCGGGTTCATCGGCTACAGCGAGCTTCTGGCGCCTCAAAATAACCAGTATGGCGTGGATATAATCGCCCAGGACGCCCTCTACAACAATGTCCAGCAGGTGACCACCCAGAACGCCCTCCAGACCCAAGTGAACGTCGGGTTCAACTCTCCCCAGGTCTGCTACAACTGGTTCGTCATCAACAATCAGAACCAGCAAAAACTGACAGCGGCCAAGACCATCTCGGACACGAACGGCAAGCCGTATGAGGATCCGGGGAGCCCGCCGCCGATGACCTACGATACTCTGAGCCAAACGGGCGTCGATACCCACTCCCGCGATTTCATGGTCCTTTCCCAGCTTTCCTGGGAGTGCGGCGACCTGCAGGTGGCGACCCCGGGCCGGGTCTTCGAGCAGGGGCTCAACAAGGCCTTGTACGCCAATCTCGATCTCGCCATAAACGACTCGAGCATTTCGAACGCCATCGCCATGATCGCCGATGCCGCTTTCAACCGACTCATCAAGGCCGGCGTGAACGGTCTCCAGGGGATATTGCTCTCGGCCTCGAATAGCAACAAACCCTCCTCCGGAGCCGGCGCCCCGACCGTCGACCAGATCGTCAACAATCCCGACATTCAGAATGCCAACGATACGTACAACAGCGCTCAGAACCAAGCCATACAGAATCAATACCTGGTCCAGCTGAACCAGGCCGCCAAGTCTCTCGCCGATGCCTCGACGACCCTTCAGACGGCCTCGACGACGAATCAGTCCCTCATCACTGCCGTGTTGCAACCGCTCGTTAGCTGCCTCGGGACCAATTCGAGCAGTTCCGATCTCGGCTGGGCCCAGGGCAACCTGACGATCGCCGTGAGTTCCACGCCGGTCAGCATATATCAAATGACGGTCCAGGTGGCCTCTTCGACCAATCTGATCAACGTGTGGCTCGCGACCCTCAACACACCAACCATCTCTTCGAGCACACTGGACCAGTTCAACTCGAGCGCCATCACCGAGACCGTATCGAGCGCCAACGGCCTAGATCTGAACGCCCAAACGACGCTCTCGAACATCCAGGCCGCGCTCACTGCCGGTCAAACCAAGCTAACCCAGTGTCAGGCGACGCATTAGAAATCAGAACCGAGAATGAAGAATAAAGAATACAAGAAATTCTTGAAGGTCGCGGCCGTGGCGTTTCTTATCGCCGCGCCTCTCTTGGTTCTGCCGCAGACGACCCACGCCGTTTCGCTCTTCGGCGTCGATCTGAGCCCCGCCGGCCTCGTCACCGCCGGTTTCCGGGCCATCGCTTACGTCTTCAACTTCCTGTTCGGCCTCCTTTACATCCTCGGGAGCTATCTGGTCCAAGTGGCCCTCAATCTGAACGGACAAATATTGAACCACCAGAATCAGATAGTGACGATCGGCTGGACCATCCTCCGGGACATCGCGAACCTCGGGTTCGTTCTCGTGATGATAATCATCGCTGTGGCGACCATCGTCCGCTACAAGGAGTACAACGCGAAAAGCCTCCTCCCCAAGCTTATCGCGGCCGCCATCATCGTGAACTTCAGTTTGACCATCGCCGGAGCGTTCATCGTATTTTCGGACTCGCTCACGAACGTCTTTCTGGCCGGCAAGCTCGGCGGCAGCCCGAGCGAATTCGCCACCGCCATTACCGTTGCCTTCGAACCGCAGGCCCTTTACCTGCCGCCCCAGAATCCGCCGCCGCCGAACCCGTCCGACCAGGGGAGCGCCGCTTCCGGTTTCGGCGAAGCGATATTGACCGGCATTGCCGGACTGGTCTTCTCGATGGTCTTTACGCTCATCGCGGCCCTCGTGATGTTCGCCCTGGCCTTCATGCTCATCGTCCGGTACGTCATGCTCTCGATCCTGCTCCTCACCGCCCCCATCACCTGGCTCTTTTGGGTCTTTCCGCCGCTCAATAAGATATTTCATGACTGGTGGAGCCGGTTCCTCGATTGGGTCTTCTTCCTTCCGGCGGTCGCCTTCTTCATCTACCTTGCTCTCACGAGCGTCCAATTCTTCGACAGCTTACCCATCGACACCTCGTCCTCGCTCGGGGGAACTTTGAGCAATGTTTTCAATCAGGGCATCAAGATGATCATCCTCTGCGGGCTCATGATCGGCGGTCTCTTCGTCGCGAAGAATATGGGCATCACGGGCGCCGCGGGAGCCATTAAGCTCGCCAAAGGAGTGGGTGACAGCACCAAGAAATGGGCGAAGAACACATCGACCCGTCTGGCTCAAAGAGCCGCCACCTATCCTCTGCGGACGGAAAGAGGACGCAATGTCGTGGGCGGCCTTCAAAGATTCGGTCAAGACCTTCCTCGCGGCCTGCGTTGGTTGGGAGCGCCGGTCAGGAACACCGGCAACGTTTTGTCCAATCAACGGGCCAAATACGAGAAATTGGTATCGGATGCCAATAAAAAGATCCCCAAGGACCTGAGGGAGGGCGGACGACAATATTACAGCATGGACAATCCCAGCCGAGTCGCCTACGCCATGAAGGTCATGAAAGAGAAACGGAAGCGCGATGACGCCGCGGAAACCGCGCTCGAAAAACGCCGGATGGCGGCGACCCAGGTCGAGGATGCCGAAGCCGCCCTTGCCGCGGCCGAAAAGGAGGGCGATCTCAAGAAGAGCGGTCCCGCCAGAGAGGCGCTCGCAAAGGCCATCGCCAACCGGGAGAAAGTGACCGAGGACACCAAGGGAGCCGTCGATGCGGTCCGGGATATGGCGGAGATCATGGCCCAACTGCCGAAGAAGGCCCGCGAAGAGTTCGTGAAGGCCGAGGCGACAATGAAAGCCACGCGCGGCAAGAAGTTCAAGGGGTCGCCGATCGCCGAGACCCGACTCGGCCAGGTCTACGGCGTGACCAACCGGTCGTTCGGCGAGACCGAAGGCAAGACCGACAAGATCGAAAAGCTGATGAAGGAGGTTTATGAAGAGGGCGGCGAGGGCGGCGAGAAGAAGCCCGAAAGCGGCGCCAAACCGGCCGGCGGCGGGGAGGGCGGCGGCAAAAAATAACCAACCCATATGATGGAAGACGACATCCAAACAATACTTAACATACTCCCGGTCTGGGACGACGCGGTCTGGGACCCCCTGCAAAAGAAACAATTCTCTCCGGCCGAGAAAGCGCTCGAGGACGCTTTCGGCGATTTCTCCTTGGAGGAATGGCAGGGAGTGGACTGGGAGGATGTGTTCGCGGGAATCCCGATGGTCCTCGGGGACCTTAATGAGGACGACTGGCAAAAGAGCGTGAGGCCGGAGATCGTCCGGGCCGTACTGGGGAGCGCGAACGGCAAATCGTTGAGCGTCGTGCTCCAAGATCTTTCGCCCCGTTCCCAGGAAGAATTCCAGCGGCTCTTCTGGCAAACCGTTCCGGGGGATACTGGGAGCGGTAAGCTCGATTGGCTCAAGGCCGAGAGACCGTCGATCTACAGTTTCATCATCGCCGCGCCGGCGCAGATCACCGGTCTCGATCCGAACGCCTCAGGCAACGAGGAAGGCGGAAAATATTTGAAGCGTTACCGTTTCGTGACAGACGATCTGCAGCAGGCCCTTTATTCCTATGAGAATTCGCAGGCCATTTACCGCACCTGCACCAATCACCATTTGAGCGACGGCAAGACGGCCCAGGTGGCGGCCATGGCCGGCCAAGTGATACTCGGCTTCGTCCATATGGACGATCTGGAAAAGACCATCGAGGAGAAAACCGGGATAGACCGCCGGGTTTGCGCCGAAATAGCGGCCGACATCCGGGCGGGCGTCATCGGCGGGCTCACCGGCTCCATCAGCTCCATCTACGAACCGGCCGGCGGGGAAGGCGAGGGGCCGAAAGAGAAGGTGATATCCATCGAGAATATAGGCGAAACCCAAGCCGAACCGATCCCGGTCGAGGCCGCGCCGGCGGCGGGCGTCACACTCAAAGAAAAGAAACCGGACGCCCCTTTCATCCTCCACGAGGAAGAGGCGCCCGGAACGGTCGTCGGAAGACCGGCCATCCGAAGCGTTATTTCGCCGATCGGAGGTTTTTTCCTCAAGAAACGGCCTCAGGGCAACGAGACCAGGTCGCCCTTCGCGAAGCTCGAGATACCAGGCGTCAAGCCGGAAGAAAAGCGCGTCGTCCATTACAGCGAGACCAGGACTCCGCTTACATCCTTCGAGGAGCCCTCTTTCCTTAATGTGGGGGAGGCGAAGCCGCTTACGGAGACGCCGGCGCCGCTCGCCGCCGAAACCAAACCGGCCGGACCGGAGGTGAACGAGAGGCCGTCCGTGGTCATCAAGCCGAAAGCGGAAGAGGTTCCGGATAAGGTCTTCGCCGCACCAAAAGTGGGTTCCTCGCCAATGGCTCGGAATGACGTTATGAAGATGCCTGCGAGTCAGAGTCCCGCGACGGAGAATATTGGGGAGGTCGAACCTCCTAAGGGAGATTCGACCTCCGATGGGCCGGCCATATTAGGGGCCATCAAGAGGCCGGAACCGAAGGTGGAAGGCAACGTTATAGACCTCAAAGGAGAATAAATGGAATTCCAAGTCCCCCAATTTATAGATCAGAAGCCGAAGATCGTCGGTTTTCTCACCCTCCAGCAATTCTTCTACGTCGGCGGGGCGGCACTTTTGGGCTATATCTCGTTCCAGATATTCAATCTTTTCTTCGCCGTAGTCGCCACCGTCATCCTGGGGCTCATCGGGGTCGCTTTCGCCTTCGTGAAGATAAATGGCCAGGATTTTCCAAGCATAGTCGCTTCGGCCTTTTCATACTTCTGGCAGCCGCGGACCTATACCTGGCAGAGGGTAAACCCCACGACAACGATAGAACTGGACAAGTTCAACAAGATCGACAGTCTGCGCCACAAAATGGGCCTCGAAGAGCGGCTGAAGAACGTCGCCTTGAGCGTAACGACCGGCAGGATATTCGCCCCCAAGACGCCCGCCGGAGGGGAGACCCGGGGTTACGAAACCGTCGTCTATCTGACCGGAGAGCGCAAGCAGGCAAAAAGGGTGGATTATTGATAAAATAGATCAAAATGGCCGAGACCAAACAACAACCAACCAAGCCGTCCCAGGATTTCGTCGAGGTGAAGTCGATAAAGGACGGCGTGGTCTATCTCAAAAACAAGGGGTTGCGCCAGATCCTTATCGTTTCGGGCGTTAATTTCGACCTCAAGTCCGACGACGAGCAGAACCTGATCCTCGGAACGTTCCAGAACTTCCTGAACGCGCTCGATTTCTCCGTCCAATTCTTCATCCATTCGCGGAAAGTCAACGTCGACAAGTACTTGAAACTAATGGAGTCCCGCAAGGAAGAAGAGGGGAATGAGCTTCTGAAGATCCAGATCGAAGAATACATCAACTTCATCCGTAACTTCGTTCAGGAGAACGCCATCATCACCAAGACGTTTTTCGCCGTCGTGCCCTACGATCCGGTCGTCATCCCCGGCGGCGGATCCAAGGGGTTGATGTCTTTCTTCGGAGGCAATAAATCTTCGGCCAAAGCCGCAGCCGAAGCGACCTTGCAGGAAAACCTGGAACAGCTCCGGCGCCGCAGCGAACAGGTCATCACGGGACTCAACCAGATCGGCCTCCGAGCCGTCCCTTTAGAGGACGATGACCTCGTCGAACTCTTCTACAATCTCTATAATCCGCAACTCGTCGAGAAAAAAGACATCGCCGCCCAATAAAATGGATAATATCAAACTACCCAAGGCCTACCAGCCGGGAGACGAAGACCTGCCGAACATAATTGCGCCGGCCGGACTCGAGGTCGGCAGCAATTATCTGAAGATCGGCGACTACTACACGAAGACCATATTCATATTCACCTATCCGCGCTTCGTCACGAGCGGCTGGTTCTCCTCCATCATCAACCTGCCGGCCATGATCGACATCTCTATCTTCATGCATCCGATGGACACGGCCCTTGCGCTCCGGAACCTCCGGAAAAAGGTGGCCCAGATCGAGGCCGAGATAAACGAAAAAGAGTCGAAGGGGATAGTCCGCGACCCGATATTAGAGACGGCCCACGATGACGTCGAGACGCTCCGAGACGCCCTCCAGCAAGCCCGTGAGCGCCTCTTCGAGGTCGGGGTCTACATAACGCTCTACGCTCCGGCCGAGGATGATCTCAAAACCCTCGAAGAGACCGTGGTGAACACGCTCGAGAGCAAGCTGGTCTACGCAAAGCCCGCTCTTTTCCGCCAAACGGAAGGCCTGACGTCGGTCATGCCGCTCGGCGAGGACAGGCTCGCCCTCCGGACCCCCCTCAATACCGGCCCGGCCTCATCGCTCTTCCCCTTCGTGTCGCCCGAGCTCTCTTCGGAGAACGGCATCCTTTACGGCATCAACCTGAACAATCAGAGCTTGATCATCTTCGACCGATTCTCCCTGGAGAACGCGAACATGGTCGTCTTCGCCAAATCCGGCTCCGGCAAATCGTACGCCGCCAAACTCCAGATCCTGCGCTCGATGATGATGGGTACCGATGTCCTCGTCATCGACCCGGAGAACGAATACCAGAACCTGGCGAACGCGATCGGCGGAAGCTACTTCAAAATATCGCTCACCTCCGAGAGTCACATCAACCCGTTCGACATCCCGATCATTCCGGAGGGAGAGGAACCGGCCGACGTTTTCAAATCGCACATTCTGAACCTGACGGGCCTCGTGAAACTGATGCTCGGCAAGATCACTCCGGAAGAAGAAGCGATGCTCGACCGAGCCATTACCGAGACATACGCTTCGCGCGACATCACCGCCGACAACTTCGGGTCCCTGAAGGAATTGAATCCGCCGCTTCTGGGCGACCTTCAGACGATCCTCCAGAGCACCGAGGGCGGCAAGGGCATGGCGGCCCGGCTCGATAAATACGTGAACGGGTCCTATTCCGGCTTCACCAACGCCCCGACGAACGTCGATATCAAGAACCGCCTGATCGTCTTCTCGATCCGCGATCTCGAGGAGGAGCTGCGCCCCATCGCGATGTATATAATCTTGAACTTCGTCTGGAACCTGATCCGGGCCGAGCTCAAGCAGAGGATAATGATCGTGGACGAGGCCTGGATCATGATGAAATACCAGGACAGCGCCCAATTCCTATTCGGCCTAGTGAAGCGCGCCCGCAAGTACTATCTGGGCGTTATGACCATCAACCAGGATGTGGAGGACTTTTTGAAGTCAGATTACGGCCAGCCGATAATCACCAACTCGTCCCTGCAGCTCCTCCTGAAACAGTCGCCGACGAGCATCGATGTGGTCGCCAAGGCCTTCGGCCTCACTGAAGGGGAAAAGGCGTTCCTTCTCGAGGCCTCGGTCGGCGAAGGTCTTTTCTTCGCCGGATTGAAGCACGTAGCGATAAAGATCATCGCCTCGTATACCGAGGACCAGATAATCACCACGAATCCCGAGCAAATGCTGGAGATAAAAGGGCTAAAGGAATAAACTAATAAGGTGGGCATGGGCGAATACAAAAAGATAAACGGCGCGGAGGTGGTTGTTCTGGCCACATTCCTTTTCGGGCTCTATATCATGAACGATATCCTGGACGGCACGCTCGTCGGGATCGTGGCCGCCTGGCTTTTCAATTTCGCTTCGACGACCGGAACGGAGTGGTTCTTCAAAAGGAGGGGTGATCCGGGGGCGGGTAAACTAAAATCATTCCTGATCCAGTTCGCCATCGACCTGATACCGCTCGTTCCCGGACCGATCAGCGCCTTTCTCGTCAAGGCCTACTGGCACAACCATCCCAAGAACGCCCCACTGGAGGCGGAGGGGGTGGAATTGGCCTCTTAAACCGATGCGAACGAATAAATCAATCATTTGGGCGGCTATTCTGATCGGCGGCGTCTCGGCGGTCCATTTCGCCTGGGCTCAAACCCCGGCCGGACAGGCCGCCACATCGGTCATCATTACCTGGCAAGCTCAGAACTATTTCCCGGCTGATTTCCCCGGCAAGGCCTCGGTCACACCAGGAAGCCCGGTCAAGGCCTCGGTAGAAGAGCTGAGTGGGAACCGCCTCGTTAATTTGGGGCAGGCCCAAGTGAGCTGGTTTGTTAATGATAATCTGATCCAAAGCGGCGTCGGCCTCAAATCTATAATCTTCACCGCGAGTCCCGACCCGACCGGCCTCGTGAACATCCGGGTCCAAGTCCAGACCGGAAGTGGCTCGAATACCAGCTCGATCTCGATCACGGCATCTCCGCCCTTCGCGGTCATCGACTATCCGGCCGTCCAGAAAAATATTCCCTCCGGAGGCAAGATCGTCTTCACGGCTTGGCCCTATTTCTTCAACGTGAGCTCGCTTTCGGACCTTAAGTTCACTTGGCAGCTGAACGGCCAGACCGTCACGAGCAGCGGTAACCAGCTCACGTTGGATATCGGAACCCCGCAATCATCGAGCCAGCAGATGCTGCCCGTCACGCTCACTACCCAAAACATCCAAAACCCCCTCGAATTCAGCCGAACGGTGAACGTCTTCAATATCATCGGTAAGTGAACATGAGACCTATTTTAAAAACATCTCTTGTAATGCTCGGTCTCGTGGTCCTGGTCGGCCTTACGGCCGCGCCGAGCGCGTTCGCCCAAAGTGACATCGTGAACCTTAATTTCCCGTGCCCGGTCGGTTTCGGAACCTGCAATCAGCTCGCTTCGTCGACGTCGATAGGGAATTTCATCAATTCCTTCTATCAGATCGCTCTCGCCATCGCGGGCCTCCTCGCCCTCCTCATGATCGTCTACGGAGGCATCAAGTATACGATCTCGGCGGGAAATACGAGCGCCCAAGAGGACGCGCGGGATATCATCCTTTCGGCCCTCTACGGCGTCGGCCTCCTTCTCGCCTCCTACCTCATACTCACCACCATCAATCCGAAGATAACATCGAATCTCAATCTGCCCGGGACGGACCTGCCTGCGCCGCCCAAGCCAGCCAGCACCCAGACCCTTTCCGTCGCCGACACCGAATGTATCCCACTGAACCAGAGCACCTGGAATCCGAACAATACTTCGACCATCTCCGCCACAGCGACATACGCAAGCATGTCTCAAGCGGCCGCTTGGGACGGCGCAGGATCAGTCGATCAGGGCGGGAATCCGACGCTGAATTGCGCTTTCCGCGTGGGTTACGTGGGGAGCAGCAGTATAGACATCACGAACGACCACCAATACTACGACGAGGGAGAGACCATAGACGCCGGGGACCGCGTTTGGATGTACCCTTACTTCACCGGCTCGGGGAGTCCGGTCAGTGGCGCCAAATGCCTGATCTACGCCTACCAGCCGAACGACAGCTCGTCGACACCGACCATGATAAACCTGAATCCGACCCTCCAGCTTTGCTACCCGCACGATCAACAGATCGCCCTCAACCCGAGCGCTCAAAGCTCCCAAAGCGGTTTCGGTCAATACGACCCGAACGCCCTCCAAGCCGCGATCGGCTGCCACGACCAATCTTCATGCGGCGCCAAGTACTACTACCAGGGTTATGTCGCCGGGATCGCCCAAGATACATCGGACCTGTTCTCCTGCATCATGAGCCATAATCTCGCGAACTTCACCTCCGGGCCGTACAGCTACCAACAAACAGGCAATACGATCTGCAATTACACCCGTGGCAATCCGGCGACGCTCAACGGGCAGAAGTTCTGCGTCCACGCCGTTAATTCCTGCCATTACGGCGGGAATCAGACCGGCCATACCGCGACGAGCGCCGGCAACCTCGGCTCGGAAGCGATGGACTTCGATTTTAACAGCGGCCCGAATGGCGCTTTTGACGGGACGGCGGCCAATAACTTCCTCGTTGGGATAGCCCAGTATTGCGGCCAATACGTGAAACAGCCCGAGGCGAGCGGGGCGCGCTGCGAAAGCAGTACGGGGATAGTGAGCTGCACCGATCCAAGCGCCAACCACGTCCATATTACCGTAGCTGGATGCAACGCGAATTAAAATGAAGCCGTATATCAAAATAATCGTCATCGCCGCGATCATTGTCGTCGCGGGATTGTTGGTGTATTTCGCCTGGAATTGGTTCTCTGGATCTCCCTCTGCCCCAAGCGCATCCACATCGAGCGCCCCATACTTCCCCCTGGCCGGCCTCACAAGCACCAGCACGGGCGCCACAAGCACCGCCGCGGTCGCGACGTCCGGCATCTCCGTCGGAACGCTCACCAAGGTCTCCGACCGCCCCGCTTCGTTCTTCTGGACTGATCCGGCCACCCAGGAGGTGTTTTATCTGGACCAGAACGGCCTTGTTTGGCAGGCCGAACCGGGCCAAAAGAACCCGCAGATCACCCAGCAGGGAGTGGCGGCCGTCAATTTCATCAAAGCCAGCCCGGATTACAATTCCGTACTCGCCGCCTTCGGCGATCCGCAAAACCCGAGTTGGGGGATATACGACGCCATCGATCAGGTCTGGCGCCCGCTTCCGGCGAATATCCTGCAGGCCACCTGGGGAAGTAATTCACAGACGCTGATCGCGACCGTCCAGAACGGCTCGAACATCAATCTAGTGTCGCTCGATCTGACCAAGACGCCGCCTCAACCAAAGATAATCATCAACGATTTCCGCTTCCTGGATACGAAATTCGACATTGTCCCCCCCAACACCCTCCTTATCGAAGAAAAGGGGGCGGCGAATTACGCTTCCCGGGTCTGGAGCTTGAATTTAAAGACGCTCGCCATCAACCCGATAATCGGCCCGGCGAACGGCCTGATGGTCAAATTGGTCAATAACGGATCCACATTGGTCGCTTATTCGGCGTCGAACGGCTTCCAGATACTTTCTAGCCAAACTATGCAAAACCTGGCGCCGATACCGTTCACCACGCTGCCATCCAAGTGTTCCGACGATTCCGGGCCGACGATATACTGCTTCGTTCCGACCGATCAGGATTTTAAGAGCGCCTCGCTCCCGGACGACTACATCGAACACAAGCTCTACACCACCGACGCCCTCTATGCCATAGATACGCAGAACGGCAGCACCGTTCCGCTGCCGGTCCCGGCTAATGCCGTCGGCGCCATAGATGGAAAAGACCCGGCTGTGGCCGGGGGTAATCTATACTTCATCAATAGGCTGGACGGATATTTGTACGCCCTACAGGTCCCCGCCAACACCGGCGGACCGGGCAATGCCGTGAACGGGGAGTACTCCGACTAGAGATTGGTCGGTTGAATGACGATATGACGGTCCTTCCCGGCACCGATGCTCTCCGTCATTAGATCGGGGTTGGTCGATATCTCCACATGGACCAGGCGCCGTTCATAGGCGTTCATCGGCGGCAGCGCGACCTCCCCCTTGGTCATCGCCGCTTTTTTAGCCGCTGCTTTGGCGAGCTCGATAATGAGCCGCTCGCGCTCCCGACGGTAGTAGTTCAGATCTACGACATACGATGGCGACTTTACCTTCCGGAGGATCAGGTTCACGAGGTGCTCCAGGGCCGGCAGGAGCGATGGGAGTTGGGCCCGGACGGCCTCGTCGTCTATAACCACCGATATCTTATGGTGCTCGTCATCGACCGAAACCTGGGCGTCCGGGAAGCCCATTCTAGCGATCAAAGATTGAACTTGTTCTTTGAGGTCCATTTGATTGGATTATTTGGTGGATGCCACATCCGGCAGGGGTGGCAGTTTTTTATTAATATAGAACTGTTGCCCCAAAGAAAACAAGTTCGACACCGTCCAATACCAACTCAGGGCCGCGGGCAGGTTCCCGAG
Organism: Patescibacteria group bacterium; assembly: GCA_023380415.1. Classification (GTDB taxonomy): domain Bacteria; phylum Patescibacteriota; class Minisyncoccia; order UBA6257; family GWB1-50-10; genus JAMCRC01. Next base: position 44,098 of record JAMCRC010000025.1, on the reverse strand, counting down.
GACAAGGATGGTCACGAGGGGGCCTACGACGACCATAACTTTCTGGGTCGCTTCCATTGACTTACCGGCCGGCATTGCCATTTTCCCCTGGAAGTACTGGAGAAGCGCGGCGAGAACCGCCATAAGGTAGCTTGGAGCGCTCAAACTTAGGCCGAAAAGGGCTGGATTCGTGAAAATGTTGGATTTTATTCCGGTAGTGAATATCTCGAAGAGAGCGATGAATATGGGAAGTTGGACGAGAAGAAGAAGGAATCCCGAGAACGGGTTTACGCGATTCGTCTTGTAAAGGTCCATCATCGCTCGCGCCTGCTTCTCCTTATCGTCTTTGTGGTCCAATTGGATCTTCCGGATGTGCGGCTGAAGGCGCTGAAGGATCGTCTGGTCTTTGGCCCCCTTATAGAAAAGGGGGAGGAGGACGAGGCGGACGATCACGGTGAGGACGAAGATGGCGACCCCAAGGTCCCCAAAAGACACATTCAGGTAAAGGAACTTCAAGACCGACAATATCGGCAAGTAGATTACGGAGTTGAATATGGCACCCATTTTACTTGATAGAATTTATAACCCTCGTCCTTAGTTCCGCAAAATCAAGCTGCTCCGCCCCGCCTTTGACGTATACCGTGATATCGGTCCTCTTGGCTCTGGCAATCGGTAGTAATATGGCCCTAAGGCGGCGTTTCAGGAGATTGCGCTCGACCGCTTTTTTAAATACCGCCTTGCCGACCGACGCGAAAACCTCGGGCCTCTCTCCCCGGACCGCCTTGTTTTTTATGGCGAATTCCACGAATTAGACCGTCAAGCGCTTGCGGCCCTTCTGCCGGCGGCTCTTAACGACATTCCTGCCGCTCGCCGACCGCCGACGCTTCAGAAACCCGTGCGCCCGGACCCGCTTCCTCTTCTTCGGCTGATAAGTGACGCTCATTTACCTTTGAATTATAACCTGTAACGACTATCAACAGATAATGCACAATTAAAGCACATAGGACCCGTTTCCGCAACATTGCATCGTTTCAAAATCCTTCTATCATAAACAGGAACTTGAATGGTGATTCGGTTTTGGAGCGGCGGTCGACGTTTTCGATGAATAAAATTGGAATCAAATGAACCACGAAGACGTATGGCAAACGGTCTTGGGAGATATCGAGCTGCAAATATCGCGGCCTAATTTCCTGACCTGGCTTAAGAATAGCCAGTTCCTCGGGAAAGACGAAAAGGATACCGGGGTGGCGTTGGTCGGCCTGCCGAATAACTTCGCCAAAGAGTGGGTCAAAAGCCGGTACCACAAGATAATTCTCGGGTCGCTCCGGAACATCGATGGGTCCATCAAGAACATCGACTATGTCGTGGTCGGGGCCAACGCCAAAAACCCGATCGCTATATCCGTCAAAAAACCTAAGGCGGACAACGACGTAAGGCCTCAATCCGAATTGATCGAGACGAGGATCGATCCGAAGACGAATCTTAATCCGCGCTACGATTTCAAAACGTTTATCGTTGGGTCGTCGAATGAGATGGCTTACGCCGCCGCCCAAGCGGTCGTAAAGGACGTTGGTAAAAAATACAACCCGCTCTTCGTTTACGGCGGCGTGGGGTTGGGTAAAACCCATCTCATTCAATCCATCGGCAATGAGATAATCCTGGCCTACAAGAACCAAGTAAGCGTTCTTTATGTCTCATCGGAGAAATTCATCAATGACGTTGTTCAGGCCCTAAGAAACAAACGCATGGACGACGTCAAAAGGAAATATCGCGATATAGACGTTCTTATAATCGATGATATTCAATTCATCGGCGGGAAGACGGCCACCGAACAGGAGTTTTTTTACACATTCAATACGTTATACGAGAACAACAAGCAGATAATCATCTCGTCCGACCGGCCGCCGTCCGCCATTCCCACCCTCGAGGAACGCCTCAGGTCGCGTTTTGAAGGGGGGATGATAGTGGATGTGGTCTATCCGGACTACGAGACGAGGTTGGCCATACTAAAGACCAAGGCCAAAGAGACGGGGGCTGTTTTAGACGAAAAAATAATGGAGCAGATCGCGGCCAGGGTCCAAAAGAACATCCGCGAGCTCGAGGGGGTTTTAAACAAGGTTGTGTTCTATGAGCAGTATAAGAGCGGCCAAATAGACAATAAAAAACTCGAAGAGATAATAAATGAGGCTGTCCAGGTCGCCCCAAGGAATATAACCCCCAATGACATCGTTAAGACGGTGGCCGAATTCTTCGAAGTCCCCACTGCCGACATGACCCAAAGAAGCCGGAAGCAGGAGGTGGTGGAGCCGCGCCAAATAGCCATGTATCTCATGCGGGAGGTCCTTAAGATGTCCTACCCCCATATAGGGGATAGGTTGGGGAAAAGAGACCACACGACCGCCATCCACGCCTGCGATAAAATATCCAAAGAGATTAGCCAAAATCCAGGGTTAAACCAAAAAATCCTACTCATCAAAGAACGCCTGTATAAGCTGTGAATAAAAACGTGGTTGGGTTGTGGAATAAATCGGGCGATACAAAAAGTTACCCACACCGGATCGGATATAATCAACAATAATCAACAGTCACTAGTACCGAAACGACCAATAAATACTTAACGTTACTAGCTTATCCACATAATCCCAGGAACTACTACCACTACTATGAAATTAATTATATTAAGAACTAACTTAATAGAAGCATTAGGGGTTATCGAGCGGGGTGTGGGGGAGAACGCCAATCTTCCTATCCTGAAAAGTTTTCTCGTGAAAACCGAGAGCGGCCGAATATTGTTCGCGTCAACCAACCTAGAGCTCGCCATCGAATGCGCCGTTCCAGGAAAGGTTATTGCGGATGGGGTGGTCGCCGTCCCATTCTCGGTATTCAACTCGATAATCAAGAATCTGGCGGCGGAAAGGGTGACCATCGAGGAGAAGGACAAGAAGATCATGATCACGACCGATAACTACGAAGCGGTCGTCCAGGGCCAGGACGCGAACGAATTCCCAATAATCCCATCGGTTTCGGACGATGCTGGATCGTTCAGTATCTCGACCAAGGACCTCAAGGATGCTATTGGTTGCGTCATTCCATCCGCCCAGTATTCCGAGATCCGTCCGGAGATCAGCGGAGTTTTGGTCTCTTCGTCGGATGGGGTTATGGGGTTTGTGGCGACAGACGGTTTCCGGCTGGCCGAGAAAACCTTGAGTAACGCGGTGGCGGATTCGGTTGGGGATTTTAGCGTGATAATTCCGCTTAAAACAGCCGGAGAAATATTAAGGATATTCGATGGCGCGGAGACAGTCGATGTCTCAATCGACCAGAATCAGATCCTGCTCAAAGGGAACGGTGAGCGGGTGATATCCCGGCTGATCGATGGGCGGTTCCCGGATTATAAGGCGGTTATTCCGAAGGAGTGCCGGACGGAAGTGACGATCGATCGGCAGGAGTTGATCAACGCGGTCAAGCTGGCCAGTACGTTCTCCGGGAAGAGCAACGACATCACCATCAGGATAGGCGAGAACGGCAAGTTCATCGAGGTTTATTCGGCGGACGCTTCCATAGGCGAGAATAGTTACAAAGTGCCGGTAAAAACCACCGGAGAAAGGTTCTCGGTGATATTCAATTGGCGATACGTTTTGGACGGCCTGAAGATCCATAAGACCCAGAATATCGTCATCGGTTTCAATTCATCGGAGAAACCGGTTCTCTTGATCGGCGAAGGCGATAAAACGGTCGTGTACGTCGCCATGCCGATCAGGGGCTAACCATCGACTATTTGACATTTTGGGGGTCTTCCTTATACTCTCCCCATTGAACCAAAAAGGTCGACAGTATTACTGATTATGGATACGTTAGTTTTGCACGGTATTAATATGTCCGCTCGGAGCGACGAAGACGAGGAGGTTCTTCCTCCCAGTCCGGAAGAGGCCGTCTCCGGCGACGAATTCGGCGTTCCCGATGATGGCGGAGCTGAGGTCGGCAACGACTATCAAATGGACGACGACATCGAGAACCCCGACGCTTACTAGATTCCAAACGACGGACACCATCAACTTCGATGGTGTTCGTTTTTTATTCGGTCCAATGCTACACTAATGAAATCAATCGCATGGGACGCAAAAGGAGCCGGCGTAATTTTTGGCTGTCCGTTCTCGTTGTCGGATTCTTTTTGTTTGTGACGGTAGCGGTGGCGGGGACGGTCTACGTCGTCATCGCCATTAGGACGTTGCCGACACCGGACCAATTCTCCACTCGGGAGATCAGTCAATCGACGAAAATATACGACCGAACCGGCACAGTTCTTCTTTACGAGATCCACGGACAGGAAAAGAGGACGGTGGTTCCCTTCTCCGATATCCCGAGTTCGGTCAAGGATGCGACTATTGCCCTCGAAGATTCCGGATTCTACACCCGGCCGGCCATAGATGTCCTGGGGATCGCTCGGGCGTTGTGGGCCGATATTAGGGCGGGACGCTTCGTCCAAGGCGCCTCGACGATCACCCAGCAGCTGGCCAGGAATGCCTTTCTGACGCCCCAAAAAACGATCACTAGGAAGATAGACGAGATAATCCTGGCCTTCGAATTGGAGGCGAAATACTCCAAAGACCAAATATTGGACTTTTACCTCAATCAAATACCTTATGGATCTAACGCTTACGGCGTCGAAGCGGCGAGCGAAACATATTTCGGCAAGCCGGTCAAAGACCTCGATTTGGCCGAGGCGGCGGTTTTAGCGAGCCTGCCCCAAGCTCCGAGCTATTACTCTCCGTGGGGGGATAATTTAAGCGAACTTATCGCCCGCCAGCACTACGCCTTGGACCGGATGGCCCAAATCGGGTACATAACGCAAGCCCAAGCCGACCAAGCCAAGCAAGAAAAACTGACCTTCGCCCCCCAATCATTGGGTTCCATTAAAGCTCCCCATTTCGTGATGGCGGTCGAGAGCTACCTAATAAACAAATACGGCGAGGATATGGTGCTTAATGGCGGCTTGAAGGTCGTCACGACCCTCGATTGGCCGATGCAGCAGGCGGCCGAGCAGGCCGTCAGCGACGGCGTGGCGAGGAACTTGAAGCTTTATAATTCGGATAACGGCGCGTTGATGGCCGAGGACCCCAAAACCGGCCAGATGTTGGCCTTGGTCGGATCAGCTGACTACTTCGATTCCTCGATCGACGGAAATTTCGATATGCCCCTCCAGGGGTTGCGCCAACCCGGATCTAGCCTGAAGCCGTTCGTTTACCTCAAGGCCCTGGAGGATGGTTACCCGCCGAATACGGTGGTATTCGATGTGCCGACCGAGTTCAATCCGAATTGCCCAGCCGTACCCAATTTCGATATCCCGAACCAAACATCCTCTTCGGGCGTGCCGTGTTTCCATCCTCAGGATTTCGAGAGCTTCCAGGGGCCGCTGACCTTCGAGCAGGCCCTACCGGAATCTATCAATGTGGCGGCGGTCAAGGTCCTTTATTTGGTCGGATTACAGAATGTTTTGAACGAGCTTAAATCTTTCGGTATCACTACGCTGAACGATCCGAACCAATACGGGCTTTCCCTGGTCCTGGGAGGCGGCGCGGTCAAGATGGTCGACATGCTCAAGGCCTATTCCGTATTGGCGGACGAGGGCGTCGAGCACCAGCAATCGATGGTCCTCGAAGTTGACGATTCGAACGGTACGGTGCTGGAGAAATACCAAGACCAGGCGAGCCAAGTCAATGACCCAAAGTACATCCAATGGATCAATTCGATACTCTCAAACGTCGACCTTAGAGCCCCCCTTTTCGGACCCGGAGGCGGTCAGACCGCCTTCCCCGGCTACGATGTGGCCTTGAAGACCGGGACTAGCAATGATTATAGGGATGCCTGGGCATTCGGTTACACGCCGGATCTCGTCGTTGGGGTTTGGGCCGGCAACACCAACTACGCCCCGATGCAACGCAACGGTTCTAGTATCTTGGCGGCCGTACCGATGTGGAGCGCTTTCTTGAGGTCGGTCTTGCCGAACTACCCACCTGACAATTTCCCGACCCCCGAACCGCTTCCCCCGGTCACGAAACCGATGCTTAACGGTAGTTACGTAAACAACGTTTCGGTGGGCGGCGTGAACTATCCTCAGGTCCACAGCATTCTCTACTATACCGATAAAAACGACCCCCTAGGTCCGGTGCCGCAAGATCCGGGAAGCGATTCCCAATTCGATAATTGGGAATCGGCCGTCCTGGATTGGGCATCGAAGAACATCCCTAATTTTTCCAATTACAATCAGAATGTGCCCCCGGCCGCTTGGAGCGCGGACGGACAGGGGGCCGGAATATCGTTTTCCAACACGTATCCCACGAGCGGGTCATTCGTGCCATCCCCGATCTCTCTCAGGACAACGATTAGTTCGCCCGCCGGCCTCCGGTCGGTCGAGATAGATATCAATGGAACGTTGGTCCAGACGATCCCCGTGTCCGGAGAGACGTACGACCTGGTCCATTCTTTGGGTGTGGCGCTGAACCCCCAAAACATAATAACGGTAAAGGCGACGGACGCTTCCGGCGCCTCGAACTCCCTTAATATAATCGTCTACCACTAGAAGCGGGTATTGCTCACCGCGATGGCGATCGCGAGGGCGTCCGTTACGTCGTCGACCACCTTCCTGGGCGGCAGTTTGAGCATTAAGTTCGTCATCTTGGCGACCGCTTCCTTGCCGGCCCGACCATCGCCGGTCACGGCGATCTTAACGGCTGACGGTGACACTTCCTCTATCCTGAGACCCAGCCCGGCCGCGGCCTTGAGAATGACCCCTCTCGCTTCAGCGACCCTCATCGCCGTCTTTTTATTCTTGGTAAAAAAAAGTTTCTCTATGCCGACGATCCCGGGATTGGTCCGTCTGACCAACTCTTCGAACTCGTGCTCGATATTCAAAAGGCGCGCCTCTGGACGACGCTCTGATGCCGGTACGGGCAAAAGACCGCTTTCGATGTGCCTCAGGTCCATACCGGAGACGCCAATCAGTCCGTACCCGATCCGGGTCGTACCGGGGTCGATGCCCAAGACGGTGGTCTTCATTGTTGGTAGGCGGTGGTAGCGACGGACTGGACGTCGTCCAGGTCTTCGATGGCCGATATGATGGCGTTCAATCTGTCGCGGTCCGCTCCGGGGTCTTGGGGAAATTTGGCCTTGAATCCACCGAATTCCTTTTGGTCCGGCTCGAATCCCCAACGAACGCTTCCTGGTTCGGCGAGCCGCGCCCCATGTTCTTTGAGGACCAACTTAACATCATTCACCGTCCGATTGGTGTTGTCGCTCACCGCCAATATCAAAATGCCTATACCGCCGGGACCGTAGCACTCGAGAACGATCTCATTGAGGTCGGAATTCTTGTCTTTGGCCTTTTGAACGGCTCGGTCGATGTTCTCCTGGGGGACCTGGGCCTCGCGGGCCTTTTGAATACAGGTTCTGAGGCGTGGATTGAAGTCTGGATTCGGTTCTGACCGCGCCGCGATGGCGATCGCGTTCAATATTTTGGCGAAGGAGGCGCTCTTCTTTTTATCGGTGCTCGCCTTTTGGATCTTTATCTGCTTCCAATGACTATGTCCCGACATAGAGCGTTTTTTAGCCCCTCAAAGGTAGGGTGAACCAGAATTCGCTGCCGCGGCCGATCTCCGAGACGACCCCGATCTTGCCGCCGTGCCCCTCGATTATGTTCTTGGCGATGTAAAGGCCCAGGCCGCTTCCATTCGGCTCGATTTGGGTTATATTGCTTCCCCTGAAGAACTTCTGGAACAGCTTTTTTTGGTCCTCCGGCGCGATGCCGACGCCGTTGTCTTTAACGCTGACCCTCACGGATCGGCCGTCATCGGTCGGGGCGGCATCAACCTCCACGAACCCGCCCTTCGAGTTGTACTTGATGGCGTTGTCGATGAAGTTCGCAAGGACCAAACCGACCCGTTCGGCGTCGAATGGCAGCACGATCGGGCCTTTCGGGTTGGATCTTAAAGTAACCCCGTATTCTTCGGCGACCGGCGCCGCGCCTTGAACGGCCGCCTTCACCACCTCCGCCATATCGGCCGGCTCTTTTTTGAGGCCGAAACGCCCGCCTTCGAGCCGGGAGGCCTCGAGAAGGTCATTGATTATTTTCAAACTTCGGCCGACCAGGTTGCGGCTTTCTTGGATCCCGCCCGCGACCGGCTGGGGGATGTTCGGGGTTTGAGCAATGGACTCGAGCGTCCAGTTCAGCGCGGTTATTGGGGTGCGCAATTGATGAGCGGCTACGGTCAGGAATTCTCCTTGTTGGCTCAAAAGCTCTTTTTCCCTGGTCCGGTCGGCGATCAGCTTCAGGAATCCGATGGCCTGCCCCGTTCCGTCGGTCACGCGGTTTAGCGTTACCCGGAATTCCCTATGGGGATCCTCGAAGACCAGGTCCATGATCTGGGGCCAGACGTTGTCCTGAATGGTGGTAACGCTCGGGGCCAGCGACGGAAAGACCACCTCCGTAAGGAGGCGGAATCGCGGTTTTTGCGCCATTTCCGGCGATATTTGGTTTTCCAACACCTCGACCGCGTTAATGCCGAAGATATCCTCGGCCGCTTTATTGATGGCGAGGATCCTGAAATTTTGGTCGTAGATCAGAACGCCTTCCGGGATGTTCTCCACTATCGCCCGGAATTCCGCCTCCGTGTCTTGAGCGGACCGGTCTGCCTCCTTTTTCCCTTCCCGGCCGAATAAATTAAGCATCGCAAGCTCAAGATAGCACAAAAAAAGGGAGATTTGAACTCCCTAAAACAACATCCCGGTCTCCTTTTTATTCTCCGCCACCTTCCTGGATGCCGGACCGCTCGATTCTCCGTTTAGCCGCTTTTTAAGGCTCTGAAAGCCGAGATGCTCGAAAAGCTCCGTGATCTTCGCCGTATCGAGGCCGGTGAACGTCAAATCCTCCTTTTTGAGCGAGATCGGCGCGTCCCGTCGGATGGTCGCGAGATGTTTGGAGAAAAGCGCCTCTTTTTTGAATGGGAGGACCTTTCTCGCAGCCGGATCGGTCTCCGGCATTCTCTCAAACAGACCATCGAGCGAACCATACCGAGCGATCAGCGCTTGGGCCGTTTTTGGTCCCAACCCTTTCACGCCGGGAATATTGTCGGAGGCGTCCCCGACGAACCCTTTGTAGTCGGGTAACTGTCCAGGCTCGAGGCCGTAGCGCTCTTTGATGGCCGCCTCGTCGTAAGTGACGGTCTCGCTCACTCCCTTTTTCAGTATTTCGACGACCACCCGTTCGTCTTCGACAAGTTGGAGGGCATCAAGGTCGCCGGTCAGTATCGTTGTCCGGGTGTCCGGGTCATCGAGAAACCGTGCGGCCAAAGTCCCAATAATATCGTCGGCCTCGAACCCAGGCAGTTCGAAGGTGGCGATGCCGAAGGCCTTGAAGACATCGTGGGAGCCGACGATCTGGGAAATAAGCTCGTCGGGCGCCTTGGGCCGATGGGCCTTATAGCCGGAAAAGGCCTCCTTGCGGAACGTCGGCTCCGGCCTATCGAAAGCGGCCGCGGCGAGGTCGGGGCGTTCGGTTCGGCAGATATTAAGAAGAAGGCTCGACAGGCCGTAAAGCGCGCCCGAAGGCGAACCGTCCGGCGCGGTGAACGGAGGAATGGCGTGGAAAGCGCGGTGGATCAGGGAATTGGCGTCTATAAGGATAAGCTTTTTCATGAAAATACATTTTCCGTGCCACATACTCCGTTCGGAGACCGCCCCGGGGCGCTTGCCCGAACGCCGGTTCTATCACGGGATGCATGGCGCGGCACCCGCTGGCTCATTTCATCTTCACCTCTATGTACCTTTCGTGTTCGTGGCGGCCGTGCTCGAACTTCATCCGGATAGCGTCTCGGGGAAGAACGCTTTTTATGTTCCCCGCCCATTCGATAATGACGATGTTTCGTGGATCACGAAGGACATCCTTCAAGGCGACGGACTCGGTCTCTTCCGCCCGTTTGAAGCGGTAAGCGTCCAAATGATAGAGCCTGCCGTATCTCGCCAGCGGTTTCGGAATGGGGTACGAGCGCATAAGAAGGAAAGTGGGGGAAAGCAGCCGGCGCTTTATGCCGATGGCCCTGGCGAAGCCCTGGATAAAAGTGGTCTTGCCGGATCCGAGGTCGCCGTCGAGACCGATCACGAGGGGATGAGGCGACCGGCCGTCGAGCGTCGCCGCCAGTGCGGCGGCGATGCTTCTGGTCTTTTCGGCCGAATCCGTTCGGTACTTCATCATGCCGCGTTCAAATAAGCTTCTTATCGCGCTGCAATCCGAGATGCTCGTAGGCTAGGGGAGTCGCCATACGGCCCAGGGAGGTGCGGTTCAAAAGCCCCAGTTTCATCAAGAACGGCTCATAAACCTCTTCGATGGTCTCCATATCCTCGTTCAGGGCCGCAGCCAGTGTCTTGAGGCCCACCGGACCGCCGTTGAATTTGGAAACGATGATCCGCAGGAGCTCGCGATCGGTCTCATCGAGGCCAAGATCGTCTATTTCGAGCATGTCGAGCGTCGCCTTGACCACCTCGTCGTCGATGGACCGTTTTTTGTAGACCTGTGCGTAGTCGCGGGCGCGTTTCAGGAGGCGGTTCGCGATGCGGGGAGTGAAGCGGGAAGCGCGAGCGAGCGCCCGGGCCGCCTCCGGCGTTATCGCGACGCCGAGTATCTTCGCGGAACGGGCGATGATCCGCTCGATGTCCTCGTGCTGGTAGTATTCGAGGCGGAAGGTGGCGCCGAACCGCGAGCGGAGCGGTGCCGAAAGCATATTCACTTTGGTCGTGGCGCCGATCACGGTGATGGGCGGAAGGTCGAGGGTGAAGGTGCGAGCGGACGGCCCCTTGCCGACGATGAGATGAAGCTTGCGGCTCTCGAGCGCCGGGTAAAGGATCTCCTCGGCAAGCTTGTTCAGACGATGGATCTCGTCTATGAAAAGGACTTCGTTGGCTTCGAGATTCGAAAGCAGAGCCGCCATATCGCCAGCTTTCTCGATGGCCGGACCGGAGGTGGAGCGGACATTCACGTTCATCTCGCGGCCGATGATGTAAGCGAGCGTGGTTTTCCCTAATCCGGCCTGGCCGTAGAAGAGGAGATGGTCGCAGGCTTCGCCGCGGCCCTTGGCGGCATCAATGATCAGCTGGAGGTTCGTCTTGATCTTGGTTTGGCCGATATAGTCTTCGAACCGTTGGGGGCGGAGGGCCTCCAAGGCCCCTTCTTCGGTCGAGATTTCAGGCGCTTTTTTGGGCATACTCATTCGAGATTATACATCGAAATCGCCACCAGAGATGCGGGGTTGACATTTGAAACCCATTATGCTAGAATGGTCGCCGTCATCCTTAATGGAGACCTGTGAGCAAAGAGATTTCTCCCAGCTTCGGGTTGCTTGGTTTCGGCTGGGCAATTCCTCGGAGAGATCTTAATTTCGCCTCCACCATTGGCAAAAATGCTCACAGATCTCCCTTCGGGATGGCTTTTTTATTTTTTCACGCCCATTCGATCGGTCCCGTGAGACGTTCCACTTCTTCTAAGCTAGTGACCCCGTGGAGCGCCTTAAGGAGACCATCCTCTTGCATCGTAACCATTCCCTGGCCTTTTGCCAAGCCCTTAAGCTCGATCTCGGTCGGGTTTTTATATATCGCCTCCTCGACCCCTTCCGTTATCTGGAAAAGTTCGAAGATGGATGTGCGTCCTTTGTAGCCGATTCCGCCGCAAGCGTCGCACCCCACGGCCTTGTATATCTTCGGCGCGGAGTAATCCTCTTTTTTAACGCGATCCGGCAGTCCGGCCACGAATCCCTTTATTTTATCTCCTAAACCAGCAGCGCTTTCATCAACGGCCTTGCATTTCGGGCAGAGGACCCGGACCAGGCGTTGAGCGATCACCAAGCTCAGGGCCGGACCCAGGATGTTCGATTGGATCTTCAGGTCCATGAGGCGCGGTATCGCGCCGACGGCATCGTTCGTGTGGAGGGTCGAGAAAACCAGGTGGCCGGTTAGGGACGCGTTCAAGGCGATCTCGGCCGTTTCCTTGTCGCGGATCTCTCCGACGAGGATGATATTGGGATCTTGCCTCAAAATAGAACGCAATCCGTCCGCGAAAGTATAGCCGGCCTCGGCGTCCACTTGGGTCTGGGAAATGCCGGGCAAATGATATTCGATCGGGTCCTCGATAGTTATGATCTTGAGCTCCGGTCTTTGGGCGTGGCGCAGGAAGGCGTAGAGCGTCGTCGTTTTTCCGGAGCCGGTGGGGCCGGTGTTCAAAATGAGGCCATTCGGCTTCTTGAGCTCGGCCTCGGCTATCGCGAGGTCGTCGCCGCGCCAACCGAGCTCTTCGAGGTTCACTTTGAGCGATCTGGGGTCGAGCAACCGAAGCACGGCCGTCTCGCCGTACTCGGAGGGTATGATCGACGTCCGGATCTCGATCGAGCGGTCCGCGAGCGCAATGGTGAACCGGCCGTCCTGGGCCTCGTCCTTCACGTTCAACTTCAGTCCCGAAAGGAGTTTGACCCTGGTCACGATTGATTGGTACATGTGCGGCTCAAAGGCGTCGTAAACTCCGTGGAGCAATCCGTCGATGCGGAGGCGCAGCAGGCCCGCCTTTTCGGCCGGCTCGAGATGGATGTCCGATGCGCCCAACGCCATTGCGCCGCCGAGGACGATCTCGAGCACTTGAGAGACGTAAGGGCTTTGGAATTCGGCGAGGGCCTTATGGAGCGCGTCCAGGCTTTTCACCTCTTCGCTCATCTTCTTAAGCTCGCCCTGATCTATCTCCACGCGTCCGCTGATCTCTTTCTGGGGAACGATGTACTGGTAATAGCTCCAGGCGTGCTTCAACCCCGTAAGGGATGAAACGACCACTTTCACATCGTGGCCGCTTTTAAGTTCGTCGATGATCGCTTTTGATTCCGGCCGCTCCGGGTCGAAGGCCGCCACCATAAGAGATGTCTTGATGAGCTGCAAAGGGCAAAGAAGGGCGGATTTGGCCCGTTCTTCCGGGACCAGGGCCATGGCCTTGATCTCGGTCGGCACGCGGGTGGATATCAGGTCTAGATAGGGTAGTCCCAGTTTTTGGGCCCGGCGCTTGGCGTCCTCCTCCTCGGCCAGGCGGCGCTGTTTTTGGAGCTGCTCCTCGAGATTCGGATTAGGTGTCATCTGACGTAATTATAGCTTAATCACGGCTCCACTCCCACTGTCCGCGATGTCGTTCATTGACAATACCGCTTATTTAGACGTATAATTTTGCGAGCATAACAAGGAGGCTAGATTGAAAACAAGAATCATCCCGCTGATACTGGCCGCGATCTTCGGCGGCTGCATCTACTTCAGCCCGATCCGGGTCGTGACGGACGCCCGATTGGACCCGGCAAGGCTCGAAATAGACAATCCGACGCCTTTTTTCGGAAAGATATTCGCCCAAGCTGATACGGTTCACCCTTTGTGCATTATCCGTCCGAACGAGGCCGTCTACGGAGAGAAATATCTCTGGCTGGGTTATTCCGCCCTGGCTTTGGTGGTGCCGATGTATTCGGATGAGGCATGCGCGCATTATGTGGGGATGGCTCTGGCTACCGCCTATCTGAGAAACGGGCAGTTCCACAAATGGACGATCGGCACCGTTTATCTCCCCGACGGCACGTGCCGATATTACAGTTCACAAGCCAGCTTTGGGAGTGTTCGGACGATAGAGTTCCCGGATATGCCCAACCGGACAACGGTCGTAGTGCAGATACCGAACTTCACCCGCCACGACGCTTGCGTGATAGTTTATCCCGGCATGGTAGCCGAACCCTGGAGCGTCAAAAGGACTTGGGTGAGACCGGGAGGATTCTATGCCAAGGAGGAGCTCGTGGGATATCGCCCTTACACCGTCTCTTATACCATTAGTGTCGATTATCTCAACGACCGCGGTGCGATCTTGTCGCGGCGGAATCTCGGCCGCGTGGATCTGTATAACAGCGGGCCGTATGCGATCCAGTTATTTGCAACCCCGCCGGGGTTCAAATATTGACCCGTGGCCGCACAAGGAACCATTCCTTGCTGCGGCCCGTTTTTTATCGGAGAATTAATCAATGCCAGAACTCCCCGAGGTCCACACGATCGCAACAGACCTTCAGAGAAAGGTCAGGGGAAGCACCATTGTGGATATTTGGACCGATTGGCCGAAATATTTCCGGCCCCAGACAGAAGCCGCCTTCAGGCGGACGATCGGGGGACGGCGGATAATTTCCGTCGGCCGGCGGGGCAAGAACGTTATCTTCCACCTCTCGGGCGGGTACGCCATGCTCGCTCATCAAAAAATGACCGGTCATTTTCTGGTCGGCCGTTGGATGCCAAAAGCCAAGTACAAAATACAAAGCACGAAAAAAGATGTCTGGGCGGGCCAGAAATGGGTTCCGGATAACGTGAGCGGGCCATTGGGCCACGATCGTAACCGCTTTATCCGCCTCATTTTCTTCCTAAAGGACGGCCGCATGCTCGCTCTCTCCGACCTCCGCCGTTTCGCCAAGGTGGTGGCCGGACCGGAAGATGAGATCTCGAACCTGGCCGGACTGATCGGATTGGGCCCCGAGCCGATCGCCGAGAACTTCACTTTGAAAGATTTCAAAACGATCATTGCCGGCAAGAAGACGAAGATCAAGCCCCTTCTTTTGGACCAGAGCTTCTTGAGCGGTCTCGGCAACATATACGCCGATGAGTCGTTGTGGTTCGCGCGCATACATCCCGCCCGGAGCGCAGCCGGTCTGACGCCGGCCGAGCTGGGGCGGCTCTATAGATCGATGCGCCGGGTCCTCAAAGAAGCCATCCGTCTTCGTGGCTCGTCCGTGGACGATTTCCGCGATTCTTCCGGCCGCGAGGGCCGGTATCAGCTGGTTCGCCGGGCATACGGCCGCGAGGGTGGCAAGTGCCCGCGTTGCGGGAGTACCATTAAGCGGATGAAGATAGGCCAACGCTCGGCTCATTTTTGTCCGCATTGCCAAAAGCCCAAATGATCATCCATCTTTACGGCCCCGATTCCTATCGTCGCAAAATGAAGCTGCGGGAACTTTTGGCCGACTATTTCAAGAAGTACCCGGCAGCCGACTTCCTGGACGTAGATTTCATCGAGGACCAGGAGGCCTGGGAAAAGGCGCGCGATTTCCTGAGCCAGCCGTCTATGTTCACTCCGAGCAAGGTCTTGGTCGCTCGTGAGGGCACTTGCTCTGACAAGGCGTCGAAAAAGAGTGCCGACGGAGCGGAGGGTGAGGAAAGGGACGTGAAGGGCGCGGCGGCTTGGAGGAAGCAATGGGCCGGCGTGCTTAAAAAGTACGCCGAAGAGCCGAAAATATTCGTTTTCTTATCCGACTCCGGTAAGCCGCTCAAGGCCTTCGATTTTCTTTTGAAAAAACCGGTCCGCTCGTCGACATTTGATGAGCTTGCGGGCGAAGGCCTGCGGCGTTTCGTCGCGGCGGAGTCCGAGGCGCACGCCATCTCTTTTTCGCCGGAAGCCCTGAGGTTTTTTCTGGGTTTTCTGGAAAGCGCTCCGGATGCGAGTTGGAACGCCGTAAACGAGATAGAGAAATTGTCTTTAATGGACCTTCCTCAGCCGATCGCGGCCAAGTCGATCGAGCCCGTCATCGAATGGTCTTCGAAGACGGCTGTCTTTGAAGGCGCGCGGGCCATAATGTGGGCCAGGAATCGGACGGATAGAATGAAGCTTCTCGAGAAGCTCTTCCTCCAAAAGGAAGCGGCGGCCTACGTGTTCAACTCCTTGGGGTTTATGGCGCGAGGCGGCGATGCGGTCCGCTTGGCCGACTACGATGCGAGCGTCAAAAGCGGCGGCTTGGACTACGAGGAGGCATTATTGGATTTCGTCCTACGATAATGCCGGATATCCCGCTCGTTGGGCGCTCCGGGCCGCGCTTGCCGAGCCCGCCCTCCTTGCAGGACGCGCGCTTTAAGTAAAAACCCGCCGGTGAGGCGGGTCTTTCCTACTTCAGTTTTTTCGCCAGCCTGGACTTGATCCGGTTCGCGCGGTTCTTGTGGATGACGCCGGTTTTGGCGAGCTTATCGGCGGCCTTATAGACCTGGATGAGCGACTTCGCGGCCTCTTCTTTTTTTCCGGCCGCGAGCGTTTTCCGATAGCCCTTGAGAGCGTCAGTGAGCTGTTTCTTGCGCTTCAGGTTCCGGCCTCGGCGGCGCACCGACTGGCGAAGGGCGTTTTTCGCTGAACGAGTGATAGGCATTGAATTGATTGGTATATTACGGGTTTCCGGGTCTGGTGTCAAACCGCTACCCCGCTATAATGAAGGGGAATGATCTACATGCTCGAAGGGAAGCTCAGGTCCGTCGGCGATAATTTTTTGGTCCTCGGCGTCGGAGGCGTGGGCTTCAAGGTCCATACGAACAAGCAGACGCTTGCGGGGCTTCCGGCAATGAGCGAGCCGCTCACCGTCTATTGCTATACCTACGTCCGCGAGGACGCACTGGACCTGTTCGGTTTCCGCGAAGAAGGGGCGCTGAAGCTATTCGAGCTATTGAACTCGGTCTCCGGCATCGGCCCCCGGACGGCGCTCGCCATTCTGGACCTCGATACGGTACCGAATATAATGGCGGCGATAATCGAGAAAAGGACCGACCTTATATCCCGGGCCCCGGGCATCGGTGAAAAAACGGCCGGCCGGGTAGTTTTGGAACTGCAAAATCGCATCAAACTTCCCAAAGCGAATGCTCTCTCGCAGAGCATGGGCGTGAACGCCGAAGTGGAAGAGGCCCTGGTGGGCCTCGGCTACAATCGCCCCGACGTCCGTAAGGTCTTAAGCGAGGTCGGCGCGGAAAAAAGGACGCTTGAAGAGCGCCTCCGGGAAGCCCTGAAGATGATGGGAAGACGCGCCTGATATGCGGACCCTTTATTCCGCATATCACTGGCTTTGGGCGTTTCTCGGCGCCCTGCGGTTCGGCTTCCCGAGCCGGCATATTACCGTGATCGGCGTGACCGGGACCAAAGGAAAATCAACGACCGTAGAGCTTATCGCCGAGGCCCTGATGGCGAACGGCCATAAGGTCGCTTTCCTCACGTCCGTTTGGCGGATGGTCGGAGGTTCCCGCGCGAAGAACTTGTCCGGGAACAGCATGCCCGGTCGCGGGTCCATCCAATCCTTTTTAAATAGTGCTCGGCAGGCAGGATGCGCGTATGCCGTGATCGAGGTAACCTCCCAGGGGGTGGCCCAGCACCGACACCTCTTTATAGATTGGGATGCCGCGGTCTTCCTGAACTTGGCCCCGGAACACATCGAGTCCCACGGTTCCTTCGAGAACTATCGGGCGGCCAAGGTCGCTTTCTTCTCGTCCCTGAGGCATTCATCGAAGAAAACACGCCTCTTTTTCGTTAACCGCAAGGATCCGAACTCCCCGTGGTTCATCAGATCCGCCGAGCGGGTGCCGGGCGGACGCATAACGGAATTCGACGGGTATGCGCCGCTCAAGAATCCGTGGTTCCGGTCGGATTTCAACCGGGAAAATGCCGGGGCGGCCGCGGCCGTAGCCGAGGCGTTCGGCGTCCCGGCCGAGACCGTCCGCCGGGCGTTCGAGGATTTCGGCGGCGTACCGGGGAGAATGGAATTCGTCCAAAAGGATCCGTTCGCGGTCGTCGTCGATTACGCCCATACGCCCGATTCGCTTGAGGCGATATATAGGTCGGTTCGGCCGGAAGAGATCTTCGGCCGGCCGGGCAGGCTCATCGCCGTATTGGGAAGCGCGGGGGGAGGCCGGGATAAATGGAAGCGGCCGAAAATGGGAGCGGTGGCCGCCAGGTATTGCGACGCCCTGGTCCTTACAAGCGAAGACCCATTCGACGAGGACGATCGGGAAATAATCAAAGAACTGCGCTCGGGATTTGCGGACGCGCAAACACCGCGCCTGAGGCCGGAAAATACTTTCGAGGTCTTGGACCGCAGGGAGGCGATAAGGAGAGCCGTTGGTTTGGCGAGGCCCGGCGACACCGTCGTGCTCACCGGCAAGGGAAGCGAATCGTATATCCGCGTCGCGTCCGGCAATAAGGTCCCTTGGAGCGAGAAGGACGTAGTGGCGGGTTTTCTGAACAAAAAATAACATCGGGTCTATAATGACCTTATGAAGCTAACATTCTGCGGAGCGGCCAAGACGGTGACCGGCTCCAATTATCTTTTAGAGGAAGGGGATACCAAAATTCTGGTCGATTGCGGCTTGAACCAGGGACCTAGCTACTGCGAGGACCTCAACTTCGAGCCATTCAAATACGACCCCAAAGAAATAAAAGCGGTCTTTGTGACCCACGCCCATCTGGACCATATCGGCCGGCTGCCTTCGCTCGTGAAGGCCGGGTTCGATGGAACGATCTATTCCACGCCGCCGACGAAAGATTTCGCCGAACTCCTCCTTCTCGATTCGGAGCACCTTCTCCGGCAGGAGTCGGACAAGCGTCACCAGCCGCCGCTCTACGACGCCTCCGATATTTTGAAAGTGATGGCGCACTGGCAGAAGCGCAAATATCACGAGAAGGTCCAGATCGGTCCGTTCGAGGTCGAGACCTACGATGCGGGCCATATACTGGGCTCGGCCTCGGTCGTGGTCCGCTGGAGCGGCAAAGAGATGGTATTTTCCGGAGATCTCGGCAATACGCCGGCGCCCTACATCCACCCCACCGAATACGTCCCGGGTGCCCAGTTCGCCTTGGTCGAATCGGCCTACGGCGATCGTCTGCACGAAGGCGTAGACGAAAGGAAGGCAGCGCTTAGGAGCGCTATCGTCGATACCATCAAGAAAGGCGGCGTCCTCATGGTCCCGGCTTTCGCCATGGAGCGCACCCAAGACCTGCTTTACGCCATGAACGATCTGGTCGAGAGCGGCGATATCCCGCGCGTGCCGGTCTTCGTCGACAGTCCTCTGGCGATCAAACTCACCGCGGTCTATCAGAAATACGCCTCGAATCCGGACTACTTCAACGGCGAAGCCGTCGGATTGATGCGCCAAGGCGATGCCATCTTCGATTTTCCCGGCCTTCACATGACTCTTACCAAAGAGCAGTCCAAGGAAATCAACGACGTACCGGGACCGAA
The DNA here is from genome assembly GCA_023380415.1 of Patescibacteria group bacterium. Lineage (GTDB taxonomy): Bacteria > Patescibacteriota > Minisyncoccia > UBA6257 > GWB1-50-10 > JAMCRC01. Next base: position 25,043 of record JAMCRC010000025.1, on the reverse strand, counting down.
GGTCGTCATTGCCGGCGCCGGAATGATGAACGGCGGGCGGATCCTGCACCATGCTATCCGGTATCTGCCCGACGAGAAGAGCACCTTGCTTGTTGTCGGCTACCAAGCCAAAGGATCGCTGGGGCAGCGCCTCGTCGCGGGCGAATCGGTCGTAAAGATATTCGGCGAAGAGGTGAATGTGCGGGCGAAGATACTGAACATCAGCGGTTTTTCGGCCCACGCCGACCAGAACGGGCTGGTTCTTTGGGTGCGGCAGATCGGCCCATCCCTCCAAAAATTGTTCGTCTGCCAGGGCGAGGAGGAGAGCGAAAAGGCGCTCGCCGCCAAGATCAAGGAAGAACTGAACGTCGAGGCCGCCACGCCTTCGTTGGGCGACGAAACGGTGTTATAATCAAATAAATCCGACATATCAAACCAGCATGCCAAGAAAAAAAATAACCGAAAAAGAGATATTGAGCGGCCGCAATCGCAATCACGCTTACCATCTGAAGTACAAATTCTGCGTTTCCGGCGCGGCCGAGACGGGCCATTGCACGCGCGGGACGCTCGAAAAAGCGGAGGCGATCGGAGCGGAGATCGCCCGCCGCGGCCATATCCTCGTGACCGGCGCGACGATCGGCGTGCCCTATTTCGCCGCTAAGGGCGCGAAGGATGCGGGCGGCATCGTTATCGGGATATCGCCGGCGGCCTCGAAAACGGCCCATGTGAAGACGTACCATCTGCCTCTCGATTACCACGATCTCATCGTCTATACCGGTTTCGATTATTCCGGCCGGAACCTGCTTCTCACGCGTTCCGCGGATGCCGTCATCACCATCTGCGGCCGGACGGGAACCTTGAACGAGTTCACGATCGCCTTCGAGGACCATAAACCAATCGGGGTCCTTGAGGGGACGGGCGGAACGGCCGATATGATCCGCGGCATTCTTGAGAACGCCCACCGGGGGTTGGGGACCGTCGTTTTCGACGATGACCCGTCGCGCCTTTTGGATAAAGTGGAGAAACTGATCGGGGAGGCGGAGGCTAAGAACGGCCTCAAAGGTCGCGTTCTTTAAATGAACGATGATGTTCAATTTTCTTAAATCTAAAAAAGAGGGCGGCCAATTGGGCAAGCCGATCGGCATCGTGACCCATTTCTACGGAGGAATAGGCGTGGCCATCGTTAAGTGCGGCGTACCGATCGCGACCGGCGCTAAGCTCCGATTCAAGGGAGCCACGACGGATTTTGAGGACATCGTGGGATCGATCCAGTTCAATCACGAGTCCATCCCCGAGGCCAAGAAGAACCAGGAGGTCGGCATCAAGGTGCGGGACAAGGTGCGCGAAGGCGACGAGGTGTACCTCGTGGCTTAGGTTTTGGTTCCCCGACCTGCGTTTTTAAAGACCCAAGTCGTCTCGGGCGTGCGGTTTTTAGAATGAACAAGAGTTTCCTCATATCGGTCACGATACTCGCGGGCACCATTCTTGGTGCCGGTATTTTTTCTTTACCCTATATTTTGGGACAGGTCGGTCTCGTGCTCGCCGCAGCTTACCTGTTGTTCTTCGGCCTGGTGTACTTTTTAGTCCATCTGTTTTATGGGGAGGCGCTCAAAACGGCTCCCCCCGGACATAATTTCCTGTACTTCCTCCGCGAGAGCATGAACCCTTGGGCCTCGCAGGCGTCGAGCATCGTCGTTCTCGCCGAGTTCCTGCTCATTCTCACGGTCTATTTGATCCTCGCGCCGGCCTTCGGCGCGCTGATCTTCGGCGTCGCCGCCCGGCCGGTGCTCTTGGTATTTTGGGCCCTCGGTTCGCTCTTTATTTTCTTCCGTTTGAGCGTGGTCGGTTGGACGGAATTTTTCGGCGTCGCCGCCCTTGTCGCTTTTATCGCCGTCGTCTTCGGTTTCGGGTCCGGTCCGCTCGGGGCGCAGGTCTGGCCGCCGGCCCTGAACTGGCCGCTCGTCTTCCTGCCGTTCGGACCGCTCCTTTTTTCTCTCGCCGGACGTTCGGCCATGGCCCAGGTCGTGGAAAAGGAGCGCGAGAGCGCCAAGGCCGGCGCGCCATTCTCGATCGGCCGAGTAGCTTTCTGGGGAACGTTCCTCGCGGCCGCCGTTTATTTCGCTTTCGCCATCGGGGTACTGCGTCTTACGTCCCATCCGACCCCGGATACCTTGAGCGGCCTTACCGGCCTGCCGCCCGCGGCCCTTGCCGTTCTCGGGGTCATGGGCCTCGTCGCCATTTGGAAGTCGTATATCGTGATCGGATTGAATGCCAAGGAGATGCTCGATCTGGACCTCAAATGGCCAAAGGTCTTGGGAGCGCTCGCGGTCGTCGCCGGCCCGCCCATTTTTTACTTTTTGGGCCTTAATAATTTTCTCTCGGTGATCGGCCTCTTGGGCGGGCTCTTCTTGGCTTTCGACAGCGCCCTCGTGGTCCATATTTGGCGGCGGCTCGTGCCTCGGAGCAGGTGGCGGCCGGTCTCCTGGGCGCTGTATGCGATTTTCCTCGCCGCGGCGGTCTATGAGATAATCAGTTTGGCATGAATTGGATCAGGCACCATCTACGGGATATCGTCCTCTGGCTCTTGGTTTTTTCCATTCCCTTCGACGCCAAGAAGTTCGTTTGGAGCGCGACGCCGGTCGTTTCGGAATATTTCGGGATATTCCTTTACGGCACCGACCTGCTGCTCCTGGTGTTCCTTGCGTTTTGGGGCCTTCGGGAGATGGATTGGCACGCCAAGTATCTAAAGCCGCTCGCGGTCGTCGCCGGAGCGGCCATCGTCGCCACGTTCTGGTCGTTCTCGCCGCTCCTCGCCGCCTACGGCCTTGCCCGTCTCGTTCTTCTCTTCGCCTTCGCCCTTTCTTTGAGCGCGCTCATCATCGGCAAGAAACTGTCCCTTACCGCCGTTTTCTCCGCCCTTTTCGCCTCCGCCGTGTTCCAAAGCGCCGTGGCCCTGCTGCAGTTCCGGGACCAGACCAGTTTGGGGCTCAGGTGGCTCGGCGAGTCGGTTATAGGGCTCACCACCCCGGGCATCGCCAGGGTAGCGGCGAACGGGCTCGCTTACCTCAGAAGCTACGGAACGATGCCTCATGCGAACATCCTCGCCGCCTTTCTCGGTTTCGGCCTCGTGGCGGCCGTCTACCTCTTGTATCGGGCGAGAAGGCCGTGGGCGCGCATCGGTTTGGCGGCCGGTCTCTTCTTCATCCTGGCTGGCCTTATATTCACCTTTTCGCGATCGGGTTGGATCGTGGCCGGCCTCACCGTCGCGGCTCTCGTGGCGTACGGCCTCTGGCGAAAGGACCTGAGGCGGCGGGCGACGGCAGTAATTTTCGTTCTCCTGGCGGCCGGCGCTTTCTTGGTCCCGGTCGGCGGCCGGCTCATATTCGCTCGCGCCGGGTTTTCATCCGAAGAGCCGTCGGTCGTGGATCGGGTGATCTACAATGAGATGGGGCTTTTGAATTTTCCGGAGGCGTATCCTTTGGGCGTTGGGCTCAAGAACCAGGTCTTGGTGGCGGAGAGGAACGGTTGGTATCGGGCTTTCGGTTTGAATTACGCCTTCCAGGCCCAGCCCATCCATGACATTTATCTCTTGGCATTGGCCGATACTGGGATCGTCGGTTTCCTCGCCCTCATTTTTTTCTTGGGTTGGCTCGTGTACGGCAAGTTCCGCGCTTGGCTGGGTGGCAAGGATGCGGACACTTGGTTCGCCTTGATCCTCGTTTCCGGCGCGCTTATCTTCGGCCTCGTGGACCATTTTTATTGGGACCTCTGGAGCGGACAGTTGATGTTCTGGTTGGCCTTAGGCATACTCATGGGGATAGGCCCTCGTAGTCCAATGGATAGAATATCTCCCTCCGAAGGAGAAGGTGCAGGTTCGATTCCTGCCGAGGGCACTAACTGAAAATCCGTGATTTTAGCGCTATTTTGAGGGTTGGGCTATAATAAACCCGATGGTTTTTGTGTATCTGAGCGAGCAATTCGTCTTTCGGATCGCCGAATTCCTGCGGCATTGGTATCTCGGAAGCGCCCGCGTTTATTTCGATTTTCTGATCGACCGGTTCCGCGACCTGGACCGCGTTTTGGCCTTCAAAATAACGTTGCAGCATTTCTTCGAGCCGCTCTACGGGGACTATTCGATCGTCGGCCGATTGATCGGATTGCCTTTGCGTCTCTTCCGGCTTTTGGTCGGAACGGCCGTGTATCTGGTCTTGGGGATCGCCGCCCTCGCCGTTTACGCGATCTGGTGGATACTGCCGGTCTACGTGATCGCGAGGATATTCGTTTGAACATGGAAGTATATTTCAAAGACAAGCGTTTTCGCCTGAATCCGGCCGGAGATTTCCTGGCCCGCCTCGTCGTTATCTGCGCCTACATCGTTCTTGCGGTCGCGACGGTCGTATTTCTTATGGCGCCCCAAACCAAATTGTTCTTCGTGGGGCTGCTCCTCGCCCTCTTCCTTTTGGATCGGGCCTACCACGCGAAAAAAGGAGAAAGAACGCTCTTCGAATTGCAGCGGCAGAACCGGGCGAACTTGGCGCTGGCCCTTACGCCGACCGCCTCCCGCGCCTTGGCCTATGCGAGAAGGCGCAGCACGGTGACCAATCAGGACTTTCATCTGGTCCTTTTATGGGTCCTGCTCGAACGGCGTGACGTTCGCGAGACCCTGAAGCGCCTCGAGGCCGACATCGGCGACCTTAAGGGGAAATTGGAAGGGCTTCTATCTCAAGGGAACGGCGAGACCGATCTCCAAGCGACCGTCGCCGACTTCGTCTTGCGGGCCTATCAGGTCGCCGTGGACTCCAACGAATCCTACATCGAGTGCCGCAGCTTGTTCGGCGCCCTATTCTCCGTGGCCGACCCCAGGGTCCGATCGCTTTTCGATGCAGCGAATATCAGCACCGAAGACGCGTCCACGGCCGTCATCTTCGGCCGTTTCCGCCGCCGATTCTCGCGCCTCCGCTCGGTTCCGGCCACGATCGGCGGTTTCGTCTACGCCTCGCGTTTCCTTCGCCATCGGACGATGAATCGCGCCTGGACGGCGCGACCGACGCCCAATTTGGACCAATTCGGCATCGACCTCACCGACCTTGCGCGACGCGAGAAGATCGGCCTTCTTATCGGCCACGAGAAAGAATTCAACGGCCTCTTGGACGTCGTGGCTCGTCCCGGAAAGCCGAACGCGCTCCTTGTCGGCGAGCCGGGGAGCGGCAAGTCCACCCTGATCGCTCATTTGGCCTTCCGGATGATCAAGGACGACGTGCCTCCGGTCCTCTTCGATAAGCGCTTGGTCTCCTTGGATGTGGCCGGCCTTTTGGCCGGGGCCGCGGCGGAAGTTCTGGCCGGACGGCTGCGCCTCATTGCGGAAGAGATAGTCACGGCGGGGAACGTGGTCCTTTTCCTGCCCAACGTTCATGATTGGTTCAAGACGGCCGACAAGGGAGGGTTGAACGCCATCGACCTGATATTGCCGGTCATTCGGGATGCCGGCATTCCGGTGGTCGCCGAGACCTATCCGCGCGAGTTCAAGGCGTACGTCGAACCGCGGACCGATTTCCTGGAACAATTCGATGTCGTCCGGGTGGATGAGATCGCGGAGGAAGATGCGGTTCGGGTCCTGATCTACGAGAGTCTGCTTCTCGAAAAGGCCAATCGCACTTTCATCACCTTCGGCGCGGTCAAAGCGGCGGTCGATCTCGCTCATCGTTATTTCTCCCAAAAGCTTCTGCCGGGGAGCGCGACCGATCTTTTGAAACAGACCATCGCCGCCCTCGCCGATATGCGGCGGAAAGCGGTTACGGGAAGCGATGTCACGGCTCTGGCGGAAAAATTGAGCCGCATCCCAATCCAAAGAGCCGGCCAGGTGGAAGCCAGGGAACTTCTGGGCCTCGAGACCACCATTCACAAGAAGCTGATCGACCAGGAAGCGGCCGTTTCGGCCGTGTCCCGAGCCCTCCGTGAATACCGGGCGGGATTGAAGCGCAAAGGGGGCCCCATAGCATCGTTCCTTTTCGTCGGCCCCACCGGCGTGGGAAAGACGGAGCTCGCCAAGATATTGGCCGAGGTCCAGTTCGGCGATCGCGGCGCCCTCTCGCGCTTCGACATGACCGAGTTCCAGGAAAAATCCAGTTTGGAGCGCTTCATCGGCGCCCCGGACGGAAGCCGTCCCGGGGTCCTGACGGACGCGGTACGCGAGAAGCCGTACCAATTAGTCCTTCTCGATGAGTTCGAAAAGGCCAGTCCGGACATATTGAACCTCTTCCTGCAGGTGTTCGACGACGGCCGGCTCACGGACAGCTTGGGCCGAACCGTGGATTTCACGAATACGATAATTATCGCCACGTCGAACGCCAATTCCGATTACATCAAATCGGAGATAGAGAAGGGGAAGAAGGTGGCGGAGATCGCCGACGAGATAAAGGACAAGCTGACCAGCGTTTTCAAACCGGAGCTCTTGAACCGTTTTTCGGACATTATCGTCTTCCGGGAACTAACGCCATCGGAGCTCGCCTTGGTGGCGGGCTTGATGATGCAGGAGCTCGCCGAAGCGCTCAAGGAATCGAACGGCATGACCCTTGTTTTCGACGAAGCATCCCTCAAGGGCCTGGTCCAGATCGGCTGGAGTCCGGTCTTCGGCGCCCGTCCCTTGCGGGGCGCGATAGAAGAAAAGGTCCGGTCGGTCCTGGCCGAAAAGATCCTTCGCGAGGAGGTGAAGAGAGGCGATCGCATCCAATTAAGCTTCCAAAATGGAGAATTCAAGTTCAGCTAAGTTTTCTTTCACGAAGGCCCTCAGGTCCTTCAAGGATTTCAACCGGGTGGTCAAGACGATGGTCGTCGTCGATTTTTTTACCAACTACGCCTTCGGGTCGTTCGCCCCGATCTTCGCCGTCTTCGTGACGAATCAGATCGGCGGCGGATCGGTCGAAGTGGCCGGGTTCGCCACGTCGGTCTATTGGATAGTGAAGTCGATATTCCAGCTCCCGATCGCAAAGGTTTTGGACCGTCGCAACGGTGAGGTCTTGGCCTTTTGGGCCATGTTCTGGGGCTATTTCCTCGAGTCGTTCGTCCCTCTCCTTTATATCCTCGTTCGCACCCCGATGGAGCTTTATCTCGTCCAGGCCCTCTACGGATTCCTGATGGCTTGGGCGGTCCCGAGCTGGTACGGCATATTCACCCGCCACGTGGACAAATGGCGCATCAGCTTCGAATGGAGTTTGGAAAGCGTCATCTCGGTCGGCCTTGCGACGGCCGGCGCCGCCGCTTTGGGCGGTTATTTGGCCTCCCGCTACGGTTTCCAGATCCTCTTCGTCGCCGCCAGCGTCATATCGCTCGCCATCTCCATGCTTTTCCTTTCCATCCGCAAAGACATGTTGAAGTGGAACCCGCCTCAAGCGGTCAACCCCGAAAGGCCGGTGGATAAGGTTTGATCTGCCCATGAAGATCGGTAACCAAGAGATCGCGCGGATTCTCGAGGACATCGCCGACTACTTGGAGATGCAGGGCGTCGCTTGGAAACCGGCGGCCTACCGCCGGGCGGCCGGAGGGATCGCCGGGTTGAATCAGGAGGTGGCGGCCGTCTACGGTGCGGGCGGGCTCAAGGCCTTGATGGGCGTGCCGGGCGTGGGCGAGGCCATCGCTTTGAAGATCGAGGAGCTCGTAAAGACCGGCCGTCTGAAATATTACGACAAGCTTAGAAAGGCCGTACCGGTGGACTTGGCCGGGCTTTCCCGGGTGGAGGGGTTGGGGCCGAAACGCATCTATTTTTTGTATAAAAAGCTAAAGGTGAAGAACTTGAAGGACCTTGAACGCGCCGTGAGGTCCGGCAAGGTCCAGGGGTTAAAAGGTTTTGGAGAGAAGAGCGGGGAACGCATCGCGAAAGGCCTGGATTTCGCTAAAGGGAGCGGCAAGCGTTTCATTCTGGGGCATGTCATGCCGGAGCTCGAGGAGATCGAACGCCGGCTCCGAAGCGTGAAAGGGGTGAAAAAGGCGACCCTGGCCGGATCTTCCCGGCGGATGAAGGAAACGATCGGCGACGCCGACTTTCTTGTCGTGGCCTCCGACCCGGAAAAGGTGATGGATGCGTTCACCAAGATGCCGGATGTCTCTAGAGTGCTTGCGAAAGGCGACACGAAATCGATGGTCCGTTTGGCGAGCGGCCTCCAAGTGGATGTGCGGGTCGTCCCCGACGGGTCATACGGCTCGGCCTTGAACTATTTCACCGGTTCCAAAGAGCATAACGTCGCCTTGCGGACCATGGCCGAAAAGAGGGGTTGGAAACTAAACGAGTACGGGCTTTGGCGAGGGGACAAATTTCTGGCCGGCCGTACCGAAGAAGAGCTTTATAAGGCCTTCGGCATGGAATATGTCCCTCCCGAGATGCGCGAGAATCGAGGAGAGATAGATCTGGCGCTCGCCGGAAAGCTTCCGGATATCATCGGCTACGGAGACCTCAAGGGCGATCTTCAAACTCAATCCGAATGGACGGACGGCGAGGCCTCGATCGCGGAAATGGCCGGGGCGGCCATTAGGGCGGGACTTGAGTATATGGCGGTCACCGACCATACCAAGCGTCTGGCCATGACCCACGGCCTCGACGAAAAACGTCTTGCGAAACAAGGGAAAGAGATCGACGAGCTGAATGCTAAATACCGGAAGCAGCACGCCAAATTCAGGATCTTAAAGGGCACGGAATGCGATATCCTGAAGGATGGCTCGCTCGACCTGCCGGACCGAGCCCTGGCCGGCCTTGATGTCGTGGGCGTTTCGGTCCATTCCCACTTCGACCTGCCTCGCAGGGAGCAGACCGAAAGGATAATCAAGGCGATGAAAAACCCGAATGTCGACATACTCTTCCATCCCACCGGGCGCCTCATCGGCAAGCGGCCGGCCTACGATGTGGACATGAGGGCCGTCATCGCCGAGGCGAAGCGCACCGGGACGGTTCTCGAGATCGACGCGCTTCCGGAACGGGCGGATCTAAGCGACGAATACGTTCGCGAGTGCGTCAGAGCGGGCGTCAAAATGTCCATTGATTCGGACGCTCACGCGGCCGGCCACTTCGGTTTTCTGAAATACGGCATCGCCCAAGCCAGAAGGGGGTGGGCGACTAGGGCTGACATAATCAATACCTATCCGCTCGCCAAGCTCCTCAAATTCCTTGGCCGCTGACCGGCGTTTTTGCCCGTCCGCCGGGGCGGGTGTAGAATGGACGGGATGAATAAAAATAACGTGTCGGTGTCGGCCGGCATCATTGTGTACCGCCGAACCCCGGAGGGCATCAAGTTCCTTCTTCTCTACCACGGCGGCTATTATTGGAATTTCCCCAAAGGAAAGCTTGCGGAAGGGGAGAAGAGCTTCAAGGCGGCCCTCCGCGAGGTCGAGGAAGAGACCGGTTTGAAGCCCAAAGACCTGCGCTTCAGAGACTGGTTCCGGGTGACGGACCGTTTCGTCTTCTACACCAAGGAAAAAGAGCGCATCCCGCGCCTTGTGATCTACTATCTGGCCGAGACCCAAAAGCAGCTCATCACGATCGTCCCAAGGGAGCATCAGGGCTATGCCTGGTTCCTCTACAAGGACGCGATGAAGATGCTCAAGGCCCCGACGCTGAAACGGAATCTGAAGCGGGCCTACGACACCATCGTCGAGGACGCCAAGAAGAAGAAGCCGGCCCCGCCCATGCCCGCCCCGGCCGAGGTCGTCCAGTCCCAGCCAGCCAGGGAGAATAAGGATATCAAAAACCCCGCCTAGTGGCGGGGTTCGTTATCGATGTCGATCGGCTGTGCCAGCCAGTTATTATCTGACGAACTCGATTATCTTCTTGAACGTCTCCGGTTCGTGCTCGGCGATGTCGGCGAGGACCTTCCGGTCGAGCTTCACCCCCTTCTTCTTCAGGGCGTCGATGAAGCGGCTGTAGCTCATCTCGTGCTCGCGGACCGCGGCGCTTATCTTGGTGTTCCAGAGGGTGCGGTAGACGCGCTTCTTCTCCTTGCGGCCCTTGAACTTGCGGCTCAAAGAATGAAGGAGGGCTTCCTTGGCGGCCCGCTCCTTGCTCTTGCGGTCCCAGCGGAATCCCTTGGTCCGCTTCAGCGTCCGCTTTCTCTTTTTATTGGCGATTGTTCCCCGTTTTACTCTTGGCATGGTCTATAAATACCTTACGATCCTTTCCGTGGGCAAGTTCAATCCGCGCGCCCCTTTCTTGCGTTTCATTTGGGTCGAATTCTTGTTGAAGCGCGAGTGGCCCAGGCCCTTCGCGCGGCGCATCACTTTTCCGGACCTTGTGACCCGGACCCTTTTTTGTACGCTTTTTGCCGACATTATTTTTTGACTATCTGAGCGTTATACCCGCGTCCACCCGGCTTCGGCGCCATGGTTGTGACGTAAGGAACGGTAATCATACTAAGGAATTCCTGCATTTTCTGCAAGGCCCAGTCCTTGTGGGCCTTCTCCCGGCCCCTAAGGGCGAGGTTTATCTCCACCTTGTGGCCTTCCTCGAGGAATTTGTCGGCCGCCTTGGCCCGGATGGCAAGATCGTTCGCGGCCGCTCGGCCGGTGATGCGGACCTGTTTCAGTTCTTTCTGCTTCTGGGCCTGGCGCTGTTTCTTCTCCTCCTTCGCCTGCTCGTAACGGAATTTATCGTAGTCCATCAACCGCGCTACGGGAGGCTGGGCCATGGGCGCGATCTCGATGAGATCGAGGCCCTTTTCTTGCGCCAAAGCCAAAGCTTTCGCTTTGGCCATGATGCCGAGATTCTCTCCTTCCGCTCCGACGATGCGGAGCTCCGGCGCGATTATCTGGTTGTTGATGCGGTGTTGTATGTGGGAATGATACCAGAAACGCGGATAAAAAAAAGGCCCCATGAATAAAATAGAGGCCTTGAGAAATATGGGGCTATAAAGCCCGTATGTAGGCTTATGCCTAAAACGCTTTATTCTTTTCTCAAGGTCCTACTCATAGTATAGCACAGAAGGAGGCGGGCGGCTGTGGATAACGAGGGGGGGCGCCTTCAGGCCGCATATCCTGCTCGTCGAGCGCTCCGGGCCGCTAGGCCAAGTCTCACGCTCCTCGCAGAACATGCGGCCTGTCGGCTGAGGGAAATGAGGCTCGGAAAACCGCCAGCGGCCTAGGGGTTGATGGAGAAATGACGTCTCTTGGTATGCTTGCTCTAAGCTGCCGCCAGATGCCCTAGAAGAGGATAAAAATAACGATTCCCGGGCACTCTTACTCAAGGATTATAGTTGGGTCAAATTTTCTCCTGCGCGGCGGGGAGAGTGGTGGGGTGCAACAAAAACTAAGGGAATATCGTTATATATAGTGAAGAGTCAATAGCTATGACCGCTTCCAAAAATATGCAACAACTTACGAATGGAAGCTGAAGACCGCCCTTGATGGCGGTCTTCTTTTTAAAATAAAGCGGCACCCATCGCACGGGTGCCGTAAATCACTATCGCAGGTATATCTTGAGCGTCATCGAAATATCGAGCACTTGGCCGATCTTCAATGAAAGTCCCTTCGGGGTGTTGAAATCAGTGGGATCGTAAAGGACCGGCTCGACGCAGACATACTCTTTAGGCGCGTCGGTCCAGAGGAATATCCAGGGGTTCCGCCTTTCCATAAAGGCGCCGCCCAAAGAGATCTCCATCCATCGGTCCGGCATCTCGATGATGATCTCTCTTTTGAGGGCCATTTCGATGCCGTGCGCCTTGTCACTGAAGCCGTATTCCCTTTTGCCGTTCACGATGACGCAGGTCTTGCTTGCGTCCGTACAGGCGTAGTAGGGGTGCTGGGCGGGATTGGCCGGAGCCGGGGCCTTGTCGCCGCCTTTTTCTTCGTCGTTCAGGCGGCGCATGCTAAAACCCGTTTCAATGATGCCCGATTCGTGGATGATGGTCTTTGTGTTGTAGGCCATGTTCCAGGGATAGGCGCTGTCACTGCCGCGGGCCAATTCGACATAGGCGGCGTTGTGATGGGAAATGCCGCGGCCGGCAATGTCCCTCAAGTGCCCGTGTTGGCGGCCCAGGTCGGACGATCCGAACCAGGGAGCGCAAGCATGGCATCCGCCGCGCATTTTACCGCCGCTCTTTTCGAATTGAGTGGCGAATATCGGTTTCCCTTTATGAGTGAGCCGGGTTATCGTGCCTCCTTTTTCGGAAACGCGCGCTTCGGTCTCTCCGAGGTCGATCAATAACGGTGTCAATTTCTACCTCCTTTTTCTGTCTTATTCTTTTATATTAAGAGCGTCTAAATAATGTCTGTTATATGGATTTGTGTCAACATGCCGATGGATTTCCCCGGTCCACCTCCCCATCGCGTAAGCAACTTAAAACCGCCTCAAGAGAGACGGCTTTAAGTTGTTGTGGAGATGGTGGGAGTTGGACCCACATCCAGGACGTTCCGTGCAAACCTTCTACGAGCGTAGTGCTTGAAAACAAGTACGAAGTGCCTCGCTAAGTCTCGGCCCCTCTCGGGCGAAGCATCTTCGAGAGGCCAGAGCCCGCGTTATTACACCGGCGACCCCCTAGTAGGCGTCAGGGACCGATGCCTGCTTAAGCGTAAGCTAAAGCCGGAACTGCTGATTTATTGGCAGTTAAGATTTCGACCGGATTTACGAGTCGGTCGGCTCGGCTCGCGATTTCCGCGGAAGATGCCCTGTCAAAGCCCGACATCCCCAGTGGAATTTAATTTTTAAAATCCCGTATCTCGCGTTCGGCGGCCTTCTTTTTCAGGACCTCGCGCTTATCCGCCTTCTTGCGGCTGCGCCCCAGGCCGAGTTCCACCTTCACGAGATGGCTCTTACTATACATCTGAATCGGCACTAAGGTCAATCCCTTTTCCTTGGTCCGGCCGATAAGTTCCGCGATCTCGCCACGGGTGAGGAGCAAGCGGCGCGGTCGCTTGGAGTCGTAGTCCGCCGGCATATTCTTCGGCTGGTAGGGCGGGATATCGCAGTTCGTGAGCCAGACCTCGCCGTCCTTCACCGTGGCATAGGCGCCGGCCAAATTGACTCGCCCCAAAACCGCGGCTTTCGCTTCGAAGCCCTTGAGTTCGATGCCTGCGTCGTACTTTTCCAGGAATTCGTAGTCGAAGCGGGCGCGCTTGTTCTCGGAAAGGGTTTTCATTCCGCTTTCAGGTTATCATGGGTTGACATATTTCACCAGATTATATATTTTGAAAAAGGTTTCAACTCCTTTATATCGTCCGCCTTGGGCGGAGCGAGGCGGAGTTCGTTTTGAAAACAAAATAAGGAGCATTAAATGAAAAGAAAGAACAATCTGTTCATCTTCGGATTGAGCGTTCTGGTCGGAGAGGACGAAAGAGGATTTTATCTGAAGGACGACGTCAGGTTCGTTATCGGCATGCTCAGGCGGAAGGGTGACGATGTGGCCCTGGTGGTCCTTGGCCGCGCCCCGGAGAAGATGAGGGCGATGGATTATCTCAAGAAGAGATCGGTAAATTTCCCGACGGTATTCGTGGGCGAGGACCACGGCGCGATCCGCGCCGGCATAAGGGCCTTGGTCCGCCACCACCGTCCCAAAAGATCCTTTTGCGTCCATTACGATCCGGCGGTGCTCGCCATCGCCCGGCGGGCCGGCGCCAAACGGATAGATGTCCGCAATCGCAGTTTGACCGACGCGCCGCAGGTGCATTCATTAGCCGATATCATCGGCTATTACGAGGAACTTTGATCTTGGGGGCGATAAGCCTCCTTTGCCCGCGCTCTGGATGCATTTCCGGCGCGGGTTTTTATTTTTGTCTTGAAATCGGCTAGATTTAATGTGTGAACGCCAAGGATTCCATTTTGAGGATACTGCGAAGGATAGTGCCCGACGCCAAGGAGGGCGATGTGGTGGTGCCGGATGGCCAAGCGGCCCATTATTCCACGACCATCGCTTTCCGTCTGGCCAAAGAGCAGGGCAAGAGCCCGGCGGCGGTCGCGGCCGTGCTCGTCCGGGACATCAAAGAAAGAGCGCCCCGCGGGTTTTTCGAGAAAGTAGAAGCAGCCGGCCCGGGATTCGTTAATTTTTATCTGACGCCTTCCGCCCTGAACGCCGGCCTCATGGGCATATTGAAGCTCGGCAGGAGATACGGCGCCTCGAAGGCGGCCGCCGGATCGAAGGTCCAGGTCGAGTTCGTCTCGGCGAACCCAACGGGACCGCTCACGCTCGCGAACGGCCGGGGAGGATTTCTGGGCGACGTTCTGGGGAACGTGCTGCGCCTGGCGGGCGCCAAAGTGGAGAAGGAGTACTACGTTAACGATACCGGCCACCAGGTGCTCACGCTCGGCCAGTCGATAATCGCCGCCTTGGGCATTATCCCGGACGAAGAGAGTTTTTATAAAGGGGAATACGTGAAGGATTGGGCGAAGAAGAACGCCGCGTTGGTCAAAAGGCTGCAGAAGGACCCGATGGCTCTCGGCGAAAGAGCGGCCAAGGACTTCCTCGGCCTCATAAAAAAAGCGGTCGGCGAGAAAGCGGGTATCCGGTTCGACCGCTATACCTCTGAGAAGGCCGTCCATAAGGCCAAGATGCCCCAGAAAGCCATGGAGATCTTCAAGAAAGCGGGATTCATTTACGAGTCCGAAGGGGCGGTGTGGCTCAAGACCACGGCCTTCGGCGACGACAAGGACCGCGTGCTTGTCACGAGCGACGGCAACCCGACCTACTTTCTCTCCGATGCCGGCCACTATTTGGAGACCCAAAAGCGCGGCTTCAGCGAGAAGATCAACATATTGGGACCGGATCATTACGGTTACGTGAAGCGCATCCAATCCGTGGCCAAGATCTTGGGCTTCAAGCGCTCCGAGGTCATCATCACCCAGGCCATCCGCCTCATGAAAGACGGGACGGAGTTCAAGATGTCGAAGCGGAAGGGTAATTTCCTCACGTTCGAGGATCTCGTCGACGAGGTCGGCCTCGATGTGGCCCGCTTCTTCTTCCTCATGATATCGCCGTCGACGCATATGGATTTCGATATGGGTCTCGCGAAAGAGCGGTCCGTGAAGAACCCGATTTACTACGTCCAATACGCCTATGTGCGGGCGAAGGGCATTCTGAAGAAAGCGGGTGCGGTCAGACCTGACTCCAAGGACCTCGGCCTCTTGGATACGCCCGAAGACCAGGTCCTCATTCGGGCGCTCCTCGAATTCCCGGACCTTATCGAAGAAACGGCCCGGGACTACCAGGCCCATCGTCTGGCGCGCTACGCCATCGACTTGGCCCGCGATTTCCAGCAGTTTTACGAGAAGGAGCGCATTATCGGAGAGGCCGGGGACGTAAAAGGCGCGCGCTTGGCCCTTGTCCGGGCGACCGCCACCGTCCTCGAAAACCTCTTCGTTGTGTTGGGCATTTCCGCTCCGAAGAAAATGTAGCCAAAAAGAAGGAGGTCGGACCTCCTTCTTTTTTGTGGATAATAACGGCCGATCATGCGATCGGCCGCTTGTGTGCGGATGCTCCCGCTTCACCACCCTGGGAAAAGGGGAAGCGGTTCTTTTTCGGGATAGGTTCGGCCTTCGATGGCGGCCTGAACGGCGTTCATTTTGCGCCGCGTTCCGAAGTAGGCGGCGCCGTCCAGCGCATTGTTCATCCTGATGAAGACG
Source organism: Patescibacteria group bacterium (assembly GCA_023380415.1). GTDB lineage: Bacteria > Patescibacteriota > Minisyncoccia > UBA6257 > GWB1-50-10 > JAMCRC01. The sequence continues at coordinate 9,475 of JAMCRC010000025.1, read as the reverse complement.
ATGTGGCCGGTCTTCAGGCGTCCGGTCCGGCCGTTGCGTTGTTTGCGCGCAACGGGCGTTTGCGGCATGGAATAATGGATGACCGTATCGACCTCGGGGATGGATACTCCCTCTTCGACCACGGATGTGGCGAGAAGCGCATCGATCTCGCGCGACGCCAAGCGGTCAAGGATATTCCGTTGCCTCTTGGCGTCTTTGCCCCGTCCGCCGGAAAGGAATTCGGCCCGCAGTCCGTCGTCCATCAGGCGGCCTTTGAGCCATGCTCCGGTCTCTTTCGTTCCCACGAAGACCAGGGCGTTCTTGCCGGCGCGCTTGAGCGATTGGGCCAGTTCGATGAATTTGGATTCCTTGGGATGGCGTTCGTTCTTGGCTATCGTCATGGCGCCTTGGAAGTCCGGGCTCGTCCAGATGAAGCGGGCGGCCTTGGTCTCGTCCGCGGCAAGGCGCGTTCCGTAGGCAATGAAGGAATGATAGCCGTCCGTAAGGAGCAGCGAGAGGGCGTGGCGCAGCTTCAGGTAGCGGGCCGTCAGGGAAAGGCCGGTATAGTGGAGCGGGTCGTCCGCCGGCAGTCCGTTGATGCGCGCGCGCATTTCGTCGAGCTCTCTCTGGTTCAGGATTTTCTTGGGCGCGGAAGGAAGGAGCCCCTCGGATAAAAGTTCGAAGCCGGTATTGCTGATGATCGTGCTCAGATAGGTCTCGGCCTCGATGAGGCGCTCGTCCGGTTCCACGACCACCACATCTTCGAGGCGTTCCGGCGCCTTGATGTTGGCGACGATGAACGTATCGAGGAAAAGGCCCTTTTTGGTCGCCTCGATCCTGCTCGGATCTCCCGCGGGGGAGGCCGAGAGGCCGAGGATCTTCAATCCTCGGGCATGGGCCGTCTCCGCGATGGCGGTGTAGGAGTAATGGCCGACGGCGCGATGGAACTCGTCCGGAATGAAGAGTTCGAAGCGGCCGAGGTCGAGCCGTCCGGAACGGATGTCGTTCTCGACGGTCTGCGGCGTGGCGATGACCAGGTCTTTGTCCCAGGACCGTTTCTCCCGGGGCGTTTCGCCGGTAATGGCCCGGGCCATGGAATTGTCGCCGGCGAGCTTTTGCAAAAGCTCGAGGTGCTGAAGCGTCAGTATCTTCTGGGGCGTGGCGAAGAGTGTTCGGTATCCGCCGCCCAGGATGACCATCAATGCGACTATCGTTTTCCCGGCCGCCGTGTCGGCCACGAAGCCGACGTTTTCGCCCTTTCGCAGATGCTCCAGGACGATCTTGGCATGGGCGACCCATTCCCTGCGCCTTTCGAGGTTGTTCACGAAACCTACGAAGGGCAGATTTTCGATATCTATCACGACTACCTCCTATTGGTTTGTGGTAGAACTGACCTAAGTATAAACCGCCCAAAACCGCTGGCAAACGCCGTTTTTTTCATTTAAAATCAGCTTAATGCTCGAAAACCTCGACAAGTTCTCTCTGCCGGAGGTCGAAGAAAAAGTCCTTAAATTCTGGAAAGAAAGCCGGGTCTTCGAGATGTCCCTCAAGAACCGGGAGAAGGCCAAGCAATTCGTATTTTACGAAGGTCCGCCCACGGCGAATGGCCGGCCTGGCATCCACCATGTCCTTTCGCGCTCATTCAAGGACATCATCCTGCGCTATAAGACGATGGCGGGCTATTACGTTCCGCGCCGGGCCGGTTGGGATACGCACGGCCTGCCCGTCGAGATCGAGGTCGAAAAGAAGCTCGGCCTCAGATCGAAAAAGGAGATCGAAAAGTTCGGCATCGCCGCCTTCAACGAGAAATGCAAGGAATCCGTTTGGCAGTACAAGGATGAATGGGAGCGGCTCACCGAACGCATGGGCTTTTGGCTCGATATGTCCCATCCCTACGTCACTTACGCGAACGATTACATCGAGTCGGTTTGGTCGGTCTTGAAGGAAGCGTGGAACAAAAAACTTCTGTACAAAGGCCACAAGATAGTGCCGTGGTGTCCGCGATGCGGGACGGCCCTTTCGTCGCATGAGCTGGCCCAGGGATACAAAGAGGCGACCGACACCTCGGTCTACATAAAGTTCCGCCTGAAGAAGGGGCAGAAGATCGGCCGCACCGTGATCGACGGCGAGACCTTCATCCTTTCCTGGACAACGACGCCTTGGACGCTCCCCGGGAACGTCGCGCTCGCGGTCGGTAAGAACATCGATTACCAGCTCGTGAAGGTCCAAAGCGGCGAGACCTTCATCCTGGCCAAGCCGCGGCTCGCCTCGGTCCTCCACGAGAACTTCGCCGATCTCGGAACGGTAAAAGGCGAAAAGCTGGTCGGCCTCGAGTACGAGCCGCTTTTCGACATCCAACACCTCAAGACGCCGGCGAGCTACAAGGTCTACGAAGCGAACTTCGTGACGACCGAGGATGGCACGGGCGTGGTCCACACGGCCGTGATGTACGGCGAGGACGATTATGAGCTGGGCGTTAAGGTGGGGTTGCCGACATTCCATACGGTCACCCTGGAGGGTAAATTCATCCCGGAAATAAAAGGGTTCGCCGGCCTTTACGTCAAAGCCCCCGAAACGGAGACAAAAATACTGGAGTATTTGAAGAAGGAAAACCGCCTTTTCGGCGAAGAGAAATACACTCACGATTACCCGTTCTGCTGGCGCTGCGGCACGCCGCTCATTTATTACGCCCGCGATTCCTGGTTCATCGGCATGAGCCGCTTGAAGGGCGAAATGCTCGGGGAGAACGCAAAGATCAACTGGGTGCCGGAGACCATCAAGACCGGCCGCTTCGGCGAATGGCTCAGAGACGTCAAGGATTGGGCGATATCGCGCGAGAGGTATTGGGGAACGCCTCTGCCGGTCTGGACCTGCGAGAAATGCGGTCACGCGAAAGCGGTGGGAAGCATCGACGAGCTCGCGTCCGGAGGAAAGAGCTCCGGCAACCGGTACATCCTTATGCGCCACGGCGAGGCCGAGCAGAACGTGAAGAACATAATCGATTCTTGGCCGGAAAAGCGACCGTACCACCTCACGGCCAGGGGCAGGGCCGAAGTAAAGAAGGCCGCCGCCTCCTTGAAAAAGGAGAAGATCGACCTTTGTTTTTCCTCGGATCTTACGCGGACCAAGGAGACCGCGGAGATAATGAAGAAAGAACTGGGCCTCAAGGGCGTGAAGTTCGACCGCCGTCTCAGGGAGATCAATGCGGGCGACGTGAACGGCCACCCGCTCCGCGACTATCACGCTCTCTTTAGGACCACGGCCGACAAGTTCACCACCGCTCCGAAGGGCGGTGAGACGCTCGCGGACGTGCGGCGCCGGGCTTGGGACTTCGTCCAGGAGATCGAAAAGAGCGAGAAAGGGAAGACCATTCTCGTCATCGGCCACGAGCATCCGCTTTGGATGCTCGCGAGCGTCCTCGAGGGGTGGGATACGTTCCGGGCCATAAAAGAAAGGGAAGGGATGGGTCAGGAGTTCGCCGGCGAGCTTATGCCTCCGGCCGGCCGGTTCTTCTCCGAATTCCGGCCGCTTCCGAGGAACGGAGACGGAGAGGCCGATCTGCACCGGCCGTACGTGGACGCCGTCAGTTTCAAATGCGACAAGTGCGGCGCGAAGATGAAGCGGGCGAGCGAGGTCATCGATGTTTGGTTCGACTCCGGCGCCATGCCATTCGCCGAGGACCATTATCCCTTCGAGAAGCTCACGGCCTATCCGGCCGACTATATCGTTGAGGGCATCGATCAGACGCGCGGTTGGTTTTACACCCTTCTTGCCGTTGCGACCATTCTTGGCCGCGGCCGTTCGTATAAGAACGTCGTTTCTCTAGGCCTGGTCTTGGATAAAAGCGGCCAAAAGATGTCGAAGTCGAAAGGGAACATCGTGAGCCCCTGGGAGATGATGGATAAGCACGGCGTTGATGCCGTCCGCTGGTATTTCTACACCGTGAACCCGCCGGGCGAGCCGAAAAAATTCGATGAAGCGGAACTGTCGAAGAACTCCCGCCAGTTCTTCACGATGCTCTACAACTCATACGTTTTCTATAAGACGTATGCCGACCGCAGCGCTAAACGCAAAATACCAAATACTAAATACACTAATGTCTTGGACGCATGGATAATGGCCCGCTTGGCCGAGACGGCCGGTAGGGTCACCAAGTCGCTCGACCACTATGACGTGAACGGCGCGGCGAACGACATCGAGCGCCTGGTGGACGACCTCTCGCGCTGGTATATCCGCCGCAGCCGCCGCCGTTTCCAAAAGCCGGAGGATAAAAGGGACTATGCCGCCGCTTCGGCCGCGCTCGGGTGCGTGCTTACGGAAGTGGCGAAGCTCATTGCCCCATTCACGCCATTCTTTGCGGACGCGCTCTATTTGTCCCTGGACGGCGATCGGTCGGTCCATCTGGCCGATTGGCCGGCCAAACGGTCCCTTTCCGCCGCCGACAAGAAACTGATAAAGGAAATGGGCACGGTCAGGGACCTGGCGAGCGCCGCGCTCGCCAAGCGCGCGGAATTGGGCATCAAGGTCCGCCAGCCGCTTTCGGAGCTCACGGTCAAGGCCAAGATCGGCAAAGAATTAGCGGCCGTTCTGGCCGACGAGATCAACGTGAAGCGGGTGAAACATGCCGCAGGATCGAAAGAGGATTTCGTTTTGAATACCGAGATCACCCACGAGCTCAGGGAAGAGGGTTGGTTCAGGGAGCTTTCCCGGATGGTACAAGGACTCCGCCAGGACGCCGGCCTGGAGCCGAAGGACAAAATAACGCTCATGGTAAGCGGTCCGGAAGAGATAGGGCATATCGTGACCGCGAACGCCGAGCTTTTGAAACGGGAAGTGAACGCAAAAAGCGTCGAATTCGGCCGCAAGGACCGTTTTGACGCCGAGCTCGAGACGAAGCTGGACGATTGGCCTATCTGGCTTGGTCTGCTAAAATCCAAGTAATCCATGACACTGCCGATCGAAAAATACTTCAACCAGCCGCCGCTCGAAAAAGACAAAATAAAAGAGCGTCTTTTGAGCGAGGTGCGGAGCATCGAGTCCATAAAGACCGCCGATGAACCGCAGAAGAAGCTGGTCAAAGAATTCGCCCGAGATTTCATGAAGGCGATGGGCGAGGCCGGCGGGAGGCCTTATGAGGATATTAACGAGTTCTATAAGAACTTCCGCGGCAATTTCTTGGTGCGCCGCGAGGACCCGATGAAACTGGCCGCCGCTTTGCTGGGACACGAATCCATCCCGCTCGCTTTCGATCGCGACCTCGCGGCCGACGGCCGGATGTATCCGAATTGCGCCAGATGGTCCGGTTACGGCGACAATCGCGGGCTTCAGAACGCCTTCATGGAAGGCCACGCCTCGGTCGGCCAAGGGCAATTGATCGCCGTGGTCGGTTTCAAGGAAGGGAAGGACCTGAAGATCAGGGGCGTCGATGACGAAGAGAACATACCCGGCGGGCTTGATCGGGAATTCGTGCGCGTCGCCGAAGGGGCCATCGACCCGGAGGATGTGGCCTTCATCGCGATGAGGGTGAGCAAGGATTCCTTCCCGGACGATTTCGAGGACCAAGCGGACCAAAAAAGCGAATCACCCTATCTGTTCCGCGGTTTCGATTTTTCCCAATCAGCCGAAGAGAGCTCTTCCCAGTTCCAGAAAGCGGCCTGACGCGCACGTAAAAAAGCCACCCGGAGGCGGGTGGTGTGTTTTTAACGGCTAGCGATCGCCTGGGCGATCTGTTTCGCCACAGCGATAAGATCGAGGAATCGGTCGAATCCCAGGACGGTTCCCCGGAGCATGTCGATCTTCTCCTCTTTGGAAAGGCGCTCGATGCAAAGTTCTGGGTGCCCCACGCGACAGGGGCAGTCCACTATCTTATGGGTCGCTTCTGACCAGACCTCGTAAGCGGCGTTATCGAATTCGTCTTGGGAGGCCGAAAGCTTCGGCTTCAGCTTAAGCCGGGCTTCGCGGTAGGCCTCGAATATCGCGGCCTCTTTCCTCTCCTTACCGGAGGGTCCGCCGCCTTTCTCGAATCGGGTCTGGCAGCGGGCGCACCGGATGGCGGCCGGGATCTTTTCCAGCCGTTCGGCCGGTATTTCCTTGCCGCAGTCGATGCAAATATCCTGGACGCCGCGTTTGAAGCGGTCCAAGGCGATCCTGAGATGGGGAACGATGATATCCTTCTTGAACTTGAGATATTCGGCCGGGTATTTCATCGCCCCCGACGCATCGTTCACGGTGGCGAGGACGTCGCGAAGTTTCTTTTCCAATACTTCCTGTTGCCTATTCTTATCGGGATCCATGCGAAATCCCTCCTTTCGTATCGGTTTTTATCCTGCGGTGCTATTCGTTTTTCGAATTACGGTCTTTGGATATTAGATTATAACAATGATTCTGTCAAGGTAGAGCGCGAGAAAATAAACCCCGCCGGATGGGGCGGGGATGAATATCGCGATCGGTAATGAGCGGGTGATTATTTGGCTGTTTTTTGGAAGCGTTTCTTCCATTCAGCGACCGAGTGTTCGAGGCTGTGGATCAGGTGCTCGGAATGGGCGATCATTTGTTCGACTTCGGACTTGCTCACGATGCCGTCTTTGTAGGCCTTGATGGCCTTTTTGATGGCGTGGGAATTCTTCATGGCCAAGCTGTGGAACCCCTTCGTCATATTTCCCTTGAGCGTGTTGATCTCGCCCTCGGTCACCTGGTCCTTTTTCTGGGCATTGGCCCGCAGGCGGGACCGGATGGAATTGGCGGCGACGCCGAATTTTTCGGCGGCCTCTTTAACGGATATATTGCCGTCCGTTACGGCGGCTGCGGCGTCGGTGAGTTTCTTCTTGGCCATCTTCGACTGGACGTCATCCAGATGGCGCCGGATAAGCTCCTTTGGCATGGACAGCTTCGCGCTCATGTCGTGAAGCACCGAACGTCGGCTCATGCCTTCCTTGAGAAGCAGCTCGATCGTGTGGTCGAGGTCCTCGGATGTCGGTGGCTTGGGCCCGCCGAAATTCGCCTTGAAGGCCCGGAGGATCAATTTGGCCGCTTCTTCGTCGGCGATTATATTGCAGTCGTAACCGTCGCGGCCCAGGCGGATGAGGGCCGCCTTGCGATGCCGGCCGTCGACCAGCTTTTTGCTCTCGGTGAGCAATAGCGGGTCGACCGCGGCCTTGTTCTGAAAAAGTTCCATAAAGAACAGGACTCTTTCTTCGTCAAGCTCGACTCGAACGTAGAAAGGTTCCTGCATTTCTTCGAATTTAACGAACCCTTTTCTCATTTCTTTCTCCTTATTGCTGTTGCTTGTTTGCTGAGCTTCAGAATTACCGGTTTGGCATAAAGCGCCCGCCATCCTTTCACGAACTTTTCGATCCGGCCGAGGAGGACGACCTGTCCCCGTTGCGGCTCGCACTCTCCCTTCCAAACCTTCAGGGAGAACGTGATCGCCTCGTCTTTGGAGACGTCATCGGTCGATTCCGAAAGGTAGGCGATAGCGTAGCGCTGGTCCGTCTTACCGGCCACTGCTCCGACCACGGCCTCTGCTAGCATGGTCTTTCCTTTCTGCTGTTTTTAAATAGCTTTCTTACCGATCGCTGGGTCAAGATACATTCTTTTCCTAATTCGGTCAAGGATATATTGACGCTTTGCGGTATAAGTTGTATGTTCTTTCTACGCCCTTTTAAATGAAGAATATAGGAAAACAGGAACGAACAATCCAAAGGAGGTAATAGAAGATGGACTTTCAAGGGAACGTGATGGATTGCTTGAGGCACTTTATCGCCAGCACCGATCCCCGAGCGGAAACGCTCGCAAAAAAGCGGGAGCTAAGGGATTATGCCGGCGTGCGCACGAGCACGGTTTCTCGCTGGGCGAAAGGCACGCAGAAGCCCGTCGGGCTCCCTTATCTGAAAACGATGTTCTTTTTGGAGACAAAAGGATATGTCGTGACGGAAATAGGGGCCATGGACGGCACGGTACGGGCCTTCGGCCGGTTAGTGGCCGCCGGGGCGATACCATTCGACGCGGCGCGCCAGAAACTTTCCTACAAGCACGGCGACTCTTTGTTGCGGGTCCTGCATGGGAAGGAAAAGGCGGCCCCGGACAAGATCCGGACGATGGCGGCCATTGTCGAGGCGGGGCTCAAACAAGCCCGCTCCGCCGATCCGCAAATGCCGAAATGGGACCCCGCCTTGTTGCATCCGCAGAAGACCGTATCCGAAAAGGAGATGGCCGTCGAAACGATGGCCTACGTCGCCAAGTTGGCGGTCCTCTTCGGTTCTCGGGTCGTATCGGACGACTTTACGGCCGAAGACCGGAGGCGCATGCGGGCTTTGGCGGGCGACGAGACCTTCTTCAGGGCATCGAACCTAATGAGCCAGCTTTGCAGCGAGAAGGCCAGGGAAATAATCTCGAAAAAGCAGTAAGAAAAAAGAAAGAACAGAAAGGAGAAAGCAGTGAAGGCATCAGTTGCAAGTGATAGAAGCAGAGGCAGTTTGATCGGCTATAGCCTGTTCAAGACGGCCTCCATGGGGCTGACCCTTATCCTGGTCGCCAAACAATATCCGAATTTGCTGGACGCTATCCTGGAGGCGGTGCAAAACGCCCTGGACGCCGGCGCTCAGCATGTCTGGCTGTCGGTCAATCAAAGGACCCGTACCGTTACCATCAAGGATAACGGCGAAGGCCGCGATCGGAAGGAGTTCGATAAGATCCTCGCCTCGGTGCTCGAGTCGCTCAAGAACAAGAAGCAATTGGGGCGGTTCGGCATGGGATTGGTGGCGCCGCTCGACAAATGCGACCGCTATCTTTTCACCACGACCAAGGACGGGAAGAACTACATCGAGTGGGAGTTCGTGGGCAAGAACATCGCCCAAATGGACGAAGTGCATGTTCCTTGCCGGGATCGCAGCGACCTCATGTTCGACCGCGGATCGACGCCGCCTCGCGGCAAGACCCCGGTCAAATGGAAAACCGAGGTCCACCTCGAGAACTACAGCAAGGACAAGATCATCAGCCGGCTGACCTTCGACTCGTTAAAGGACGAGATCTTGGCCAAGTTCGGCGTGACCATGAAGCGTCTCGATACAGTAGTTTCCCTCCGCTTCCAGGACGAAAGCGGCAAGAAGGAACGCGCCATCGATATCCAAGCCGAACCGTATGCCGGCGAGAAACTGGAAACGGTCACTCTTACGGATACCGATGCGGGCAAGGTCACCTTCAACCTCTATTTGGCCAAACTGACGGAGAAAGGCCGCCGCGGCGTCATCAAGTTCGGCGAAACGGACAACGATTACCGCATAAACGCCTCGACTTTCGCCAATGCGTCAAGCGAGTGGCTTCATAAAGAGGCCGCCCAAGCGCTGACGTCAGGCTTCTTCGAAGGAGAGATACTGGCCGAAAAGGTCAGGATCCATCCTGGGCGAAAGGGGTTCATGATGGACGAAACGGTCGTCGGCCTGTGCTCCGCTGTCGATGAGTGGTATCGCCGGATAGGCGGGACCATTTTCGAGGAGCT
>JAMCRC010000024.1 GCA_023380415.1 Patescibacteria group bacterium | reverse complement strand
CCTTAGACGGATACGTCGAGTGGATGAACGACGAGAAAAGCGAGCGTTCGCTCATTAGATATTTACGCGAAAAGTACGCTAATATCACCGATGCGGTCGACCTCGAGGTCGGGATCAAGGGAGAGGTGTGCGACGTTTTCGGTAACTTCCTGCCGGCTGCGACGACGACCTCCGTCGGCGTTTCGGTGAGCGGCGAGGCCTTGCCCGAAATGTTGAAACACCTGCTTCTTGACGAAACGAACGAGAACGCCGCCTTGGTCGAAATGATCCTGGATGAAGGTGAAAAGGTCGGAGCCGACCAGTTCACCAAACATCTCGACATCTCCGATTGGCGTTGGGCCAGCCGGCAGTATCTCGATACGAAAAATTTCATTCGGGCGGATAGCCATTCATTGAACGGTCTGCGGCGGTCCAAGATGATCCGGTGGGTGGGCGACAAGAATGCCGATTCGGTCCTTGTCGAGGCCTTCCGGGGAATCGAAGAATTCGCCGACGTTCGGGATATGAAGGATGTCATTGAACGGCTGGGCCTGCATCAGCGCGACAATCACGATAAGGCCTGGAACCAATTTGAGCTCTCCGCCGGATTTTTCGTCGGCGCCATGAGTTTCCGCGGCTGGCGCGATCTCCATCGAATGGGGTTCTCGACCCACTTCCGGACGCTCCTCACGCCGGATATCGGCTTCTACAAGTACGATAAACCGGCACCGCTTCAGTTCCTCAAGGCATGTGCCGAGGTACACGACGAGGATAGCGTTCTTTACCGGGAGATGGCCGCTAAGGATATTGATCTGGTCGTTAGGCAATACCCAATGGCGTTGGGGAATATCGTCGGTTTTCAGATCGGCGCCAATCTTCTCCAGCACGAGTTCGTTGGTTGGCAGCGAACGAAGTTCAATGTCAATCACGAGGTGCGCGAAGTGACCCTGGGAGGAGAACTTATCCTCCGGGACGTCTATTGGTGGTGGAAGCATATTTCCCGCGCCGACACCGTGCCGGCCTATGTTTTCGCGAGAACCAAGGAAGGTATCCCTCTCAAAGACGCCTTAGGGGTAGTTTCCTAGGTCATTGACATTCGGGAACCGCCTTGGTAGATTTGAGACCAGCTGTTTCAAGTGGATGCGCCCCCGCAGCGAAGCGTCGGACTGTTCTCCGATTGCCGGCGGGAACGCGTTCACCTTTCAGGGTACTAGCTCAGTTGGGAGAGCGCCGAACTATTAATTCGGAGGTCGCAGGTTCAAGTCCTGCGTACCCTACGCCGTCCCAAGGCAAACCTTCATTGCATAGAGGCCGTCCGGTTCCATAACCGGCGGCTTTTTCTTTTTCCCGCCGTCTGCTAGAATGTTCCCGAATGTCAGCAACAAGCATAATTTTGATAGTTTTAGGCGTCGTCATCTTGTGGCTAATCTTCGCTTTCAACGGCCTGGTACGCCGTAAGAACCGCGTAGCCGAGGCCTGGTCGGATATCGAGGTCCAGCTCAAGCGCCGATATGACCTTATCCCGAACCTCGTCGAAACAGTTAAGGGCTATGCCGCGCATGAAAAGACGGTCTTCGAGGACGTCACGAAGGCCCGGGCGGCCGCGATGGGCGCCGTGGACCCGAAAGCCAAGCTCCAGGCGAACGACGCCCTTTCGAACACCCTGAAATCGCTCTTCGCCGTCGCGGAAAACTATCCTCAGCTCAAGGCGAGCGATAATTTCTCGAAGCTCCAGGACGAGCTTACCGATACCGAGGATAAGATCCAAGCCGCCCGCCGTTTCTACAACGGCAACGTTCGCGACCTCAATACGGCCATCCAGGTCTTTCCGACGAACTTGATCGCGAACGCCTTCGGCTTCAAGCAAGCGGAGATGTTCGACGTGGAGAGTCCCCAGGAACGCGAGGCGGTGAAGGTCCAGTTCTAAATGGCCACCATCTATACCCAAGTCGCCTCTAACAACCGCAAGACCTGGGCGCTCGTCACCGCGATATTCGTTCTGATCATCGGTCTCGGTTTCGTTTTCAGCCAGGCCTACAACGCGCCCGGCATTTTGATATTCGCCGTGATCTTAAGCTTGGCATTGAACGGCGTCGGCTACTGGTATTCCGACAAGATCGCCCTCGCGGCGTCCGGTGCGGAGCCGGTCACGAAAGTAGAGCAGCCCCAGCTTTACCGCATCGTCGAAAACCTTGCCATCACGGCGGGCCTGCCGACGCCGGGGGTATTCGTCATCCAGAGCCAGGCCCTGAACGCTTTCGCGACCGGCCGGGACAAGGAGCACGCCTCGGTCGCCGTTACATCCGGGCTTTTGCAGGCCATGGATAAGGACGAGCTTGAAGGCGTCATCGCCCACGAGCTTTCCCATGTGGGGAACCGCGATATCCTGGTTTCGAGCTTGGTCGTGGTCCTCGTCGGCGTCATTTCGCTTCTGGCGGACTTTTTTCTGCGCATCAGCTTCTTCGGCGGCGGCCGGCGGGACGATCGCGGTAACGGAGGACAGGTCGCCATTATCTTCGGCATGATAGGCGCCATCCTCGCGCCGATCGCGGCCACTCTGATACAGCTCGCCGTTTCCCGCCGCCGGGAATCGCTGGCCGACGCTTCAGGCGCGCTTCTCACGCGCTATCCGGAAGGCCTGGCCAGGGCGCTCGAAAAGATCGAGCGGTCCGGGGCGCCGCTCCGCACCGCGTCATCGGCCACGGCCCACCTTTATATCGCAAACCCGTTCAAGGCCGACGTGGGAGACGAAAAGAAGACACCTTTCCTGGTTCGCATATTTTCCACCCATCCGCCCCTCGAAGAACGTATTAAAGCTTTGCGGGAGATGAGCCTTTAGGGTCGATTTGGGAGGCATCCCTGCGTCTGATATAGTAAGCGAATGGATTCGGACGAGAAACTTGTCGCGCGATACCTCGCCGGCGAAGAAAAGGCCTTGGATGAACTGGTCCGGCGCTATACCGGCCATATTTACAATTTCATCTATCAATACGTCCGGTCGTCCCAGGAAGCGGAGGATCTGACGCAGGATACCTTCTTCAAGGTTTGGCGGAATCTCGAAAAGTTCGATCTGAAACGCAAATTCAAGGTCTGGCTCTTCCAGATCGCCCGGAACACCGTCTTCGATTTCCTGCGGAAGAAAAAGGCGCAGGTGATGTCGGACTTGGGAGACGAGGAGAGCGGCGAGTTCGAGGTCGTGGACGACGCCCCTTTGCCGGCGGAGGTATTCGAAAAGGGCGAGATCGAACGCCAGGCCAAGAAGATAATCGAGGACCTGCCGCCGATATATCAAAGCGTTCTTTCGCTCTATTACGTAAGCGAGATGAACTTTCGGGAGATCGCCGAAGCCCTGGGCGAACCGATCGATACCGTTAAAGCGCGCCACCGGCGGGCGATAATTCGCCTTAAAAAGGAACTCCGCCCGTGACACACCTAAAGGAAATGTTGTATCGTATATACCGATACCGGCACCCGATGAGGTTTAAAGTGCCATTTTTAGTATGAAAGTGACGTTCGAGGAAAAATTGGGCCAGTTTGTCCGCGGGACCGCGATAGCGGCGCCGATGGGACTTTCGGAAAGGATCATCCTCTTTTTGGAGGAGAAAATGAAGGCCCGGGCCAAGGCGCGGGCCATCTTGTATTGCGGCCTATCGGCCGTTTCCGGAGTCGCCCTTTATGTCACCGGCGGGGCCGTCGTATCGGATTTCGCCGCGAGCGGCGCCGGGACGATGCTCTCTCTCGTCTTCTCCGATTTCCATTCCGTTCTCGCTAACTGGAACTATTTCCTCCTTTCTCTCGCCGAATCGTTACCGGTGTTGCCGCTCGCTTTGGCCTTCGTTTCGATCGGCGTCCTTGCCGCCATGGTAACGCTCGCCGTCGCGGATTTCCGCAAGGTTGGCAGCATCAATCAGGCGCTCTTCGGACGCCGTTAAAAAGCAATGTTCAAGGAACTTAAGGAAAAGAAATGGCTGGTGTGGGTATTGGTCGCGGCGGGCGAACTGGCCTTGCTGCTTTTGGTCTTTCGCATCGGAGAGGTGATCGGAGTGAACCGGGCCAATTTCGACACGGCCTGGGGGCAGAATTACGTTCGTTTTTTCGGACAACCCCGACCGGGGTTCTTCGAGGAGGTGGGCGAACTGCCGCCCCCCATTCCGGCTTTCGGTAACACCGGAGTGGTCCTTACCGTAGGCCAGAACATGCTCGTCATGCAGGACAACCGGATGAACGAGAAGACCATTGCGATATCCTCTTCGACCACCATCCGAGAGGGGACCGGAGCGGTAGATCTCGGCAGCATTCCGGCGGGCGCGAACATCGTTGTGATCGGCGCACCGGGCAAGCAGGGTCAGATTGACGCCCGTTTCATCCGGGTATTTCCGGAGGAATCGGATTCTTCGTCGACCGGATATTGAGCGGGCGATGCTAAGCTGGGGCGGCGAATGACACATATGAAAAAAATAATAAAGTTCGTCGGGGGGCATAAATTTTGGTCGATCGTGATCGGGCTCGCGGTCGTCTACGGCGGCTGGCGGGGCATTGCGGCCATTACGAACAAGGGTCCGCAGACGACCTATACGCTGGGGATGGCGGCCACGACGACCATTGTCGCGACGGTTTCCGGGACCGGCCAGGTGGCGAACGAGAGCCAAGTGAACATCACGCCGCAGGTCTCCGCCCCGGTAACGTCCGTCCTGGTCCAGAACGGCCAGTCGGTCAAGGCCGGACAGGTCCTGGTGCGCTTGGATGCCACCGACCAGATCAAGGCGGTCAACTCGGCCCAGGCCTCTTTGCAGAACGCCCAGATCGCGCTCGAAAAATTGCAGCAGCCGGCGACTACCTCGAGCATCGCTCAGGCCCAATACGGCCTGCTTCAGGCCAATCAATCGGTCCAGAACGCCTCGACGACGCTCGCCAAGGACTACATCGGTTCCTATAACTCGATCGTTTCGCTCTACAACGACCTGCCGTCGGTCGTGGCCGGCATCGGCGATGTACTTTACGGGAGCGAGGTCATATCCGGCCAGGCCAATATGTACGCTTACTTGAGCATGACCCAGCCCTACACGACGGGCGGGCTCGTCTTCCAGCAGGCGGCGATGAACGATTATTCCGCGGCCATAGCCGCTTATAACAAGAGCCTGGCCGATTACCAGAGCATGGCCGTGCCGCCGTCGAACGCCTCCGTCGAGTCGATGATTTCCGAGTCGTACATGACGGCCGCGGCCGTTCAGCGGGCCGTGACGAGCATCAAGAACTTCATGGATTTCGTGAACACGACGCTCAAGAACCAAAGCGGTTCGGGCGTCGTCGGCAGCACTTACGCCAAGCAATTGCCGGCGGTCTTCGCTACTCAGGAGACCAATCTGCAGAATTACATCACGACGGTCACTAACGACGCGACCGCCCTTTATAACGCGCAAAACACCCTTGTCTCCGACAAGAACTCGATCACGGCGACCGAGCAGAACCTCACTACCCAGCAGGCCTCTTACGAAGAGCTTCTGGCCGGGCCGAATCCGCTCGATATCCAGTCGGACCAATTGGCCATCGAACAGGCCCAGAACAATCTGACGGACGCCCAGAACACTCTGGCGGATTACACCATTCGGGCGCCCTTCGACGGCGTCATCGCGGCGGTGAATGTTTCGACGGGGGACAACGCTTCGCCCGGAACGGCGGTCGCTACGATCATCACGCCGCAGCAATATGCGGAAATACCCTTGAACGAGGTCGACGCGGCCAAGGTCAAGGTCGGCGATAAGGCGACCCTTACGTTCGATGCTTTGCCGAACCTCACGGTCGCCGGACACGTGACGGAAATGGATACGATAGGCACGGTCTCCCAGGGCGTCGTGACGTACAATGTCCAGGTGACGCTCGATACGCAGAACAGTTCGATCAAACCGGGAATGTCCGTTTCGGCCAACATCATCACGGACGTCGCCCAGAACGTCGTCGGATTGCCTTCTGCGGCCGTGCACACACAAGGACAGACCTCTTACGTCCTCGTGGTGCCGAAAAGCATTATCGCGAGCACTCTCTCGGATGGAAGCGTGACGCTGAATGGCGCGCCGGAGACGGTCCAGGTCACTACCGGCATCACCGACGGTACGGATATCGAAATAGCGAGCGGACTCCAGGCGGGAGAAGAGGTCGTACTACGCACCAGTTCCGCCGCCGCTGCCGTGTCCGCCCAAACGACGAGCGGTGCGAGAGGCGGCTTCGGCGGAGGCGGCATACTCCGCATCGGCGGCTAAACAAACATGATAGAGTGCCGCAACATCAAGAAGACCTACGGCGAAGGCGGAGACGCCTCGACGCAGGCCCTGAAAGGCGTGACGTTTTCCGTTAAGGACGGCGAGTTCGTCGCCATCATGGGGCCTTCCGGTTCAGGGAAATCGACCCTGATGCATATCATCGGAGCGTTGGATACGCCGACCTCCGGCGAATACCTCATCGACGGCCGGAATATCGCCTCTTTCACCGACGACGAACTTGCGGACATCCGGCGCGAGAAGATCGGCTTCGTTTTCCAGGCCTTTAATCTTCTTCCGCGGGCGACCGTCATTCGGAACGTCATGCTGCCATTGCTCTACGACGGAATTCCGGAGGAGAAAAGGAAAAAACGGGCCGAAGAGGCCCTGAGGGCCGCCGGCCTCGACGAGCAGTATTTCGGCCACCTTTCGAACCAGCTTTCTGGCGGCCAGATGCAGCGCGTCGCGATCGCCCGGGCCCTGGTTAACAACCCGGCCATAGTGCTGGCAGATGAACCGACCGGCAATCTCGATACGACGACGGGCGAGATCGTCCTCGGTACTTTTCAGAAATTGAACGAGGAACAGGGAAGGACAATCATCCTCATCACCCACGAGTCGGACGTGGCGGAGCACGCCGACCGCATCATTCACATAAAAGACGGCCTTATAGTGAAGGACGGCCGGGAGCACGTGCGGCGGCGCGCTCACCATCACGCCGAAAGCGGCAAATAGACCATGAAATTCAAGGACGTTTTCGAAGAGACGTATCTGGCCCTTTCTGTGAACAAGGTCCGGTCCGGTTTGACCGTTCTCGGTATCGTGATAGGCATCGCTTCGGTCATTGCCATGATCTCTATCGGAGCCGGCGCCCAAAGTTCCATCGAGTCGAGCATCCAGTCCATCGGCTCGAACCTTCTTTTGGTCTATCCGAGCTTTGCCCGGGGAGTGGGGCAGCAGGTCCGGGGCGGCTTTGGCTCCGCCACGACCCTGACGTTGGACGATGCGAATGCCATCTCTTCCCAAGTTCAGAACATAGCGGCCGTCGCCCCTCAGGCCACGGCCAATTCGCAGGTCATATATGATGGCCAGAATACCAATGCCCAAGTGATCGGTACGACGCCGGATTACACTCAGGTCAGGAACGTCGAAATATCTCAGGGAAATTTCTTCAGCGATTCGGACGTCCAGCAATACAATATGGTGGCGGTCCTCGGACCGACGGTCGTATCGGACATCTTCGCTACGGGCACGAATCCTATCGGCGCCACCATCCGGATCAAGAATTACAACTTCAAGGTCATCGGCGTCACTATCGCTCAGGGAGGGGCCGGTGGCGGCGGAGCGGACAGTTCTATCTATGTTCCGATATCGGTCGTCCAGCATTACTTTACCGGCAACGACGCTGTTTCGACCATTAATATCGAAGTGGCCTCTTCCCAGGACATGACCCAGGCCCAAAACGATATTACGAATCTGCTGCTTCAGCGGCACGGCATCTCGAATCCGGCTCAAGCCGATTTCCAGGTCTTGAACCAAGCGAGCATCATCCAGACCGCTTCGGCCGTGACCGGCACGTTTACGACCCTGCTCGGGTCCATCGCTGGCATCTCGCTCCTCGTGGGCGGCATCGGCATCATGAACATGATGCTTACGACCGTGACGGAGCGGACGCGGGAGATAGGCCTCAGAAAGGCCATCGGGGCGAAGCGCAAGGATATCAGCACCCAATTTCTCATGGAGGCCGTAATGTTAACGGGTATCGGAGGAATATTGGGAGTTCTTTTGGGGTATCTCATATCCGTACTCATCACGGCCATAACCGGAACGGCAACAGCCATTTCGATGGAGTCGGTAATACTGGCCTTCGGAGTTTCGGCCGTGATCGG
>JAMCRC010000023.1 GCA_023380415.1 Patescibacteria group bacterium | reverse complement strand
CCTGGTCACCCAGGTCCTCGAGCCGACGATCGGAAATTATTTCCGAAACGCGGCCCAGAAGTCGGATGTCATCGACTTCTTGAAGTGCCGATCGCGAACGTCGGCGTCGTCATCGCCTTTGTCGGCGAAGAGGGCAAAGATGTGACCGGCGACACGTTCAAGCACGGCAATCTGGTGAACAAAGGAGACAAGGGCGTCTGGGTCGAACCTCTCGATCCCGGGAAATACCCTATCAACCCTTACACTCACCGGGTCGAGATAGTGCCGACGGCGAACGTCGTTTTGAACTGGGCCGACGGCAAGAGCGAGGCCCACAAACTGGACGCGAACCTATCGACGATCACGGTCCGTTCGAGCGACGGATTCAAGTTCAATCTCGATGTCTCGCAGATCATCCACATTCCGCGGAACGATGCTCCGAAAGTGATCGCCCGGTTCGGCAACATGCAGAACCTGGTCACCCAGGTCCTCGAGCCGACGATCGGAAATTATTTCCGAAACGCGGCCCAGAAGTCGGATGTCATCGACTTCTTGAAGAACCGAAGCGATCGCCAGCAAGAGGCCAAGGATGCCATCGGCAGCGCGCTCGTGGAATACAACGTGAACGCCGTCGATACGCTTATCGGCGACATCACGCCCCCGGAAGCGCTGATGCAGACCTTGACCGATCGGAAGATCGCCGAGCAGCAAAAACTGACCTTCGGGACCCAGAAAGAGGCCCAGGAGACCCGTCAGGACCTCGAACAAGCGAAAGCGATGGCCGACACTCAGGCCAACGTGGTCAGTTCCGAAAGGAAAGTGGCCATCGCGGAATTCGAGGCCAACGCGGCTATCGCCAAGGCCAAAGGCGATGCGGAATCGAAGACGATCAACGCCAGGGCGGATGCTGAGGTCACGAGAGTGAACGGCGATGCCGAAGCGGACAAGACCAAAGCCATCGGAACGGCCGAAGCGGACGTGATCAAATTGAAGATCGCATCCATGGAATCCGGCAACTACGCCGCGATAGAGGTGTCCAAGAATCTCGCAACGAGCGGGACGAAATGGGTACCCGACATCGTGGTCACCGGAGAGAATGGCACGGGAGGCGGCCGGTCAATAACCGACGTCTTGATGGGAATGATCGTTCACGATCAGATCAAAAAGACCGACGAGCCGGCGAGCCCCTCCAAAACCGATCCCTCTAAGAAGGAGACGAGGAAAGAGGAAGCTCCGGCAGCGGATGCCACCAAAGGCGGATCTACAAAGCCGAGCTCGACCGAGCCGAAGAAAAGCAGTTAATCTGAAAGCTTGCATTCCAAGCTTGGGCGCTCCAAAAAATCGGAGCGCCTTTTTTATTTTCAAAAAACGCGAATGGATGTAGATTATCCAATATGCCGAACAAAACGGATCTCATCGAAAAGGTCATCGAATCTCTGGAACGGGACAAGGCGAGCGCCGAAGCCGGCCTGGCCTCGGCCAGGGAGGGTGCTAAAGAGGCCCCGAGCGCCATGGAGTCACACAGCGACACTACCCGCTCCCAAATGCAGCACTTGGCCGAGAACCTCGAAAAGGACATCCAAGAAAAGGAAAGTGGCATAATGGCGCTCGGCGATTTCAAAACATCCGTCGGTCCGGCCAAAGGCGACGTCAGCGTCGGTTCGGTCGTGAGCATAACGGACGAGGCCGAAAGACGCTTCATTTATTTCATTCTGCCGGCCGGCGGCGGAACCAAAGTGGAAACGGACGGAGCGAGCATCACCGTCCTTTCTTCGACCGCGCCTCTCGCCCAAGCCCTTATCGGCAAGAGGGCGGGGGAGACGGTCTCTTTTTCCGCTGGGGCCAAGGTTCGCATGCTCAAAATAATCGGCATCGAGTAGGTATTTTAATCTTGACTTAAAGAATATATAGGTTTATAATATAAGCAGAGTTTAGGGGCCTTATTTACGGGTCCGTTTACAAAGTTCAATTGAACCACAAAGGAGGTAGTCATGACCTACAGTGACAGGGAGATCAAAGAGATCTTCAACGGCATTCTCGGAGCGGATTTCCGCTTAAAAAGCGAGGAGTCGTCCTGCATCCTCAAAGCGTTGGACGGCTTCGACGAGGAGACCAAACCGACCTGCCTCGCTTACGTTCTGAGCCACTTCGGAACGGTCAAAAAGAACAACCAGGTCTTCGAAGGCGAGGGTGTTTCCGACCGGCGGTATACGGAATTGGTGGAAAAGATCGGCCGGACCGCGATGCGAGTCCTACACGATTCCATCGCCATGAATCCCACGCCCGAAGACCTGGCCGCCAAGATCCAGAAATTCCTCGATGGTCTCAAAAAAGACGAGGAAAGATCGGTGGCGCTCGCGCTGATCCTCAACGACCGGCATATCCCTTACTGCCAGATACCGGCCGAATCGATCGAGCGCAAGGCGGGCCTGATCGAGGGGATGGTGGAAGAAGAGGAGCGTACGAATGACGGCGCAGGGCCATCCGAGAACCGCATCCAAGCCAAGATCCTGACCCAGAACATCATGAACCGAGGCGGCATCAACCCCGCTACGGGACTTGTCCTCTGGGACCTGATCGATTCTCAGGACACGGAGGCGGATAAGTTCGCCATCTTCTATGGCGTGCTTCGCGGCATCCAGGAATCCGACCAGGACAACATGGGAGGAATAGCCGGCATTCTAGGCATGATGCGCTAGATCCGGACTGTAATATCAATGGCCGTTGGAGAGCGATCCTCTCCAGCGGCCTTTTTTGTTCGCGGACCGCCGGAGCGGGGATTGACCGACTTTATCTCCGGCATTAAAGTGCGAATGGAAACTTACAAAAGGAAAGGGTTCGAAACATGAGAACGCTTTATTATGCGACCTCGAACGCGGGGAAGCTCCATTCCCTGAAACGCAGGATAGAGAGATACGACGTCGAAGTGGTCCAGGCGAACCTGGACATTCCCGAACCGCGTTCGAGTGACGTCGAAGAGATAGCGAAGGCCAAAGCCGATCTCGCCTTCGGCAAGATCCTCAAGGAATGCATCGTCGTAGACGCCGGTTTTTACATTCCGTCGCTCGGCGGATTTCCGCGGGCCTTCGTCAATTTCGCGCTGGAAACGATCGGTCTTCCGGGCATCCTACGCCTCGTAAAGGGCAAAGGACGCGCCTGCGAGTTCCGGGAATGCCTGGCCTATATGGGCGAAGCGATAGCGCACGACGAGGCCTCAACGATGCCGGACCCGAGGATCTTCACCTCCCACATTCGTGGCACCTTGGCCGCCGAACCAAGAGGTGTCCGCCAGCCGTACCACTGGTCGGAACTTTCGACCATCTTCATCCCGGAAGGGGAGACAAAGACCCTCGGCGAGATGGACGAGGGGGAATATTACGCCTGGGCCTCCGACACGACCAGGAAGGAGTCCTGCCACGTCTCTTTCACGGAATGGTACGTCCGCGTGAACGATCTAAAAGCCGCACCTGTTTAAGGGGCGGCATTTTTGTTTGTATTGACGCAACATAATATTAGTGATAATATATTCTCGGTTATTCAAAACTGACAACAAACAAAGGAGGCCTAAAATGCCTGATGTCGTGTTAAAGACCCGGGAACACTTTTTCTCCCGGCCGCTCGTTATGACCGCCGCCGATATGGAGAAAGAGCACCCGCTCGCGATGTTCACGAAACAGCTTGCCATCATCGTCGCCACGGCCATGACCATACCCGGCGGGGAAGGCGAGCTCAACGAAAAGGACATCGAGGTGGAGTTCCACGAATTCGGACCGTTCGACGTCCATCAGGACGATGTCGAAATAATGGTCTTCGCCAACCGCTACGAAGAGCGCGAAGCGAACATCGAAGTCCGCCGGAAGATCATCGAGGAAGCCGCCCAAAGATGGATAGAATTCCAACCGGAAAGCGTCGCTCCGAACCTGCGGGAGATAAAGAGCTTGTCCGTTTGGACGCCGCTCGTTCTCGGTGGCGCCTACGGCAAGGTCTCGCTCTGGAAGACCCACCGCATACACGGCCACACGACCGGAGCGGGGGAATTCAGGCTGGAATGCCGCCTCTGCCGCAAGTACGTCGTCCGTGAAACGGACATGAGCTTGTCGGAATGGAACGAAGAGAAGGCCAGGTTCCTCGCTGCCCATTATCCGTACGTCGAGGACATCGTTTGAACGAAAGATAACGAGAATCTAAAGAGCCTGACAGTTCATTATTTGGCCAACGCGCCGCCGCCGGATTGGGATGGATTAGACACCCACCTCATGCACCTCCGGCGGTTTTTTGTTGTAAAATCTAATCATGTACATCCCGCATAAGGACGAGTTCATGCAAATGTCTCCCTGGGAGTTCGACCAGTCGCCGAACGGTTGGAGAAAATTCGAAGCGAGCCGGGAGTATCTCAAGGCGGCCAGCTTGATAGGGGATTATATCAAAGCGAACCGGGCGAAGATCCTGCACCCTCCGGCTTCGGAAAGGCACACCGGCATCAATATCATGCACTTCCACATCGGCCAGCTTCTGGCGTTCGTCGGGCCGGAATATTACCCGGAGGCAATCGAAGCGTTCCAAAAGTCGTTCCGGGAAAGAGCGGAATACTGGAATGCTTACGTCTCGGCGACCATCGGATTTTTGGAAAACGATAAAGATAAGATCGACGAGGCCGTAAGGACGATCGAGGGGTCGCAGGAAGGGGACAAGCGGAGCGGGAACATCGGCATCGTGATGAGCTTCAAGGAGGCCTTGAGCGCCGGCTCAAGAAACTACCGGGAAGCGTACATAAGACACCGCACGCAGGGCTAGACCGCATCCCGCCGGGGGGACGCTTCACTCCTTTAACCTACATTGACGCAACATGAGATTAGTGATAGTATATCTCCAACTTTAAAACAGAAAACGAAAGGAGGGCAGAAATGCCACTGGTCAAAATATGGCCCCTGCCGAAAATGTCCGAACTGGAGCTCAAGGCGCTTTACGACGACATAGTGAGCGTCTTCGATTCCATACCGGAACTCGAGCTCGACGCCAAGAAGGTCACCATCGGATATCCGTCCGATATGATGCTCTACGGTCTCGGCACCGACATCATCGTCGAGGTGGAAAAGATGTTCGACATTCCGAAACGCATGCCGGCCGTGAGAGCCCGCCTGATCGCCGGACTGGGCAAAGCCGTCAAGCACGCCTTCCCGAAAGCGAAGGTCGAATGCTTTCTCGAGGACCCGTTCCGACCGACCAACGATAACTTCTGGTCCAGCGAGATGCACAGCATCTTGCGCGATGTCGTGTATGGGACGGACAACGTGAGATTCACGTGCCAGAACTGCGACGATTCACTCGTGCACGTTAATGGTATGAACGTACTCGAATGGCGGGAGAAAAGGGACAGGTTTTTCGCCACTCACGCGCCCGCCTTCGGGGATCTGCCGGACCTGTCGTAAGTCCGTCATTATAACTCGATATTTTTCCGCCGGATAATCGATCCGGCGGTTTTTTATCGCCTAGCGAAGCGAGTGATGTGCAATCCGCAGCTTGTAAACCCGAGCGAGTGACGGCGTGAAGCAATCGCAGATTGCTTATTTACGGAGATCCGCGTCGAACCATTTTCCTCTAGGCCGGAAACGGAGCGCCTAACTTTTCGGCAGTTTTTATATTAAACCCCACTCTTTTTGGGCGGATTCGTATTGCGATATCAGCTTGTCCACCAAGGCCTCATCGGTATTCTTTATCCCGTACCGGTTCAAAAAATTAATTTCGTGTCCAGGACCAAGGTTATGCCTTAAGCTCCAAACGGCCGCTGAGAGGTCTGCCGCCGGATAATCGACTCGCATGTCGCCGAGATCTATGTAACCGGAGAACGTTCCGTCCTTGAATACGAAGTTCGGTAAGCAGGCGTCGCCATGAACTAAAACTTTGCCCGGACCGGGAGCTCCGAAAGGGCAATTTTTCACATCAACGGCGTGGAAACGACGTAAGACCGAGACTAGGCCGCTAATGACCATCTCTGCAGGCCAGATCTTTTTCAACTTAGCCAGGTTCTCCCCCTCGATAGCCGATAGGATAAGAGCTTCCTTATCTCCGATCTTATTGAAGCCGATCACTTCCGGTACGGGTAATTTGCCGCGCAGCCAATCCAGGCGCTCGCGTTCTTTTTCTAAACCGGTGCCGATCTTTAGGAAAAATTCACCCTTGGGGCCATTCAGATGGTATACGTTGCTTTGGTCGCCGTAAGGCACTTTGCTTGAAGAAACGCTCCCGCCCAAATATTTTCCCGCCCAATCAATGAATTCCGTATCCATTCAGCGATTATATGCCTAACCAATCCGGCAGGGGAGAGGGTTTATGTTGTGGTTGACATAACTGGGTTTTAGCTGTTATAATGTGGATGTTCTTAAACAAAGATAAGGGAGGCGTCTAATGATTCTTCACATCCTTGATACAGAGACAGAACCAGTAGTCGGGAGTCGGATAACTGCGAACTGCGGAGAAGTATCGTATTTCACGCCGATACATACTCTTCTGGATGATGGGCAAGTCTGCAACCAGTGCGCGATCCAGCATAAGCAGCATAAGTTATCGTCCGATTTCAAGAAGTCTATCGTGATCGTTGATCGTAACTTCATTTGCGGTGGTTGCGGCGGCATAATCGTTCAAGTAGGGAAGAGGCCCGACGGACGCAGGGTCTTCAATTGCAGCCAGTGCCACGCCAATGAAATGTTGGAGTGCACCAATTGCCATTTCCCTAGGTCCATTTGGGCGGATGATGGCGAATTGTGTGGCGTCTGCGTATTGGACGCCATGGCAGGAAAACGCGAACTGACGAAAAAGCACCTTGAGGGCATCAAGAAATGGACGATTATCATAGACCCCGATCAACTTTTAAACGACGCCACCGAATGAGCCATTCGGTGGTTTTTATATTCCCTTCACCCCGGTCAAAGACCGGCTGGAGAAGATGTTTTAGGGCGGGGAGCAAGGTGCCGCTGTATGTTGACATAAACACATAATTGGTGTATACTTTACTTGTAATCATGGCGTAATGCGCCTTAATTACGAACGAATTTTAACATCAAAATATTGAATGAGGTGAGAGGAATGAAGTTCTTATTCGTGGATGATAACCGCGATTGGCTAACGAGTTTGGCGCTGGTGTTCCGAAACGACAATGTCGTGGTTGCTGAATGCCACAGTGTCAACGAGGCGATCGAGGTTATCCAGAAAGAGAACCCCGACGTCCTTTTTCTCGACCATTCTCTCACCGAGGGTGGGAGCGAGGGATTGGAAATAGCTGATACGGTAGACAGCTCGATCCGCGTTTACTCAACGACCGCATATCCAGGGGAAAACCTGAAGGCCGAGTATGGCAGCAGGGGAATAGAGTGTATCGGCAAAACCGACCTGCAAGCTTTTATCTCAATAATCAGAAAAACAGAAAGGAATGAACGATGGAAACCGTCGAACTGCTAAGCACAGAAAAACTGACTGAACAGGAGCACCTGTCAGAAATACCAAAATTAGTACAACGGTATTTGGATATCAAGAAGCCGACCGCCCGCGGGAAACATTTCCGCATAACCATAAAGGGTAAAAGCGTCGATTCCAAGACGGACGGAATGGCCTATTCCAATGCGCTGATCATCGAGCAGAAAAACGGCGAATCCTGGCGTCAGGCCTACAGCACCGGCATGATGCAGTATCGCGGAGCCCATAATTGGGATATCGATGACTGGGATCTCTCGCTCGGGAAGGTAGGCATCCTCGAAGAGTCCAAGAACGAGGTTGTCTATGCGCTTACGACGGGTGTCGGGAAAGTGAAGGTCTACGGCTTCAAAAAGGGCGATGAGAGCCCGGAGCAGTTGGAATCCTTCAGCGTGAGTGACCACGAAGCGACGAAAAAGCGCATCGAATTACTCAAAACCGTCGTTACCGATCAGAGCGCCTTCAATGCATACATCACCGAAGGCCTGCAGAATCGTTGGCACGTTACAGACACGGCAGAAATGGAAGATCGCAAGATCATCGTACTGCTCCTGGACCACGCTGACAGAGACTACGACGCCATATCCGACCTGTACAAAATATGCATCTGGATACAAGGCCAAGGTTTCTGGAAATCCGGCGCCTACCGAACCGGATTGCATCATCCCGGTGGCAAGTTCTATCGCGTTGGCATCAGTATGAAAGCAACTGTCACCAACCATGGCCAAGACTTTGCGGTCTTCTCGGTAGAGGTCGGCAACAGAAGCCAGCAATGGAAACAGACCCACCAAATCCGCGTGCAGTGGCCCGTCGCCGAATCGGATGACTTCGAACAAGTTGTCGGCAAGATGATGAACGAAGTGGTTCAGCAAAGCCAGCACGATCATCCGTTGTACCTGCCAACCGTCATCAAAGAGTCGGTCATCGATTCGAAGCTCAAGGTCGCAGCATTCATTCTCTTCGAGCAGATCGATACCGATCGTATGACGGAAAGCGGCGAAGGCTGGTTGGGTGACCAGTTCAGGTATTCCTTGTGGGTCATAAAAGGCAATGCAAAGCCGCGGCAGATTCACGAGGAGCATGCTTACATCCGGCCGCATACTAAGAGCGATATGACCGGCACCAGAGGCCAAGATTGCTCGCTGAAGGACCTGAAGATCTCCGGTGGTCGAATCAGCATCACTCATATGACCGATGCAAAATTCGAGGAACAGAAACCAGAAACCATCACCTTCAAACTCTGATATTCATTAGTAACGCCTGTCGTGGCAAAACACGACAGGCACTTTTTATTTCCGAGTACGAGCTCATCTTCACCCTGGTCAAAGACCGGCTAGAGAAGATGTTTTAGGGTGGGGGGAGAGTGGGAATGAAGCGCAACACCTATTGTTGACACAACAGGGAATTAGCGGCAAAATATCAGCGACATTTAATAATTGAGGAGGTTGTTTATGAGCAGTAGACTTTTACCGGCTTTCCTGTTCGGGGTTGCAATGTGCGCTTACATGGCCGTCACTGGGAGCAATCCGTTTCCGAACATCTTCGGACACGGCAACATCGCTCAGGATACGGTTATAGTGACATGCAAAATCGTGAGTTCTACTGATAGCGGGCGGACGCAAGCCACCAAGCTGTATGCGATTGGCAGGATAGAGGACTACCTAGCGAATCTAGCCGATCAGCACCCCGATCTTCACCTTATCTCCGTCACGCTTCAGTCTGGCGGCAAATACGACAACTACCTCGTTGTGTTCTACAAACAGAGAGAGTAAGTTGATGAAACATTAAGGGCATCTTCGGATGCCTTTTTATTTTCCCTCGGCCGGGAAATCCTGGGTGGTATACTAAAGTATTCCACCAAGTATTGACGCGGCAGTGGATAAGTTATAGAATATTGGCAACATTAACAATCGAAAATTAGATTGAAGGGAGGTAGAAAAATGCCAGACGTTATTGTAAGAACTCGTAGCGCCCTTTTTACTCCGTGGGGCAATAGGGTAGCTCAAAAAGACCACCCTCTAAGAAAATTTACGCAGCACCTAACGGAAGTAGTGGCTGAACAGATGTCTACCCCGGGACACGAATTGAAACCCGAACAAGTCGAAGTGGAAGTCCGCGAATTCGGTAAATTCGATGTACACCACGTAGACATAGACATTATTGTATTCGCAAACCACAATGCCGCGCGCAACGAGGATCTGGAAAAAAGGCGGAAGACAATCGAGCAACGCATGGCTAGCTGGATATACAGCGAACAAGCTAACAAGCGATTGCGCCTCATGCAGGGCAAAAAACTTTCGGTCTGGATGCCCCTCGTCCTCGGCGGAGCGTATGCGGAAATAGAACTCTGAGTTACGGTTCAGTATACCGGCCTCGACGCAAGTCGGGGCCATTTTATTTTCCCGGCTGAAAGGCTAGAATTTCCGTTATGGAGAGGATGATATTCATTTTCGGGGACAGCATTACCTACGGCGCCTGGGACATAGAGGGGTCCGGCTGGGCCAATCGATTGAGGCGTTATCTGGACAAAAGGGCAGAGACCGACCCGGACTTTTACGCCGTTTGCTACAACCTGGGCGTGACCGGCGAAACGAGCGACGGTCTGCTCAAAAGATTGAAGCCAGAGACCCGGGCCAGGTTCAGGGAAAAGCGGGAGAGTATATTCATCTTCGCTTACGGCACGAACGACGCGGCGCTGATGCCCGGCACGGACGACCCGCGTACGGATATCGATAAATTCGGCGAGAATATGGAGGCCGCCATCAAAACGGCCGGAGAATTCAATGGGCGGGTGGTCCTCATAAATATCGCTCCGGTGAATGAGGATATGACAATGCATCCCAAGGCCGGCTATGGCATCCGGTCCAATGCCTCGTCCATAGACGTGTACAACCGGAAGCTGGCGGAGATCGCCGAAAAACATTCATTGCCGCTCGTGGACGTTAATTCCGCATTCATGCGGCAAGATCATAAGGACCTCCTGAACGATGAGGACGGCCTGCACCCTAACGCGAAAGGGCACGAAATAATTTTTGGACTGGTCAAAGACCAGCTGGAGAAGATGTTTTAGGGTGGGGGAGAGACCGGGAACGGAGCGTCGCGTTTTCCAAAAAGGAGAGGGGAATATGGGTGGTATACTTAAGTATACCACCCATATTGACGCAGTGGGGGATTAGTAGCAATCTATAGACGCAACTTTAGAATATTTATAAAACTCACAGGGAAGGAGATGTATCGACATGATGTCGAACGTAAAGGTAGATATTTCGAAGATTCGGGATATCACCCAAAAACAGCGTGAAGCTATCGCGGAGGATAAAGCAAAGAAGGAGCTTACTGAAACGGCGCGTCTTAGAAGCGCTAAACGAGACGAAGCCATCCATATGATCCGTATGCTTCCATCCATGATCGAACATGCTGCCATAAACGGCGAAGATCGGATAAAGCTACGCGTCGTGTACGAAGACCTGATTAATGATGGGCGCAATAAGGCTTCAACGATTCTTTGTATGAAGAACCAAATCACGCCGAGTAGAGCCGGAAAATGGCTTGGTACATATCCGAGGATCGTTTCCCGCTGGCTGCATCGAAACGGTTTCGAGGTTTTTCTTGCAAAATCCGAGGACCGCTCGGAGTACTCATTATGGATAGTGTGGTAATGACGCCCAATGGCACCCAGAGTTCGGGGGGTGCCTTTTTTATTTCCTTCTAGGCACGAGCTCATATTCACCCTGGTCAAAGACCGGTCGGAGAAGATGTTTTAGGGTGGGAAGAGTATTTTGGTGGTCTAATCAATCAGGCCGCCAATAGTTGACGCAATAGATAATAAGTGATAATATATAGGTAACATTAACAACAAGGAGACACGACATGACCACCAGGGGAAAACTCCGGGAGATGCTTACTTCGAGAGGAATGTTCGATAGCCAGGCGGAGGAAGTGCTAAAGATAGCAATTCCGAGAATCGAATCCACGACACCGAGTCATCGCATAACCTGGGACAGGCCCGCTAACGAATATCCGAAAGAAGTTTACAACGCCATGTGGTTGTTCCTGAGAACCGCCGCTAAAGAGTGGATTGCCGAGAACGCGCCAGATGCTTGGTTCAGGCCAATGTTTGATTAAACCGAAAGGTTTGCCAGTTATCCTTAAACTGGCTTTTTTATTTTATGCCGGGAACGAACGTAGCATTACGCACGACAAATCATTTTTAGTTTCTACTGAACAGTGATTTTAAGAGGGTTGTTTTCAAGGTGCTCTGGGAATAATCCATCCTCACAAGCAATTTGATAATAGAACGTGAGTTGGCCACTAACGTTTCTATTTTGCAGCCGTGCAAATATTTTCCTACGTGTCGGGTACACGAAATCCCTAAAATTGCCAGCATATTCAAAATATTTCTGCCCATTAATTTCCATTATCCCAGAAGAAGCGCTCTGCGGCGGATATGGATTTGAAACAAACACGTCATCTCCAAATGCAATAGGAATCCAAAGATGCCAATCAAAATTTACAACGCCGCGTTTACCAATATTGCTTACATCAAACACAAATTCCCGACTACTCGTATATTCAACTTGCGCAGTTAAATCGGCTCTGCGGGCAATAATCTCATCTTGTCGTTTCATAAGGTGCAACTGTTTTCTCATTAGATACAACTGACAAACAACCACAAATAATGTAATGACTGTTATGATCAAGCCGATTGCACCTTGTTCGCTTACGTTCAGTGGTAATGTCGTAGTGGCCATTAGTTAACTTTTTTTAGGTTATACGTCCAACCCGGCTGCCATTTCCATGGGGCCGGGATTATCTTTTCTAATGGAATGCCGTTGATGATGTTTTCTAAACCGTACTGCGTGGCGCGATGACCGATTATCATAACCCTCTTGCCATCGTAATTCTTCAACAGATCGGCCAGGAAACTCTGTATCCTTTCCGTCGTCTGCGTATAGCTTTCACCGTTGGGGAAGGGGATAGTGATGCGCTGCGGCTTTTGGACATCCACTTCCGAGCTCGGCTTCTGGGTAAAATCGCCGTAGTTGCACTCATTCAAACGCGCATCGCGGATAATAGGGAACTTATCACCGAAACCTATTTTGGCACTTTGATATGAGCGCTCTAAATTAGAGCAGAAAACCGCATCGAAATGATCGTCTTTATATCTTTCTCCCATCTCCCGGGACTGCTGTTCGCCGAGAGGGGAGAGAGCGACGTCATTCCAGCCGGAGGCCAGATGCTTCTCGTTATCGAATGTCGTTCCGTGCGCCTCAAAAATTATCGTGACCATACGTCAATTAATCTAGCTTATTTTCGTTTTCCTTCCAATCATCCCCAAGGAGAGGCCCGGCATGCCGGGAAAAGTGCGTAAGACTTGGGCTAGCGCCCCGGAGCGCTCACTTTTCGCGGCGTACCGGGACTCGAACGTCCTAGTTATATCCCACCTTCTTCAGCCAATACTCGTTCTCCCATTCCCATAATTTCTTCGCTCCCAGGAAAGCCGCGAAGTCCTCGTGCCAGTAGGGGAATTCCTGGAGCTCCACCCGACCCTCCATCGGCCCCCATTCGTGGACGCAGGTCTTGGCCTTGGCGTTCCGCGCCAAGCGGATCTTTTCCGTACCGCCCTTGGTGCGGCGATGCGATTTGCACTTAACGCATACCTGGTCCTGATCGATGCGGAGGATCCAGCGCGTCTCGAGCCCGTCCACCCGGTCCCGCATTGCGGCCAGGTAAGCGGATGTCTGGAGGGCATAGTCGCGGTATATGGCCTGGGATGTCTTGATGTCCAATATGCCAACGCGGCCGTCGATCATTCCGATCGCATCGAGCGTGCCGGCATAGCGCTCCTCGTAATTTACCAGGCGCTTTTCCACATAATCCTTGTCGACGTGGATGCCGCGCTTCTCGGCGAAGTCCATAAAGGCGTGGACGGCCGGCGCGATCTGCGGCGGCACCTCGATGGGCTTGCCGACCATTATGGCCTCCACCGTCTCGTGCAGGAGCGTGCCTTCGGCCGCGGATTGCTGTTTTATCTTTTCGCCGGCCTCGAAATTGTCCAAGTTGCCATAGAAGCGGTAGAGGGCGGGCTTGGCCTTGATCTCGACGATCTTCGTCACGCGGGGATACCAGAAACCGTCGATCTCATAGCCGGCCAAGCGCTTGAAGTCGTCGGCATCCTTATAGTCGTGGAATGGCATTTTGCCTATTATACAGCCGATGAGAGCGGCCTTAAAAGGCCTCTAAAATCGCTTATACGGGCCTTTTGACCGGCCCGAGGGTCATTGAGGGGAGATGGCGAAAAGGGCCTATTTGCTGGATCCTATACTGTCGCACAATATACCTTTTGTGACATATGTATATATCCAATAATAAAGAGACCCTTATCTTTTTTACAGCGCTGCTTATAAGCAACTAAAAAAGACGGCGCTTCCGACTCGAGCGGATCTTTATTTTTTCTTTTTTTCCTTGCCGAACTTTATCGGCAGATAATCTTCCACGTCGCTCTTGGAATATCCGCGCTTTTTGAAAAAGTCCAAAATATCGGTCTTGGACGCCTTGGCCGGATCATCGACAAGTTTGTGGAGCTCCTTGTCTATCTCATCGCCGAAATTGTCGTGAACCTCGGTCCAGAAGGCCTCCTCAAGGCCTATCGGTATCATACCGCCGAAAATGTCGCCGAACGTCGCTTTGCGGGTCAAAACTATCTCATCCGTCTCTTCCATCTCGGCGTTTTCTTTATCGAAGGCCTCTTTTGCCGTCTTATATTCCAAACTCGCCGTGCCGTGCGTCTTTTCCGCAAGCACCATGGCGGATTCGAAATGGCGCTCTTCCATATTGTGCCGATACGCCTCCTCCGATATCTTTTCGATATCGTCGGCGGAACCGCCCGGCGGCCGGTCGACCAGACCGGCCCGCATTAAATTCTCCCGCAACCCGAAGACGGAGCCGGGATTGCCTTGTTCGATCTCGTCCGCGACTATCCGGTCGGCCAATTTGTCGCGCTCTTCGAGAGTAAAACCTAAAGCATCTGCTTCTTTCAGCGCGTTGAATCTCATTGGCTTATTCGCCAATTCTTCGAGCTTTTCCTTTGTCTCTTCCGCCCGTTCGGCCTTAAGCTCCTCGGGCATCATCTCTTCGGCCCGCTGAACCTCTTCCGGCGTCGGCTTATACGGCTCTATCGGCGGCAACTGTTCCATATTTATAAATGCGCCACGAGCGCCTGCAGGAGTTTGATGATTATCTCCCAAATGTAGATCATGAAATTGACCACGGTCTTAACGACATCGGCCAGGCTCGTGCCGACGTTCGCCGTAAACCAATTATTGACGTTGTTCCAAAGATTCACGAGGCCGGAAATGTCGGCACTGGAACCGACGGTCTGGGTCGTTACCGTTTGGGAAACGCCGGTCGCGCCGCCCGCGAGGTTCTGGAGCGCCTGGCCGCCCTGAACGACCTTCGAAGATATCTGGTCGATGAGGTTCACGACGTCCGAAACCGGCAATGACGGATTTTGGCCGCTTAGGCCACTCAATGGCTGGCTCGGCTGGGACGGGAACGACGGGGTCGTTTGGGCCTCCCCCGCCAGAGGCAAAAGAACGAAGGCCACCGCCAAGAACGTTCCGATTATTTTTTTCTCCATATTTTTAGACATTATACCACGAAAGACGTCAATCAATACGCCCCGCGCTGAATGGTCGCGACGCTCCTCGGCAGATAGTCCATCGGGTCGACGGTCACGCCCACCGGCACGAGGCCGGCCGCCGGATAGATCGTCTTGAGCTCGATCGACGGGGTCCAGTAAAGGCCGAAGTGGACATGCGGGCCGTCGGCATATCCGGTCGCGCCCGAATAGCCGATGAGCTGGCCCTTTTTGACCGTCTCCCCTTCTTTCACGACCTGGCGCGAAAGGTGGGCGTAAAGGGTGGTGAGATTGTCGGCGTGATCGATCATGATATATTTCCCGAACTGGTATTTTTTCCAGCGCGACGTTCCGCGATCGTTGTTGTCCACCTGGAAGACCGTTCCGTCCGCCGCCGCGTAGACCGGCGTACCGATGGGCACGCCCAGATCGACCCCGTTATGGAAATGATTGCTGTAGGCCTTTTTGGCATAGGCCGTCGCGCCGTAGAGCTGGGTGATGATTGGGCTTGCGACCGGAAAACCGATCAGGCCCGGCAACTTCGAGGGCAAAAGATTCGGATTGAACGAGGCGCGGAGTTCGTCCTCTACGGCGCCGATCTCCTGGCTGATGGCCGCCTGCTGTTCGTCGAGCTGGGCTATGAGCTTTTGA
The DNA here is from genome assembly GCA_023380415.1 of Patescibacteria group bacterium. Lineage (GTDB taxonomy): Bacteria > Patescibacteriota > Minisyncoccia > UBA6257 > GWB1-50-10 > JAMCRC01. Next base: position 11,332 of record JAMCRC010000023.1, on the reverse strand, counting down.
TAAACGGCCTCCTGGCCTTTCGTCTGGTCCAGAAGGTCCTGTTTCTCCGATTGTTGGGCGCTCAAAATCGATTGCTGGTTCGCCAAGCTCGCTTGCTGGGCCTGTTTTTGGTCCTTGAGCGCGTTCGCATCCGTGATCTTCTGCGAGAGCGCGTCCCGCAGGTCCTGCAGATCCGAAATATTCTGGTAAAACGCCTGGTTCAAAAGCGTCGTATTCTGGGCGGCCGCGACGCTATCCGAGAGATTGCCTTTTTTCAAAATGAGGGCGATAAGCCCCGGCTCTTCCTGTTGCTGCATCTCGACCATGAGCTTGCCTATGGCCGCATGATGATCGTCTATCTCGGCGCCGATGGTCGCGATATCCTGCGAATCCGACTGCATCTGGAGCGTAAGCTTTTGGACCGTGACCTGATTCTGCTTTATCTGCAAATTCAGATTGTTCACGCCGTTCGTGAGCGCCTGGACATCCTTGCTCAAGGACGTCTTCGACTGGTTTATGCTGCTGAGCTGGGCGGCCAAGGCGTCACGCTGGACCTGGATCCCGTGGAGCTCGGCGTTCTTCTGGTCGATCTGGGCCTGGAGGTCGCTTAGGGTCGATGTGGTCATCGTCCCGGCGGCCAGGGCTTCGGCCCGGAAAAACGGCACAATCGCGACCGCCACGGCCGCTGTGCAAAGCAGCGTTATAGCCCCTTTCCCTCTCATTTTCTTAATTCTAAACGATTTGGCCGATCAATGCATTCAGCTTCTCGATGGCCGATTCTATCCGGCGGACAGATTCGTCGATGCCGAGGACCGCGATGATATCGGCCGGACCGGGCGAAGCATCGAGGCCGGAAAGAGCGACTCGAAGCGGCCACAAGACCTCTCCCCGCCCCCGTTTTTCGGCGACCGTCATGAGGTACTTCTCGACCGTCTCCTTGCCGTCGCTCGGCGGCATTTTCGAGAGAACGTCCAGGACAAAACGCAGATTATCGAGAATGGTCGAAGCCGGCGTTTCCCGCCAAATGAGCTTGCGAGCGTCGTAGTCCGGAAGGTCGAAGAAAAATCCGGCCAATTCCTTGAAATCCGTGAGATGCTTGGCCCGCTCGCGTTCGGCTTCGAGAACCCGGTTCAAGAACGCCTCGTCCTTCCGCCAGGCCTCCGGCACGAAGGCCTTCGCCGCGGCGACGAGAGCCTCCGGCGCCATCTGTTTCAAATAATAGGCGTTAAGCCATTCGAGCTTCGCCGGATCATAGACGGCTCCGGCTTTTGCCACGCGCTTGAACTCGAACTCCTTGGCCATTTCTTCCGCGCTCAGTACCTCGCGGTCGACTTCCGGATGCCAGCCCATCAGGACCATGAAGTTCAGCATCGCCTCGCGCAAATATCCGCCGTCGCGATAATCCAAAAGCGCCTTGTCCAAATAGCGCTTGGAAAGTTTTTTGTGGTCGGGGCCCAGGATCAGCGGCAAATGGGCATAATGGGGCGGCTCGATGCCCAAGGCCTCGGCGACGGCGATCTGTTTCGGCGTATTCGAAAGATGGTCCTCGCCGCGGATCACGTGGGTGATCGCCATCTCGTAATCGTCCACTACGACGGCGAAATTATAGAGCGGCGAATCGAGGTCCTTGGCGATCACGATATCGCCGATAAGGCCGAGGTCGAAGGCCACGCGGCCGCGCACCATATCGGTGAAGGCGACCTCCTTTTCCGGCATCTTGAAACGGATGACGGCCGGTTCTTTTTTGGCCCGCTCTTTGGCCTCGGCCGGCGGAACGGCCAAACACCGGCCGGAGTATTTCGGCACTAACCCTGGCTGAGGCGCGCTTGGCGCTCGGCCTCCAATTCTTCCGGCGTGCAGAAACAATAATAAGCGTGACCCTCGTCCAGCAGCCGCTCCAGATATTTACGGTAAACCTGCAGACGCTCGCTCTGGCGCCAGGGTTCCTCGTCCCATTCGAGACCGAGCCATTTGAGGCCCGCTATCAAAATATCCTCGTATTCCTTCTTCGAGCGCTCTTTGTCCGTATCCTCGACGCGCAAAAGGAACTGCCCGCCCTCGTGCCGGGCGAAAAGCCAGTTAAAAAGCGCCGTCCGGGCCCCGCCGATATTGAGCGGTCCCGTGGGCGAAGGGGCAAAACGGACTCTGACTGCCATGGCCAAATTATGGCCTAAAACCGCGGTTTTGTCACGAAAAATAAAAAACGCTTACCATAGGAATAAGCGAGCGTTTGATCTCTGCAAAAGATCATAAATATTCAATGAACGGTCCCGATGGTGCCGACAGGCACGTGTATCGAGTAGTAAGCGAGCAATGGCTTTGCCAGGATCGAACCTTCATACATGAATCGCGGAACGATGAACCAAGTCCATCGACCATACACGTTCACGACCTTAATGCTGTCCATGTATCCGTATCCTCCGTCGGCTTGATCCTCGTGGACAGTGGCTAATTCGGCCTTGACCTCTCCGAGTTTCTGCCGACCAGGAGCGGTCTCATAATAGAATACGTAGTATTTCTTGCCGTTGACCAGATCGGTCATCAGCATCTTCTTACCCTGCACTGCCTTGAGAGGCAACTTCCCGTAAGGACGGTAACTCTGCTGGCCGACAAAGGTCAGGACCATCGGCGTCACCACGCCGACATAAACAATGAACGCCGTAGCGGCCATGCTGAGCGCTGCCATCGTGGTCCATATCACTCCCGGTTTCGGCTTCTCCGAGCTGTGCGCCAGTGTGGCGGCATAGGCCGCCGCGATGACGGAGAAAACGATCAGACCTAGCATCTCGATCCCCTTTCTTTTATTTTAAGTTTCGATCAATTACCCATTTATACGGCTGCACGGCTAAATCGTCAATACCGTTTTCGCGATATCCTCGGCGGCATTCGGCTTGGCGAAGCTCCTGGCCCCCGCGGACATTTTTTCCCTCAAATTACCGTCCTCCAATATTTTCGCGATAGTCCCGCCGACCATGTTCGGCGTGAGGTTCGCTTCCTCCAATACGACCGCCGCACCCGTTTTCGCGTACTCGCTCGCATTCAAGACCTGATGCTCCCCCGCCACGTTAGCCGGTATGGGAACCAAGACAGCCGGTTTGCCGAAGGCCGCGATCTCGGCAATGGAGCTCGCACCGGTTCGGGAAACGACGATATCCGCGGCCGCATAGGCGTTCTTTATCTCATCCGCCGACATAAAACCAAAAAGCTTATAGTTCCCTTTCCCCTCTTCGGGCAATCCGCCCAAGACGGAACGGCTCATTACGTCCGCCTCTTTGAAGTTGGCCGCTCCCGCCTGATGGACCACCTGGAAGCGGCCCAAGAAGGCCGGGAGATTTTCGATGACGAACTGATTGATGCGGGCCGCTCCCTGAGAGCCGCCGACGAAAAATACGACCGGCCGATTAGGATCGAGTCCTAGGACGGTCTTGGCGGCCGCTGGCGCCGGAACGTTCTCGATGAGCTCCGGCCGAACGGGATTGCCTATCAGGACGACCCGGTTCTTTTTGAAATATTCTCCGGCCGGCGCGAAAGCGATGATGACCTTCTTCGCAAAACTGCCGGAAATGCGATTCGTGATGCCCGGGACGGAGTCCGACTCATGGACGACGATGGGAATGAAGTAGAACCGGGCGGCGAAAAGGACCGCGAGCGCTCCCGGGCCGCCCTTCGAGAAAATAACGTCCGGCATGAGGAAATAAAGCTTGAAGAGAGCCGCGATGAATCCCGCCAAGAGCTCGAATGGCATGAACGCGTTCGCGAGCGAGAAATACCGCCTCATCTTGCTTCCCGGCACGGTGTGGCACTTGATGCCGCGCGCTTCGAAATCGCTTAAAAAAGGGCTGCGCGGGCCCATATAGTCGAGGCGGACGCCGCCGATCTTCTGTATCTCTTCGGCAACGGCGAGAAGGGGCATGATATGCCCGCCCGTTCCCCCGCCGACCAATAATATATGCCGCATAGAATACAGAATAGAGAATTAAGAATATAGAAGCTAGGACCTGCGCATAGCGATCTGCGTCGTAACCCCGCCCATAGTGAGAAGGATGGCCAGGGCCGTGCCGCCGTAGGAAACGAAAGGAAGCGGCACGCCCGTGAGCGGTATCACCCCGGATATGGCGCCGATATTGATGAAGGCCTGCAGCCCTATGATGGTCATGAAGCCGGTCACCACGAGCCGGCCGAAAGTATCCGGCGCGTTCTTTGCGATCTTGAGCCCGCGCCATATGAACAACAGGAAAAGGAGGACCAGGGCCATTCCGCCGACAAAGCCCAATTCTTCACCGATGACGGCGAATATCGAGTCGCCGATCGGCTCCGGCAAGAAGTGCAGTTTGGCCGTCGAACGGCCGTAGCCGACGCCGAAGAGCCCGCCCGAACCGATGGCGGTCATCGCCTGGTTGATCTGATAATTGGTACCCAGAGTATTCGATTGCTTGTTCAGAAAACCGGTCACGCGTTCCAAACGGTAGGGAGTGATTAGAAGCAGGGCGCCTAGAACGAGCAGGCCGGCCAGGATCACTACGCCGATATAGCGGACCTTGGCACCGGCAGTGAAATACATCGCGAGAGCCCCGGCGCCGATGAGAACGGCCGTCGTCGTCGCCGGCTGAAGGATCAGCGGCAGAAGAACGCTCCCCAAAAGCAGTCCGAAAGGCAAAAGGCCGCCCGAAAAACTGGCCGTCCGGCTCTTGCCGCGGGAAAGCCAAGCGGCCGCGTAGACGATGAAGGTGAATTTGACTATCTCGCCCGGCTGGAAGCTGAAGGAGCCGAAATGGAGCCAACGATCCGCGCCCAGGGCATGGAACCCGAGCGGCGTGAAAACGAGAAGCAGCAGGGCGATGCTCAATATCAAAAGGTAAACGCTGTATTTGGCCCAAACGTGGTAATCGACGAAAAGACCTACGAAAAAACCGATGACGCCGGGAATGAGACCGTAAATGATCTGGTGTTCGAGATAATAGAAGCTCGAGCCGAATTGGGACCGCGCCAGGTCAGACGAGGCGCTCGCGAGCATCACGAGCCCGAACACGGTCAGGATAAAAAGAAAGGAAATGAAGGCGTAATCTATGTTGCCCGCTAAGCGTTTCATCCCGTTAGAGATTTGATTCTAGCCCTTCGATATTACTCCCCCGCCCGTACGGCCGCACCGACCATTTGAGGGGCGAAAACGCCGTCTTCGAACGCCGGCGCGCCGTTCACGAAAACCGTCTGGACCCTGAAATCGCGCAGGATGACAAGGTCGGCAAAATGATCGGGAGCGATCGATCCGCGGCGGGTCAGGCCGAATTTTTTGGCCGGCACCGATGTGAGCTTGGCTACGATCTGCTCCAGTGGCAGCTTTCCACCGCACGAAGCGGAAGCGATGAGTCCCTTCAGGTCCTCCTCCGCCTCATGGAAACTCGCCGTGAACATGGACCGGGCGCTCAAAACCGCTTCTTCCAGAATATCCCGATCGACGCGCGGTTCGAAAAAACGGCATTCGAGGCCGGTTATGGCCGCAAGGCGCAAGATGGCCCGCTCCGGCCGGGTTCCCCAATTCGATGCCAGGTCGCCGAGACGCTTGCCTTTCAGGAACTTCAAATGGCGCGGGACGCTCGCGATACGCAGATCGGCAAGCGGCAGCTTTTTGAAATGAGCAAGGAGGCGGTCCTTGGCGTGGAGGGCCCTCAGGTCGGCCAACGTCTCCTCGCGCGAATCGCTGGGAAACCACGACGGCAAAAGGGCGGCGAACGGAATGCGCGCGAGCGGGGCCGGAAAGACGTCGAAGTTGATGTTCGCCCGAGCGGATTGTTTTTCGATCGCCCCGAGAGCGGATTTGAACGCGGCGGAGTCCTGAGAGCGCGGCTCGAAGTGGGAGAGCTCGATGCTCGCTCCGCTCTTCTTGGCCGCGGCGATGATCTTCGCAAGCGCGTCGCCGAACGTTCCTTCCCCGCCCGATAGATGGGCGGCGAGGACCCGTTTCGCCCGGCTCGCCTCTTCCGCGAGCGTCAGGACCTCCCATTCCGAGAAGCGCGGCATTTCCACGTCCCCCAAGCCGATGCCTAAGGCGCCGGCCCGGAACGCTTTCTTTATGATCGCGACAAGCTGCCCCATCTCCCGCATATCGAGGTCCCGCGCGCGCCCTTCGGTGAAGGACCGGCGCAGCTCGGCATAGCCGACCAGAACGCCCAAATTAATGGCCGTCCGACGCGCCTCGATGGTCCGCCAGAATTCTTCGAGCGTGAACCAGTCATGGTTCGCGTTCCTCAAGGGAGCGATAAGCGGGGCGAGCGAAGATCCGTCCGTGCCGTCCAGAACGGTCGTCACTCCCCGTCGCAGGAAGTACCGGCCGGCCTCTACCGAGAGCAGCTCGTCCGAGGCCTCGGCCTCGAAACCCACCTCGATCAAGCCCGGGACGACGATCGCCCCGGTCGCATCGATTACGCGCTCCGCTTCGCGCCGGCCGAAATCGCCCAGCCGGGCGACCCGGCTCCTTTGGACGAGAATGTCGGTCTTCTTCGGCGGAACGCCCGTACCGTCGTAGACCAGACCGTTTTTGATGAGGACCGCCGACATTTTATATAACGTGCGCCAAGAAGAAGAGGACCAGGCCGAGAATGGTCATGACGGCACCGATGATCCAGAAACGCATCGTCACCTGGCTTTCCGGCCACCCGATTGCCTCGAAATGATGATGGATGGGCGTCGAAAGGAAGACCTTTTTCTTGAAGAACTTCTTGCTCACGAGCTGGATTATGACCGTCACCGATTCCATGGCGAGGACGAAACCGAAGAACGGCAGAAAGAGCGCGGTATCGGTCTGCATCGCCATCACGCCCAACGCGACCCCTAAGGCCATCGAACCGGTATCGCCCATGAAAAACTTGGCCGGGTAGATGTTGAACCAAAGAAAAGCGAGGAGCGCTCCCAAAATCGCGGCGTTCATCATCGCCAGATTGTAATCGGCGATGGTGAAGGCCACGACCGCCATCGCTCCGAAAGCGAAGAGCAGAATGCCGCCGGCGAGACCGTCCAGGCCGTCCGTCTCGTTTGTCGAAAAGGCCGTTGCCACGATGACGAATATGAAGAAAGGAATGTACCACCAGCCGATATCGAAGGACCCTATAAATGGCACCGTGAGCATGTGCCGGCCGAGCCGGAAGTAGAACCACCACGCTCCGAGAACGGCTACGGCCGTGTAGAGCAATATCTTGTGCTTCATGCGGAGCCCGCCGCCATGCGGGCCGATCCTTAATATCCCCATGACGTCGTCGGCCATACCGACCAGCGCCGCGATCAGCATTGCCGCGAGAGGCAGATAGGTCTCCTGGCGGCTGACGAAATTGAAGTAATCGGCGAATCCGCCCAAAAGGCCGCCCGCGATTAGGAAGATGAGCGCAAGGCCGATCACGGTCGCCCAGATTATCACGCCGCCCATCGTCGGCGTATTCCCTTTGTGCTTGTGGAACTGATAGAAGACCGGAGCGCTCTTCTCGTCCCGGATGTTCACTTTGCGCAGATTGAACTTTTCGAGGGCCCGGAAAACGAAGGGCGTTATCATGAGCGCCACCACGAACGATAGGGCGAACATGACGAGGACTCTGGTTGCGGCAAAAACAGCCATGGTTATTGGATATTATCGCTCACTGGGCGGGAAACGTATAGGCCTCATCGATCCAATTCAGGATATTGTCCAATTCATTGTACCGCGCATCACTTCCGAGGATAACGAAGGCCAGATGCTCGTTCCGGAAAGAAAGGATGCCGGCCAGGTTCTCCCCCGCCTTGGGCGAAGTGCCGGTTTTGCCGCCCAGAAAATCGGCGCGACCGGAAAGCTGGTCGATGTTCGAAACGATGTTCGTTCGCGACGAATTCAAGGGCTGGGCCAAGAAGCTCGTCAGGCGCGTCCAGCCGAATATTTCCGGATGTTTCGCCAAAATGTATTCCAAGAGCTTAAGCATGTCGCTCGCCGTGGTCTCGTTATTGTCGTCCCAGCCCGAAGCGTCGTAGACGACCGTGTTCGCCATGCCGATCGATCCGGCCTTGGCCATCATCAGCCCGAGGAATTTTTGGTCGCCGACGTAATGCTCGAAGGCCTGGGCCGCTCCGTTCGACGAAGCGAGGAGCATGATCTTCAAAAGATCGCCGGAGTTGTATATCTCTCCGCCGCGCAAGTTCCCCGAAGGGCCTTCGTCGGTCGCGGTCGACGTAGAGACGGGTATCTTCGCGTCCAACCCGACGTTCTCGACGACCACCACCGCCGTAAGCAGCTTCGTCAAAGAGGCCATCGGCCACTTCTCATCGGTGTTATAGCGGAAGTAAGGAAAATTGGTGTCCAATGACTGGACCAGAACGGCCGTCGAGCTGACTTGCGGATCGAGCACGCTCCAATCGCGCACCGGTAAAGCCGCGTTCGAGCCGGTTCCCCGGCTCGCCGTACCGCCGTAAACACCGGTCGAGGTGGCGCCGCCGGGCACCCGTCCGGTCACGGTCGCTCCCGGCGAGGCCAAAAGCAGGCCGACCTGCCAGACCGCTACGGCCGCTAGGACCAGCAGCAAAACGATTATTAATTGCCACTTCATCCCGTTAGAAATTTACGGTCGTATTCATGCTTGCACCGACTTCAAACCACGTGCCTAAAATAAGTAAATTGATCTGCATAAGTTTTTGATTTCTAACGGGATTCATGCTGTTTGGTCGTCCGGGATATTTTCCGATGCCGACGCAGGGGAAACTTCGGCCGCCGCCTCCGCTTCGAACTGCTTCAAGACGCTCTGGTATTTCTCGTACTCCGGAAGGTCTTTAACGCTCCCCAATCCCATATGCTTCAAGAATTCGAAGCTTGCGCGGTACTCGTAGATGTTCTTCTTGCCGGATTGAAGATCGCGGTCGATGAGGCCGCGGATGAGCAGATTGCGCAGGATGAAAGAGGAATTGACGCCGCGAACATAATCGACGGTCGAGCGCGGCACGGGTCCGAGATAAGCGATAAGGGAAAGGGTTTCGAGGGCGGCCGGCGAGAGCTCCTCCTTGAACTCCGCCTCAAGAAGTTTCTTGGTGAGCCAGGCGAGGGAAGGTTTCGTGGCGAGCTGGAAACGGCCGTCCTCTTCCAGAAGCCAAAGGCCCCGCTCCGGATCGGCGGCAAGCTTATCGCCGAGCGATTTGAGGAGAGCGCCGCATTCCTTTTCCGGGAAACCGGTCACTTTCGCGACCTTGGCCGCCGTGATCGGCTCTCCGTAAAAGAAGAGGAGCGCTTCGACGGCCGATATTTTTTCCGAGTGTTCCATACCAGATGAATAATTTTAGGCAGTACCGCCGTTTTTGACAATCGTTATCTCTTCGAACTGCCCCGCCTGGTCGGCCGAAACGAGCTGTTCGCGGATGAGATGCAGGATGGCGAGGAAGAGAACGACGATCTCCCCTTTCGCCTTGCCGCTTCTCAAATTGCCGAATTTGGTCGGGACGCTCGTAAGACGCGAGAATATCTCTTCTATCTTGGCCCGCAGGTTCACTATCTCGCTTTTGACCCTGACCACCGGCTTCAGGAACTTCTCTATTTCGCCGATCAGATTTTGAAGGCCGCTCTTCAATTCCTTGGGACCGACGTTCGGCGGCGGATAAAAGGCGGGCGCTTTGGCCATCATGAACTCGCGGGTCATGAGTATCGGCGCCGGACGCCAGCCGTCCTTCACGTGCACCTGGGCCTTTTTGAGCTCCTGGTAAAGACGCAGGCGCATCTCCAAGTTCTTGATGTCGGATTCCTCTTCGTCCGTGAGCGGGAGCGTCGGCAGAAGGACCTTCGATTTGATGAGAAGCAACTTCGAGGCGATGACCAAAAAATCGGCCACGAGCGAATGGTCTTTGTGCTCGGCCTCGAGTTTCCGCAGATACTCAAAAAAACTGCCGGTCACTTCGGCCAGGTCCACGAGGGTGATCGAAAGCTTCTTTTCCTCGATGAGCTCGAGAAGCTTGGCGATCGGGCCCTGATAATGTTCCAAAGATAGTTCGTAGGGCACTTTCGACCTAATGATATAATAAAAACATGGATTTATCATCCGACCCCAAAAAGCTCTCTCCCGTCCTTCTGCTCCGCATCGGTCTCGGTTTGGTCTTTATATACGCCGGCGTCCACCAGATCGCCCAGCCGGCCGCCTGGGACGGATTCGTGCCGGGATGGATCGCCGGCATCATAAATCCCGTCACTTTCATCTATATCCACGGCGCCTTCGAACTCGCCCTCGGGTTAGGCATAATAGTCGGCCTCCTGCTCCCGATCCTTTCTTTCATCGCCTTCCTCGACCTGTTCTCCATTATGGTCTTCTTCGGCGTGGACGACGTCACCTTCCGCGACTTCGGTCTCCTAATGGCCGCCTTGGCGCTTTTCCTCTTTACGAGAAAGGAAAAATAAATCCGCCCTATTTTTCTATAGAGCGGATCGATAGCGTGTTTTCGATATATCAAGCCGTCTCTTATTATCCATGCCTCACCTCGATCACATCTCCGTCCTGAACGATATAGTCCTTGCCTTCCAGGCGCAGCCAGCCCTTCTGTTTGGATGCCGCCCAGGAACCGGCCTCCAGGAGCTTCTGCCAATTGACCACCTCGGCCCGGATGAACTTGTTTTCGAAATCGGTGTGGATCACGCCCGCCGCCTGCGGCGCTTTGGTCCCCTTCTCTATCGTCCAAGCCCGGGTCTCATCCTCGCCGGTCGTGAAAAAGCTGATCAGATTCAAAATGGCGTAAGCGGCCCGGATCAGGTCAGGCACGGCCGTCTCGTCCGCTAAGTTGGCGATCACATAGTCGAAGCCCATGCCCTTGATCTTCTGTTTCACCGCGTCCGTCGCTTCTTCCGGCGAGCCGTTCAAAAGGAATATTTGGGGCTTGCCGGTCAAAAGATGCAACTCGTTTATCTTCGGGTTCCGGAGCGCTTCGGCATATTCCGCTCCCGCCAAAAGTTTCCCGGCCTCCAAGGCCTCTTTGGCCTTCTTCATCGCTTCGAGCGCCGCGATGGCCTCTTTGTTGCCGCTCCGCGTCTCCCCCTCCACCTTGCCCATGGCCCGCGTAAGCGTATCGAGGTCTTTGAAGACGAGCTCCATCTCGATGGTCTCTATGTCGCGGACCGGATCGATGCTGCCGTCCACGTGGACGATATCTCCCTGTTTGAAGGTTCGGACGATATGGGCGATGGCCTGGACGTCGCGGATGTTGGCCAAGAATTGGTTGCCCAATCCCTCGCCCTTGTTGGCTCCCTTCACGAGTCCGGCGATATCGAAGAATTCGACGACGGCCGGTATCTTCTTTTTGGAGTGCGTTAGGTCGGCGAGTTTGTCGATGCGCTCGTCCGGCACGGGTACCACGCCCACATTCGGGTCGA
>JAMCRC010000022.1 GCA_023380415.1 Patescibacteria group bacterium | reverse complement strand
TTGAACCAGGTGAACGACATTATCGGCAGGATCTGGTCCTCGACGAACTGCCAAGCGGACTGGGCGATCTTGGCCGGATCGATGACGATGTCGCCTATACCCAAGATGGCCTGGGCGCGGGGGGCGAAAGCGGTCTGGATCGAAGTGCCCAGAACCACGAGCGTGACGATTATGGCCAGGGTCTTCCTCATGACAGCAGCGCGCGATATTTATCCTGGATAGTGGCGGTCAAAGAATCGTCCTTGCCGATAATGTCGTTCACCTGGTTCAATCCGACCACCGCTTTCACGGGATCGCTGCTGTAATCGGCGATCGCCGAGAAAACGGCGATCTTTTCCGACCAGAGATCTATGTTCGAAAGATGCCAGCTGGCCAGAGAGCTCGGGACGGACAAGGCCAGAAGATCGGCCAATTCGTTGTTCGCGATCTGGATGTAGCGCTCCAGTTCGACCGGGTCGTTCTTCACGACGGCGTTCGATATCATCTCGTCCATTGAAACATCGAATGATCCGAAGTCCTTTTGGGTCAATGCCGTCATGGCGGAGATGTAGCTTAATTGGCTCGAAGTGGAATTATCGTTCGAGATGTTCAGGTCTTGGGCGTGATAGGCGCGATAAGGGATCTGCTGGTTGAGCGCCTGCGATATTATCTGGCTCGTGGCGTCGACCGATGGAAAACTGACCGAGTTCGAACCGGTAGCGTTCGTCCCCGCGAAACCGTTGTTCATCTGGAGGATGTTCTGAGCGTAACCGTTGATCAGTGTATCGGTCATGTTTCCGGATGAGCCGTTCGCCGGTGCGCCGGCGGCCGGACTGCTGGACGCATCGCCCGTCCCGCTCAAGGTATAGTTCAAACTACCGCTCCCTCCGCCGGCCTGGGCCGAGACCAAAGGGCTGTTACTTGACGGAGAGCCCCCGATGATGGCGAAAAATAGAGCGACTCCGCAGAGAAGCACGATTGCGGCGATTATCTTTCGTCTCTTCATATGATACTTCCATACTAGTATACCATTTCAAAAACGGATTTTTAATGGGTTTTAGACGGATTCGCGCCTTTTGCGAGCATCTCTATGTCGTTCAGGGTCAGGTCTTGCGGCCGGCTGGCCGGATCGATGCCCAAACGTCCCAACTCGCCCCTGAAACCCTCCCTGTCCGGACTTTTCTCCCTTCCGGCCGTTAGATTGTTCAGAATCGTCTTGCGCGGCTGTTTGAAAAGCCCCCTCAGGAACGGGTAAAAAACATCTGGCTCGATGGCGGTCATGTTTTTAGGAACGATCTTCACGGCTGCCGAGTCGACCTTAGGGGCGGGGTGGAAATTATTGCGGCCGACGCGGGCAAATATCTCCGGATCGGCCCAAAACTGGACGCTCGCGGAGAGCAAATTCATGTGCGGCGGTCGGGCGCAAATGCGTTCGGCCACCTCTTTTTGGACCAAGAGGACGATGGCCCGCGGTTTCGGGTCCAGCTCCGATAGAATGCGGAGCAGGTGACCGGTAATGTAGTAAGGAATGTTCCCGACCACGCCGTATCCAGTATTTTGCATATCGTATTTAGCATCCGATACGATCGACGGCAGGAGCTTAAGAGCGTCTCCGGCGATTATCTCGATATTCCGGTCGTTTTTGAACCTCTCCTGCAGCGGCCCGATCAACCGCTCATCCTTCTCTATTGCCAGTATTCTCGACTCTTTATTCTCCATTCTCAATTCTTCGGTCAGCTCCCCGTGGCCGGGGCCGATCTCGATCACGGTCTCATCGGGCCGCGATCCTAAGGCCTCGGCCATTTTTTGGGAGACGCCGCGGTTCAGGACGAAATTTTGCCCCAGTGATCTTTTCGGTTTCATGATTGAAAACAGGCAGGCATGATGTATAATAGTGCCATAAGTAGGATTCTATCCAATTTAGTGCCCCTAGTGAAAGGGGTTTTTAAGACGGCTGTGTTCTGGCCGCTGATTTTGGTCATCTTCGTGGCCGGGGTCCATTTGGCGGTGGTGGCGATCCCCCAGAGACCGGGAACCGAAGAATTCCGCGCCGCCTCATTGCGCCGGCAAAACGCCGTCGATTCGTTGAGCTTTGCGGCCTTGCCGATAGCGGTCGCTAGCGCGATGCCTCCCACCCCGACTTCATCCGACGTTTCGGCCGCGTCCGTTTCCGATCCGCTCTTTTTCGCCGAGGCCGTCATGGGGAATACCGGTCCCTATCTTCATCCGCGATCCGGCCGGCCGGGAAAATAACACGCCGCTATCCGGATACCCTGAGCCGATATTGGAAGGCCTCGGCCAAATGGTCTTTTTTGACCGTACTTTCTCCATCGAGGTCCGCGATCGTACGCGCCACCTTGAGGGTCCTGTAGTAGCCGCGCGCCGAAAGGAAATCCCTTTCGGCCGTCTCTTTTACGAAAGCGAGAGCGTTCGGATCGATGCCGGCGATCTCGTCGACCATCCGCGACGTCATTTCGGCGTTCGAGCATGTGCGTGAAGGATGGCCCTTAAAACGTTCCATTTGAACTCCTCGTGCGCGGGCAACTCTCTCTTTGGCCGCCGTTTCGCCGCTTGGGTCGGGATGGGTCTCGATGAGTTCTCCGGCGTCGACTCTCGGTATATTGAGTTGGATGTCGATACGGTCGAGGAACGGGCCGGAGATCCTCTTTGCGTAACGGAAGACCTCGCTGCCGGTACAGCGGCATTCCCGGTCCGGATCGCCGAAGTATCCGCAAGGGCACGGATTCATGGCTGCCTGCTTTCAATC
>JAMCRC010000021.1 GCA_023380415.1 Patescibacteria group bacterium | reverse complement strand
TTCAAACCGAGCGTTCGGGCATAGCCCTGGAAGATGTTCTCCGCGTCGGTTTGGCCCAGGGCCGCCCAATCGTTCTGGTTCTTAAAGAGCAGATCGTGCATCTCCCAAAACTTGCCCTGCTCCCCCGCCGCCTGGGCCGCCGCGGCCGAAACGGCCGCGTTCGGATGGATCGACTCGAGCGGGAAGAAACGATAGACGAAGCGGACCTCTCCTCCGAACTGCTGCATGATCTGCGAGATGAGCGGCGCATACTCGGAGCAGACCGGGCACTCGAAGTCGCCGTATTCGATGAGCGTGGTCGAGGCCTGGGGATCGCCCAAGACCCAATCGCTCGCCGTTACGGGCGGGATCGGCCCCAAGTTGCCGCTGCCGGACTGGGCCGTAGGCGATGTCTGGGCCAGATAGGTAAGGCCGTAAATGCCGCCCAGAACGGCCACGGCCACGACGATCCAGATCGCTGTGCTCTTTGCGTTCATAATCCTCCCATTCTATCACGGCCTCATTCGATATCAAAAATCTTATCGCGGGCCGCGGCGCCCGAGACCATGACGATGTGCGATGCCGCGATCCCGAAATATTCGGCCAAAGCGGTCCGCACGGCCCGGTTCGCCTTGCCTTCCTTGGGCGGCTCTTTCACCGCGACCAAGAAACGGCCTTCGGCGACGAGCGAGACGCCCGGTCGTTTGGCGTTCGGCCTGACTTTAACGTATATGCGCATGGTGGTCTTCCGCGACGTTTTAATTATAATGGTCTTTATGGAACAACTCATCCTGGACAAGGCCAAGACCGCTCTCGTCGTCATCGACCTTCAAAAAGGCATCGTCGGCCGAACGACCCAGCCGTATGCTTCGCAGGACGTCGTCAAGAACGCCGCTGCGATCGCCGAGGCCTGCCGCGCATCGGGCGTGCCGGTCTTCCTGGTCCACGTCACGCCGTCTCCGGACGGAAAGGACGCCCTTCATCCCGAGGCCGATAACGTGATGCAGCGCGGCGCGCCCGCGCCGGATTGGGCCGAACTCGTACCGGAAATGGGGCCGAAGGACGGCGATTTCGTCATCACAAAGCGCCAATGGGGCGCCTTTTACGGCACCGAGCTCGACCTCGAGCTGCGCCGGCGGGGCGTTCGGACCATCGTCCTTTGCGGCATATCGACCAATATCGGCGTCGAATCGACCGCCCGTTCCGCCTACGAATACGGCTACGATCAGGTCGTCGTCGAGGACGCTTGCGCCGCCATGAGCGCCGAAGAGCACGCTTTCTCCCTTAAGACCGTTTTCCCCCGCATTGCCCGCGTTCGAAAGACCGTCGATGTCATTGCGGCCTTAAAATAATGCGGCTGGTATGCTTGAACATCTGGGGCGGCAAGAAGACCGACGGCCTTAAGGATTTTATCGCCGGGGCCGCTTCGGGAACGGATATCTTTTGCTTCCAAGAGGTCATCGACCTTCCGGAATCGCCATCGGAGATAATGGGCCTTCGATCGCTCCGGGCGCTTCTTCCCGGATTCGAACACGCTTTTGCCGCCATGTCCCTTTCGACCACGCCGGGCCGCCCCGGAAACGTGCCGGTCGGCAACGCCATATTCTGGAAACCGCCGCTGCGACTTTCGACGAGCGGCAGTTTTTTCCCTTACGGGCGTCTCGAAGAGAAGGTGCGCGGAACGGTCGGCGAGACCGGACTGCTCCAATACGCGGCGTTCGACGGACCGGCGGGAAAACTGACCGTAGCCAATTTCCACGGCATCGCCGTTTGGCCGAAGAGCGATACGCCGGAACGACTGGAGCAGTCGAATAACATCGCCGCCTTTTTGAAAGGCGTTCCCGAACCCAAGATCCTCTGCGGCGACTTCAATCTTTCCCCCGACACCAAAAGCGTCGCGATCATCGGCGACGTCATGGCCAACCTGATGGAGAGGTTCCGCGTCCGGACGACGCGGAGCCGGCTGCTCGCCGACAAATTCCCCGACGGCGGCGCGGTGGACAAGATATCCGACTATATTTTTACTTCGCCGGAGATCTCGGCCGAAGCGCTTTCGGTCCCGACCCTGGAGATCTCGGACCATTTGCCGCTGATACTGGATTTCGAGATATAGCGCCGGCTCAGCTTGCGGTGCTCGTCGATATCCGGAAGGTGCTCAAAACGGCCTCCAGAATATTGAAAGCGCGGCCGTCGTCGAAAGGCACGACGGTCCCCGGCGTGTACATTCCGATATTGCCGGTATGGACCGTGAGCGCCGCCTCGAAGCAAAAACCGTCGAATACGGTCCGATAGACGCGCGAATCGTAGATATTCCCCGCCCCGACGCCGGTCGTGGCCGCCGTTACGAAATCGCGCCCATTGACCGTTATGGTCGAGGTCGCTCCCGGGACGCCGCGCGCGCCCGGCGGCATATCGTAGCAATTCGCCGCGGCTTTAGTGCCGGAAGCCACGGAGACCGTAAAATAAGCGCTCCCGAAATTCGATTTCGGTGCTTGAAAGGCGTCCTGCGGCGTCGCAACGGTCACTTGAGAGTCCATACCGTCTCCCAAAAATCCACCGTAGACCCCAGCATTCTGGGTAAGGTCGAAATCGCGTGGATAGGAAAAAGAGTAGGTATAGAGCGGACCTTGGCCCTTGCTGTAAAAGCTGGTTTGGTAGGTTTTTGGCTCGAATGGGGCGTAAGCGATCGTACCCGAGGCGGTCGGATACGACATGACCGGTTCCAGGTTGGAAAGCGTGTAATTCAGGAGCGGCGGCGTCGGAACTTGGACGAGCCCGTATTCGTAGCCGACGTAGAATCCCCAGAACGGAAGTCCTACGAGGATTATTATGGCGACCGTCCGGGATAGTTTCGTTATCTTGTTGAATTCTATTTTCATAAATTCCTGTCCTAGATATTTATCGGGCGATGAGACCTCCCGGCCGGGCGACGTTCTGGAGTTCGCCGTACGGAATAACGACCTTGGCCGGACCGGAAACTCCGGGACCGACCTGATAATCCTGGAAATGGACCACGAGGCCCTGGGGCGAGAGGCCGAAGACCTGGAAATTGTCCGCATTGGGCGACGTCCCTCCTGTCTGGGCGACGAAATCCGGCGTTGAAGAATAGGTCCCGTTCCGGATCTGGCGCAAAATATCGGCGGTCGTTATATCGGAGAGCGTTTTCAGATAATCCGCTCCAGGTGCGAAAAGGTCGGAAAGCTTTATCACCGACCCGTTCCGCAGATCGACGTCGAGCGACGTCAGCAAATGGGAAGGATGGGCCATTCCGACAAGGTACGTCTCCGAACCGAATACGGCGCTCACGTAATCCGTGGAAGTGCCGTCCAGGGAATAGCGTATGTTAAAGGTGTTCGCCAAGGCCTGCATCTGAGGCGGCAAACGGCTGATATCGTTCTGGGCGATAGCCGTCTTGAAATCGTTTATCTGCGACGAGATCAGGGCCAGCGTGTAATCGTTAAAAGCCCCGGCCTCCGGAACGCCGGAGACATTCGGATAATAGACCGATACGGTATAGTTTTCGCCGTTCACCTGGCCGTTCTGCCCCATGGTCGCCGTAGTGATCGTCAAGCCGCTTACGGCCGGCGCCGAACGATTCCCGCCCGGGACAAAAAAATAGACCGCGGCGCCAGCAACGACGATCGCCAAAGCCGCGATGATGACGACGAAACTTTTCTTGTTCTTGCCCATATCCCCAGTATAGCACGCCGGAAATTCATCTCCGCAACGGATAAAGAACGTTCCCTGGACGGCATTGGCGCCGGCGGCCTTTCCCGGCGGCGCGGAAATGAAAAAGCGGGCTCAGGCCGCCCGCTTATTGCTATAAGATCGATAATCTCTCCCGTATGGATCGGGAGTGTCGAAACTGATGAAGACCGCCCGGATCCTTTTTTGGCCGTTCCGCAGAGCATCCAAACGGTCCTCCTTGGCCAGGATGCCAAGATGCTTCAGCAGCCCTGCGTAGGTGAAACCGGTGCTCGGGCCGCCGTACACTCCCGCCGCCACCAAACGCAAACTGGCAAGCATCGCCTCATCGCGGGTCACGTGTTCGGTCGCGTCTACCAATGGACCGAAGTCGAACTGGACCTCTTGAAGCTTGGCATCGGTCCTCACACCGGGGATGTTTTCGCCGGGAGCGACGATATTCCCTAGGACGAGCGTCCGCGCTTTCTGCTCGCGCAGGTAGCGGGAAAGGCCCTGAATGGTCCCGGTGGTTCCCATGCCGACCGATAGGATCGCTATATCCCTTTCCGCCTGGGCCCAGAGATTCGGCGCCAAAAAATGGTAATAGCCGCCCGGATTATCGTTGTTCCCGTACTGGAACAAGTTCAAGCATCCCGGCGCGCTCCCCAGCTCTTTGGCCTTCTCGATGCCGTTTTCCATCTTAAGCACCTCGGCCCCGACGAGTTCGAGCATTTCGAGCTTCCCTTCCGCGATATTCGGCGGCACGACGGCGACCACCCGCTCGATGCCGAAATAAGGCGCGAAGATCTTCAATGCTTTGGCCATATTGCCGCTCGTCGCTTCGTAAAGCGTGCGAACGCCCTTGAGCCGGCCTTGTTCGTAGGCCTGCTTCAGCATCCAATAGGCCGGGAAGAATTTACCGTTCAGAACGGGATTCTCCCAGAGGATCTTCACGTAAATATCGACGCCGAGAGGGGCGAAAGGATTGAGCTCCTCCGACAAAAGCACCAAGCGTCCGGTGAAATTGGTCGGGCTCAAATATTCTTCCAAAGTTTCGATCTTGGGTATTTCCATTGGTCTCAAATGAGCCTCCTTTTTTCGATTTTCTCCATTCAAATTATCCCATTTACCGGACCGGTGTCAAAAAAACGGCGGGGGCCACATGGCCGCCGCCGAAGATCATCAAGCCGCAAGATAATCCGACTTGAAAAACCGCAGAACGAACCGAGATGCCTCGTAAAGGCCGAATAGGACGGCGCTGCTTACAAGCGTGCTCGCAAGCGTCCGCCAAAAGAACGGAACGGCCGCGGCGAAACATTCGATCAGGCCGGCGCGGGTATGGGGGTAGAACGAATCGGGCAGGACCCATACGCCGAAGTTGGTGATCAGGAAGAACGCTATTGCGCTTACTATCGACAGACCTATCACGTTACCGACCCTTACCTTCCCCTTGAGCGCGAAGCCCATTATGGCGATCAGGAGCAATGCTCCGTAAACGAAGGCCATAATGCCGAAACGCTCGTTCTTCAAAATGGCGTCGCTCAAAACGAGAGCGCCGAAAACGGACATCGTCGCCCACTTTTCGGAAAGGTAGGCGCCGGCAAAGAGAGACACGGCCAAAACGGCGGAGATGTTCGGTTCGTGCGGGACCAGCCGTTGCCCGACTATTAAGGCCACGACCAGGAACGACAGGAATATCTGTTTCATGGAATATCCTCCGGATATTTATTTTTAAAGTTTCGATCTCTGACTTCGGATAGATTATGCGGCCAAAGAGCCCGACCTTACAAGCGGCCGGGTCCGGCTGAGTTCGTTCCGCCGCGAACGCCTCTGTTATCGGCTGTTCAAGGCCGACCGAGTGGAGGGGCCGACGTAACCGACGGCGGAGATACCGTTCGCCCGCTGGAAGGCCTTAACGGCCGCGGCGGTCTCCGGGCCGAAATAACCGGTGGGAGAAGCGGATAGATAGCCGAGCCGGTTGAGCTCTTGTTGCAGGGCCGTAATGGCGGCCCCGCGGTCGCCTTGGCTCATGAAGGTCGTAAAGACGTATCCCCCGGCGTTGCTGCCAGCGCTGCCGCTCGAAGACTGGCTAGTGGAAACGGCCGCCGTGACGACCACTGGGATCGTCAGACAGCCGCCTTGAGCGGCGCATACGTTCACCGAAGTGTTGCCGGGCGTGACGCCGATAAGCGTCAGGACCGTGCCGCTGTTTATCGTCGCGCTCACAAGGCCGCTTGCCGCGGTCGGAGTGTACGGCGCCGTGCCGCCCGAAAGCATCAGATTTATCCCCGCTCCGGCCGAGATCACCTGGGTGATCGCGACCGACGATCCGGCCGAGGTCGCTCCGGTCTGGCTCACCGTGACGGGAACGGTGCCGCACTGGCCGAGGTTGGAACAAATGCCGATCGTAGCGGACCCGATCGAGGAACCGGTGATCGTGACGCTCGCTCCGTTCACCGCCGCCGTCGCGATATTCGAGGCGCTATTGCTCGAAACGTAGTAACTGCCGCCGGAACTCGAAAGTTGGACGGTCGCGCTGCCGCCGGGGGCGACCGTCACGCTCGCCGGCGAGAAATTGATCGCGCTCGCATAGGCGTTCACCGTCGCGTAGAACGTGCCGCAGGTGCCGCCGTTCGAGGAGCAGATCGTAATGGAGGCCGTGCCGGCCGCCTGGCCGATCAGCGTCACGATGTTATTGCTGACCGAGGCCTGGATGGCGCTGGAATTGGAGTTGGAGCTCACGTAATACGGCAGAGTGCCGCCGATGACGGCCGTCGTCGTCGCCTGGCCGACCGCGATCACCGGATTCGAAGGCATGAAGATGAGGTTGTTCGAAGACGCGGAAGAGCCGCCGACCGTGACGTTAAGCACTCCGCAAGCGCTCATATTTGTCGAACATACGGTGATGGCGGATGCGCCGCTCACGTTCTGGGCGTAGAGGGAGATGAGCGAACCGGAAAGCGAGGCGGAAACGCTGTGCGAATTCGAGTTATTGACGACGTTGTAGGTTCCGCTGCCGCCCGAGACCGTGACGCTCGCGCTCGAGCCGATCGGCATAGAAAGATTGTTCTGGCTGAAATAAATGCTCGACCCGGCGGACGAGCTGTTCACGGTCACGGCGAGCGAGGCGCAGCTGCCGTTGTTCGAAACAAGGCAGATCGAGGCGTTCGTAGTGCCGGTCGTGTTGCCCACCACGGTGATCTGATTGCCGCCGATGGAGAAGTTGGCGACCGACGGGTTAGAATTGCTCGCAAGATAGAACGGGCCGGCAACGGACGCCGTCACGACGACCGACTGGCCGCTCAAGAGCGACACGCTCGACTGGTTCAACGTGAATGAGCTGCTTCCGCCGCTCCCCGAGGTATACGGCCACTGGACCGAATTGGACTGCTGGCCGTTCACCGTGACCGAAATCACGCTCCCGGGATTTATTCCCTGCTGGCTCGTGCTGATGGTCGTAGAGAACGACCCGCCCGAGTTCGTCATTCCTATCACCGTCTGGCTGTAGATATTGCTCGTGTTGTAGTAGTTAAGGAAAACGTTCTGATTGGCGTCGCCCGTGACGTTCAATTGGACGCTGTCGCCGCTCACGTAAAAGGCCGACAAGGTCGGCGTGGCCGCCAAAGCGACCGAAGCGAGAAGCAATCCGGCCGTCATCCCTCCTGCCACCGCATACTTCATTATTTTTTTCCTCATACGTCTTCAGTATAGAACACCGTCGCCTGCCGCGCGTGTGCACAACCCTCTCTACCCGGGTCTAATACGAAAAAGGGGGCCGAAATGGCGCCCCAAAGAATCCCGCCGAGCGGCCGAACTTACGGGCAAGTGGTCTGCGTGGTGATGAGCGTGCCTGAGGCGTTCACCGTAAGGCGGTAGCAGATCCCGGCCGTAGGTGAAACGAGGATGAGCCCCTGGTTCGAGGCCGAAAAGCCGACGTCTCCATTGGCCTTCAATAAGACGTTCGTCGAACCGGAAAAGCCGGTCCCCAATCCTATCTGGCCGTACTGGCCGCCGATCGAGACGTTGTTGTTGAAATAACCGGCATACCACGGATTCGATTGGGTGCCCAAGGTGAGCGTGCCCGTCGCCGTCGGATAGACCGACGAGTCGAACGAGGCCGCCGAAACCCGGGCGATCGCCGTATCCGCCGTCTGGGTCACCGCCCCGGCCGGGTTCGCGGAATTGTAGGTCATGCTCATGGCGAGGTCGATGACGGCCGGACCGCCGGGGTTTTCGTACTTGGTCACCTGGAAATTTCCCACCGTCACGGTCGAATTGGTGAGCGCGACGGGCGAACTGGTCCCCTGCTCTAGGTACACGGCCGTGCCCGAGGCGTAAACTATCGTCGGGTCGTAAGCGAGGTCCGGCATGCGGAGCTTCAGGGTCGAGGTCGCCTGGCCCGTCGTCATGTCGATCAGGCTCGAGGTGTGGATGAGCTGGGTGACCTCGTTCGAAACGAACGAGATCTGATTGTTCACCGAATTAAGGGTTGTTTGGCGGGTCTGGATGCCGGTGATGGTCGTGAGAATGCCGACCATGAACACGGCCGTCACCGCGAAAATAGCGATGTAGACAAGGAGCTCCACAAGGGAAAATCCGGATTCTTTGCGCGGCGCGTTCTTCATCTCAATCATTATAACAAAGGTTATTTGTAATAGATCCTCTGCGGGACGCTGAAATCAATATCCGTGACCTTAGAAAGGTCTACCTGGGAACGCAATCCCGCCAGCACGGCCTGGAATCCGGCCGGCACGAAATTGAAGCTGAAATCCATGGTCGGTCCCGCGGCGAGCGAGGCGTGCCATTCGCCGGTAGAAAGATCGTCGATCGTCACGCCCGCGACCGGATAGCCGCCTGTTTGGAGGGCGCGGAGGGTCGCCGTCAAATTGGCGATCCAGGCCGATGACGGCAGGAAGGGTTCGCCCAAGACGAACGTCCGGCCGCTCTGGTCCGTTATCTTCAATATAAGCACACCCTGAGTGTCCGGCACTTGGGCGAAAACGATCCCGCTTCCATCGATCGCATAGCAGCGCGCTCCCCCGTCCTCGCAGACCACGGACCAAAGCGTCCGGTCGGTCGCGGCGACGGCGACCGTCCTGGCCCAGAGGTCGGTCTGGACGTTCAAGCTCGCCACAAGAGGCAACGCAAGGGGCGCGTCCGCCGCGCGGCGGAACTGCCAATAAAGGATGTTCTGAGGGCCGAGAAACGAACCCAAAAAGCCGCCGGCCTGGCTTGTTTCGATGGCCTGACGGACGGCCGTTTCGGACATGGCCGTTCCCGTCACGGTGAACTGCTTTACCTTGAACCAGTCGAGGTTGCGCAGGGCGTAAAATGCGCCGCCCAGAAAGACGACCAGGACGACCGCGGCTCCGAAAACGAACCAAAAAATGCGCCGCTTCCGGCGCAGGCGGGGGGTGAATTCCGATCGGTATTCGGCCGGCATCTATTATTGATTATACACACGAATGGGGAAGGTATACGAGCCGCCGTCGACGGTCACTTTGACGCTGTAGTTCCCGGCCGACGACCAGGCGTGCCGCACCACCGTCGGCTCCCCCTGATCCAGCGCGCCCGAGCTTACCGTGCCATCCCCCCAAGAGATCGAATAGGCGTTCCCGCTCGCCATCGAAAAATAGAGCGGCGCGCCGACGGACGTCGTGATGGTCGCGGGCAGCGGCGCATCCGACGAGGCCGCGGTCGCCGTAGAACCGACACTGACCGCCGCGGCGGCGGGCGGAACGGCCGTGGATGTCGAGGCGGGCGAGGACGTCGCCCCCTTAAGGGCTTGGGACAGACCCTGGATCCCCTCTCCTATGCCGCCGAGCAGGTTCCCGACGGTCTCTTTGGCCGCATCGAAGGCGCTTGTGGCACTCGCGACCGTCGATTGGACCGATTGGACGGTCTTTTGGGCGGCGCTCACCGTATCGCTCACGTTCCGGACCGTTCCCTGCGTGGTCGAGGCGTATTGCTGCGCCTTTTGCCACAAGGACGATATCGGTTCCCCGTTCATCCATTTCAAATATGCAAAGTAGCCGCCGTAGATCATGGCGGCCGCGAGCGCGAGATAGAATATCCAGCGCAAGATCCTCATGGCAAATCAAGCGGCGATCTCCTCTTTGCCGACGTATCCTTGAAGGGCCTTCGGTACGCGAACGGTCCCCTGTTTCGTCTGGTAGTTCTCGATGATGGCAATGAGCGTCCGGCCGATGGCGAAAGCGGTCGCGTTCAGGGTATGGACGAACTCTTTCTTGCCGTCTTTGCCTTTGAACTTAGCGTTGATTCCGCGGGCCTGGAAATCGGTCGTATTCGAGCAGGAGTGCGTCTCGCGATAGACGCCCTGCCCCGGCATCCAGGTCTCGATGTCGAATTGGCGCGCCCCGACCCAGCCCATATCGCCGGTGCATATCTCGACGACCCGGTAAGGCAGTTCGAGGGCCTGCATGAGCTTCTCTTCGAATCCCAAAAGGCGCTGGTGCTCCTTCTCGGAATCATCGGGTCCGACGAAAGAGAACATCTCGATCTTATCGAACTGGTGCACTCGTAATATGCCTTTGGTGTCCTTGC
>JAMCRC010000020.1 GCA_023380415.1 Patescibacteria group bacterium | reverse complement strand
GTTAGAGGGTGGACAGAGGAATTTTATCTCTTCATCTTTCATTCTTTGAGCAATTGCTTACCGATATCCCAGAAGCTCTGATCGCCGTGGACCTTGCGCCAATACCACCATTCGGACCCCCAGAGATAAATGGGAGAGAGGCCGGTGCGCTTCGCGAATTCGAAGTTTGCGACGAGCGTCGATGTCGGAAAATCGGACGTTTGGGCGCTCATACTCTCGTAGACGAGCGGCGTGCCGTCGATGGCCCAGGGCTCCGCTTGAAGCTCGGAAATGTAAACACTTGAAACGCCTTCGAAAAACTTCACCAGGGCGGCCTTGACCGCGTAAAAGGCCGGCGGGATGAAGAAATAGTGAAGGACGCCGATTTGAGGGGCATCGACCACTCGGTACAATGTCGTTCCGAGGTCGTCGGCATGTTGGGCGGCACTGAACCAAAGGCCGAGTTCGCCGCTGTCCGTCGTTACGATAGGCCTCGTGGGGTCGAGCTTTTTTACCAACGCTATCTCTTGGTCGAAAAGATCTTTGTCCAGCGGCGGACATTGCCCGAAGGTGGACAAATAGGGCTCGTTCTCGACCTGCCAAGCGGTGATCGCCGGATCGGATTTGTAATGGTCGATGACGGTCTGAAGATAGGCAAGGAGCGCTTGGTCATAGGCCGTCCCGGAGAGTTTCGAGGCCCAGGTCGGAATATGGCATTCCGGCCAGCGGGGGACCCGTTGGCCTACGGCCAGAATGACGCTCTTCCCGTCCTTTCGGGCCAAGTCCATCTGCCAATCGAGATCGGAGAAATCGTAATGGTCTTGGTTCGGTTCGAGGTATTGCCAATAGGCCATGAGGATGAGGCGCTGCGGCTCGAGGTCGGAGAGGATGGCCTCATAGGCCTTTTTCCAGTCGAGCCCCAAGCCCTCTTTGGCGTAGAACTCGCTGAAGGAAAGGCCGGTCTCCGGCGCGCCGCTGCCGAAGTTCAAGGTAAAGCTCAGCAGGTAAACGGCAAGCAGGATGCCGATGACGATCCCCGCCGTTTTGAGGAGCCGTTTCATCAGATGAAGAGGGCGAAGACCCCGATGGTGATGAGGAGTATGCTCCAGATCTTTTGCCTGACGACGCCGGGATTCAAGGGTTCCTTGAGAAGTTTGGGGAATTGTTTCGAGAGGAAGACGATGATGCCGAAGAGAAAAGCGTACTGGACCCCGGAGAGCGCGTTCACCAATGAGACCGGGCCGATCGATATGGCGTAGTTCGCCATGACGAAGCTCGCGAGAGCCGCTCCCTGGGCGGCGATGAAGGCCGCCTCGGTCTTCTTGGTCGAGCTTTTGAACGAGGCGAGAATGCGCTTTCTCGGCCCGGCGGGCGCGAGTAAAATGGCCGCCCCGACGACGGCCCCGAAACCGCGCCAAATGAAACCGTTCAGGAACGGTACTTGATCGAAGACGAACTTCAAAAGGACCTGCGACGCGCCGAAAAGAAGCGCCGAAAGCACCGATCCCCAGAAAAGTTTGGCCTCGCTGTAGCGCAACTTTCCCTTGACCGTCCCTTCATGGGCGGCGATGAAGCCGCCTATGACGATAAGGACGAAGCCGACGGCTTGGCCGATCGAGAGCACCTCGCTCAAAAATAAAATGGCCATGAGCAGGACGAATATCGGCGTCAGGCCGCCCGTAAGGGGGACTACCTGCGAGGCCTCGTCCTTGGCGAGCAGTTTGTAGAGGATAAGCAGGGCGAAGGTGTAGGTGACGCCGGAAGCAATGGCGGCCGCGATGACGGGGAGAGCCGGTACGGCAAAGCCGAAGGGAACGAGGAGCAAGACGAAGATGCCGAGAGCGTTGACGTAGAAAGTGTAGGTCCAAGCATCCGGCAAGATGTCCGTCAGGATCACCTTCGAAACGACGAACGATATCGCGTTCAAAAAATAAGCGACAAGGCCGATGTAAAGCCAATTCATCTTAATCATTATAGGCCAAGGCGCTCAAATGAAAAATCGCCCCGAAGGGCGATCTTTCGCGGCTGGGCTCTATTGTTGTTTGAACTTGCGGCCGAGGACGGCGAGAAGTCCGCCGAACGAGGCCAGATAGACGATGAAGCAGGCCAGCCAGCCGATGAACGGTATCAAAGCGGCTATCTGCAGGACCACGGCGCCGAGGAGTATGTGGTACCAGGCAAGGTCGCTCCGGCGTTTCAGGATGAGCGAGGATACGACGAGGATGGCCGCGGGCAGGGAGAGCAAGGCGAGGGCGGCATAGATGACGCCCGCGATCCCGCCGAGGGCCGCGCCGACCACGGTGACGAACGCTATGATGGCCGCGATGGGTACGGCGACCAGGAAAACGAACCCGCGGAGAAGCGACCGGCCGAATTTTTTAGTCGATTCCTCGATGATGGCAAGAGCGTCCCTGCGGAGGGCGTACCAAACGACATAGGCGACAAGGAGTGTCATCAGGAACTTCAGGAGGAGTCCCAAGGTGAATATCCCGGCAAGCCAACCGACCGCGACGGCCGGAGCGGCCGACTGGTGGAAATTTGTCGTGCCGGCTATTTGGGCGCCACTCTCGATTTGGGCCGGCTTTGGCGCCGTGTAATCCAGATTCCCCCGGATGACCGCGCCTTGAGCGATCGTGACATCTTTCGTGGCCGTTATTTTAAGGTTGCCGTCCACCGTTCCGGATATGACGACCGCGCCTCCGGCGATGGTCAGATTGCCGGATTCGTGGCCGTTCCAGGCCACCGCTCCGCCGGCGATGTAAGAGTCCTTGGCGACCGTCGTATCGGGCGTGACGGTGAAATTGCCTCCCGCGCCGACGAGCTCGCCGCTTATCGCGCTGCCGATCGTAACGTTGCCGCCCGCGACGCGCAGGTTTTGGGCCGAAGCGCCGGAGATGATGACAGTACCGCCGATCATCATGACGTCCTGGCTAACGCGGCTTGAGTCGAAGATCGTCCCGCCGGCGGCGAAAAGATCTCCTGTGACCGGCGATGTGACCGTAACGGCTCCGCCCGCGACGTAAGCGTTGTCGTTCACGGCCTGCGCCGCCAAATTCACCGTCTTTCCGGCGTTAAAGTACGCCGCTAAAGACGTAAGCGGCAAGACGGCCGCCAGCACCACCCCCACCCCTAAAATGGCTCTTTTCATGTCTTAATTATAACAAAACCGGCGGCGGTCTGATAAAATGGTCCTATGGCTTTAAAAATATCTGGCGGAACGGCACATGATCTGCCGGCGGACCTGAAGAAGGCCCTGCTCGCCGACCGGCGGGCTTTGGAAAAATGGGAAGATATCACCCCTCTCGCGCGCAACGAGTGGATTTGCTGGACCGTCTCCGTTAAAACGCCGGAAAAGAGAAAGGAGCATATAAAGCGGGTTTGCAGCGAGCTCAAAGAGGGGATGCGCCGGCCCTGCTGCTGGATCGGCTGCATTCACCGCAAGGATAAAAAGATAAGCCCATCGGTGAAGTGGGTCTTGAGGAGGCGCTCCAAATCTAAATAGCGGGCGAGTCGAAGTGCTGGGGGACATGGAATCGAACGTCGCTCCGGCCTAATTTTTAATAATGGATTTGCCTAACTTGATGAGATCCAACTTTTTCTCTCGTCTCCATCCCTTGATCTCCGATTCTCGATGTCGCGCCTCCTTCAGGGTCGGATATGATTCCGAATGCACGAGGATGACCGGGCGGCGGATCTTGGTGTAGTGAGCTCCCCATTTGGAATCATTGTGTTGCTTTACCCTGCGTTCAATATCATTCGTGCATCCTACGTAAAAAGACCCATCGGCACATTCAAGGATGTATACAAAATAGCCCACCGACTAATTTTATCACTATGCACCTCGCTACGCTCAGTGTCTTCGTCGCTTTACTGTAAGCGTGCCGAAGGCTCTGAGGAGCGTAAGCGACGAAGAGCTGGGGGACAGGGATTCGAACCCCGATACTGGGCTCCAAAGGCCCATGTCCTACCGTTAGACGATCCCCCAATGCGTTATTTCTGGTATTCTTTATAATATAATCCGATAGTATCGGCAAACCTAATGTACGTTGCATTGAACTTGATCGCCGTTTGGCTGCCAAGGATATTCTTTGGCCTTGTGTCTATCGGTGCCTGCTTGGTTTACTGGCGGTCACGGCAAGGAAGGGCGATAAAACATTTGACCCTGCGCGGCTTGGTGGTCGCTTTGCTGGTCTTTAAGTTCGCTTATGCCTTATTATTATCGGTCGGGCAATATTTCGTCTGGAAGAGCGAACCCTTAGCCCATTTGCTCCTTAATGAATCTCTCGAAAAACTTCCCGCGGCGGTTACCGGCGGGGTGGGTGCTTTTGACGGACACTTGGGTTATTTCCTTTATTATGCCTGGAGCCGTTTCTGGCTCGATGCCGTTTGGTCCGTCATCATCGCCATTTTGTTCTGGGGGATATTGAAATTGCTCCAGAGATATCGTGAGCGCTTTTTCCACGCCGGCGAGACCACGATCGGATTTCTCGCCGCGCTCATAGTCGGCTGGCCGAACATAATCATATTCGTGCCGCTCGTGTTCTTGAGCGTCGTCCTGGTCTCGGTCTACCGTCTGGTTTTCCTCAAAGAAACGTACACCACGCTCGGCTGGCCGCTCATTCTGGCGGCCGTCCTCGCGTTCGTCGTCGGCCACTTTTTCGGAGCGGCCGTGGGATTGAGCTCTTGGAGGATCTATTGAGCGTTTTCGGCGATGGCCACTTCGAGCGGGATGATGGGGAACTGGCTGTAACGCATTTGGCCGTAGGCCGCGATAAGTCCCTTTAAAAGGTCCAGGTGCTTCGGTTCGAAGAGCTTGGCGTGATCGATGATCTTATTCAGGTGCTCTTCCATAAGCTCCGAAGAAAAGGCGGCGCGCATTTCCGGGCTCGTCTTCAAGACGGCGACGCGGCGGAGGTACTCGATGAGGTCCTTGGTAAAAGCGGCCAGATTGAAGCCGCCGTCCGCTATTTCGGTCAGGGACTTGAGCGCCTCGCCGGACTCCCGGCGCAGAAGGTGGCCGGCGAAAGCGGAAAGCTTGTCGAAGCCGACCTTGCCGATGGTCTCTTCGACCTCTTGGAGCGATATGGTCTTATCGCCGAAGGTAACGAGCTGGTCCAAGAGCGATTCCGCGTCGCGGAAACTGCCCTCGGCCGAAGAGGCGATAAGGTCCAGGGCCTCGCTGCCGATCTTGATGTCTTCGGCCGCGGCTATCTTCTTCAATTTGGAAGCGATCTCGTCGCGCGAAGCGCGCTTGAAGAAGAACTTTTGGGTGCGCGAGCCGATCGTCGGCGGCACCTTTTCGATCTCCGTTGTCGCGAGGACGATGATCACGTATTGCGGCGGCTCCTCCAATGTCTTGAGGAGCGCGTTCCAGGCGTCCTTGGTAAGCATGTGGGCCTCGTCGACGATGAAGACCTTGTAACGGTTCGTCGTCGGGGCGACGCGGACACTTTCCTTCAAATTCCTGATCTCGTCGATGCCGCGGTTCGAAGCGGCGTCGATCTCGACCACATCCAAAGACGAACCGTCGTCGATGCTGCGGCAGGCGCCGCATTCGTTGCACGGCTCGCCCTTTTCCCTGAATTTGGCGTCGAGGGCCCGTTTCTCGCAGTTCGCGATCTTCGCGATGAGGCGGGCGGTCGTGGTCTTGCCGGTGCCTCTCGGTCCGGCGAGAAGATAGGCGTGGGCCAGGCGCTCGCTTTTGGCGGCGCCCTTCAGGACCTTCACCACCATTTCCTGGCCCAAGAGGTCTTCGAACGTCGCGGGCCGGTATTTGCGGTAGATGGCAAGCTGGGACATGTCGGTATTTAGTATTTAGTATTTGGTATCAGGTATCAAGTCGCGCCGGAGAACATTAAATACTATATACTATTGGGGTGAGGCATAGCTTGGTCCTAGTCCTCATATTTGCTATCCTTTTATTGACGGCCTACTTTCTTATGCCACGTTCAACCCAAGCGAAACCGATTCTCGTCAAAAGCTCTGCCTTCAAAGAGGGCGGCGTCGTTCCCCAAAAGTTCACCTGCGACGGCGCGGACGTTAACCCGCTCCTGGAGATCCGGGATGCGCCCGATGGAACGCAGAGCCTGGCGCTCGTCATGGACGATCCCGACGCGACGCGCGGCGAGACCTGGTACCACTGGCTCGTTTGGAACATCGATCCCAAGACCCAGTACATCGACGAGGACACGGTGCCCTTCGGCGCCGTACAGGGAACGGGAAGCGGGGGCAAGGCCAAGTATATGGGCCCCTGCCCGCCGCGCGGCAATTCGCCGCACCGCTATCGCTTCAACGTTTATGCCTTGGACGCATCGCTCGATATCCCGGCGGGTTCGGACAAAGCGGCCCTTACTTCGGCTATGAGCGGCCACGTTCTTGCCCAGGGCGTGCTCATCGGCCTTTACGGCCGCAAGTAACGATGCTTGCGCGCCGGTCGCCGCTCAAGAATAAGAGACCCGGGCTCAAAAGGTTCGGCGATTTTTCTTTCGGTGCGGCGAACGACAAATACGTTTGGACGTCCCACAGCCGCGTGAAGATGCGCCAGTACGGCCTTTCGGAGAGCCGGGTCAAGCGCATTATCCGTTTCCCGGCCCGCCATGAGGAGGGGATAGTCCCGAAATGCATCGCGGTCATGCAGCCGGCCGGCACGCAGAAATATTCCGAGATCTGGGCGATGTACAAGCTCGTTGACGGCGGTCAACGAGCAAACCCTGGATCCAAAACCCTAAATCCTAAACAACGTTTGAAAATAATCACCGCCTGGCGGTATCCGGGCGTAAGTCCCAAACGCGACCCGATACCCAGCGAAGTGCTCCAGGAGATAAGGGAACTGATCTGATGCGCAAAGCACTCCCCTCCGAATTCTTCGATCGGCCGACCCTCAAGGTGGCCGAGGAGCTTTTGGGCAAATATCTGGTCCGGCGCTACCGCGGCCGGGAAAGAGCGGCGATGATAACCGAAGTCGAGGCCTACGACGGTCCGCGCGACAAGGCCTCGCATGCCTCGCGGGGACGGACGGAGCGGAACAAGGTCATGTTCGGAGAGTCCGGCGTCTGGTACCCGTATTTCACTTACGGCATGCACTGGCTCGTGAACATCGTGACCGGACCAAAGGAATATCCGGCGGCGATCCTGATCCGCGGCGTGGAAGGAATAAAAGGCCCCGCTCGCGTCACCAAACATTTCAAAATAGACGGGAAGGTTTACGGCAAGCCGGCGGATAAAAAGACCGGACTCTGGTTCGAGGACCGGGGGACGAGGATAAGGAAAAAAGATATAAAAAAAGGCCCGCGAGTCGGTGTCGACTACGCAGGGCCGGTCTGGCGAGCGAAAGATTACAACCTTAAGGTGACGGATGGGGGCGTTTCTCGCCGGGCATAAGGGCCAGCGACAAGAATCCTCCGACAAGTATCAATATCGTGAGGCCCGCTTTTTTCCATTTGTGCGGGGTGTAATGCCTTCGCCAGTAGCCGAAGGCCGCG
Organism: Patescibacteria group bacterium; assembly: GCA_023380415.1. Lineage (GTDB taxonomy): Bacteria > Patescibacteriota > Minisyncoccia > UBA6257 > GWB1-50-10 > JAMCRC01. Next base: position 285 of record JAMCRC010000020.1, on the reverse strand, counting down.
ACGCCACCGAAAAATCCGCACCAGACGACGGCGAACAGCAAGATAATCTCCGGGGTCATATGCCCTCCGTTTCGTTAGTTATCAAGTTCCAACGCTTGTCTAAATGCTAAAATATAAAACAAGTTTTGTCAAATATACCCCGAAGCGATTGGAAAAAGAAAAGGACCGGTGAGATGAACCCGGAGATTATCTTGCTGTTCGCCGTCGTCTGGTGCGGATTTTTCGGTGGCGTCGCGGCCTTCGGCTACTGGCGAAGGCATTACACCCCGCACAAATGGAAAAAAG
>JAMCRC010000019.1 GCA_023380415.1 Patescibacteria group bacterium | reverse complement strand
TGAACGGCGGAAACATCCCACCACTCGTCGGCGTGGATAGGCCAGGTATAACCGAAATGAGGGTAAAAGATGAAGATTCCAGCCGCGACGGCCAAAGCGAGCAAGGCCCCGGAAAATAACCTCTCCCTGCTCCGGAGGGCACGCCATTCTTCAACCAAAATCAACAGTCGTTTCCTGCCGATGAGGCCGAGAATGAGCGCTCCGATGGCGATGAACGGTAAAAAGTATTTTAGAAAGAGCGGATTAAAAACGGCGAGCAGATAGCTCAACGCTATCTCAGCGGATAGACTCAAGACGATGGAAAAGGCCAGCCGTTTGAAGAAGCCGGAAGCGAACGGCAAAAACAGAGTGATCAGATATCCTGGCAGGAAAATGAGAAGAGGGGCGATAAAGGGCACCATGAAACGCTTTCATTATATAATGAGAGGCAAGATGGTATCCATTATTCTCCCCTGCCGGAACGAACGCGAAACTGTCGGCATGTGCGTGCGCGAGGCCTGGGCGGCGGCCCGCGCGGCCGGATTCCCCGCCGAGGTTATCGTCTCGGATTCGTCGACCGACGGCTCGGACATTATCGCTCGCGCGGCGGGAGCGGTGGTAGTCAAACATAATCGCGAGGGTTATGGGCTTGCCGTGCGGGAAGGCGTGAAACACGCAACGGGAGACACGCTTGTTTACGCCGATGCGGACGGTACTTATGCCCTTAAAGAAATTCCGGAACTTTTGAAAGATCTGGGCGCGGCGGACATCGTTATCGGTAGCCGCCTCCGCGGCCGGATGGCTCCGGGGGCGATGCCAATAGCGCATCGCCTTTTCGGTACTCCCGTTTTGAATCTCCTGCTCTTTGCCATCTTTGGCCTCAAGGTCTCGGACAGCCAATCCGGTTTCCGCGCCATCCGGCGCGAGGCCTTCGACCAACTGGCCCTCAAAACAGACGGTATGGAATTCGCAACAGAGATGCTTGTGAAGGCGAAACAGCTCGGCCTGCGCGTCGTTGAAACGCCTATCACTTACTCCGTCCGCCGCGGCGTCTCGAAGTTACGCCGGTACCGCGACGGTCTGGCTCACATTCGCTACCTCTTGCTCCAGACCCCTATCAGTTGGTACATCGTGCCCGGTGCGCTCACATTCGCGCTTGGGATCGTTGCTCTCGCGTTCAGTTTCGTTTGGCCCGGCCTGCCATTCTTTTCGTCCGCCACGGCTCGCCTGTTCTTCCCTATCCTCGGCTTCGAGATGATATTTCTTGGGGCGTTCGCGAAAACATTCCTTTGGACGAGGTTCCGCGAACCGAACCGGTTCGCCGCTCGCTTCAACGCCGTCCTGCGTTCCAAAACCGCTCTGGCCATCGGGATTGTGCTGATCTGCCTACCAGCCGCCCTGCGCCTGATCGGCGTCGGCGCTGAGCTCTTCGACCCGCTTTTCGTATCGGTCCTTCTCGGCTTTATGCTCATCGCCGATCTTTTTATCCTTTCCGTCGTGAACACCGGCCGCCCGAGCCAATGAAGACAGCAGTTCTTCCTCACGCTCTCGACCACATCGGCGGAGCCGAGATCCTCGCCCTCACGCTCGCCCGCGGCCTCGGGGCCGACGTTTATACGACGAACGTCGATCCGGAACGGATCGCCGCTTGCGGCTTCACAGATGTCCTCCCCCGCATCCGCTCCATCGGCCGACTACCCGCCCGGGCCCCCTTCCGCCAGCAGCTCGCGCTCTGGCGCTTTCGGCGCCTGAATCTGGCCGGCCGGTACGACCGGGTCGTCATTGCGAGCGACTGGGCGATCGGCGCAGCCGTGCGGAACCACCCGAATCTTTGGTACGTTCATGGCCCCTTGAACGAACTTTGGGAATTCCGGGACCAGGTGCGCGCCGAAACCCTCGCCGGGTGGATGCGGCCGCTCTTCGATATCTGGACGCATTTCAACCGTTTCATCGTCAAACGGTACGCCCGCCGCGTCGATCGGTGGGTCTGCAATTCGGAAAACGTCCAAGGACGTATCGCGCGGATATTCGGCACGACCGCCCCGGTCGTCCATCCGCCCATCCCCACCGCCGCCTACCGTTACGCCCCGCCCCGGGGTTACTGGCTTTCGGTGAACCGTCTCGTCGGCCACAAACGGATCGAGGTCCAGCTCGAGGCCTTCCGGCAAATGCCGGAACGTCGGCTCGTGATCGTCGGGAGCTACGAGGAGGGCACCCGACAGTTCGAGGAATACAAAAAACGGCTGGAGGAACTCGCGCCGCCGAACGTCTCTTTCCGCCACTGGGTGCCGGATGCGGAACTACGCCGGCTCTATGCCGACTGCATCGGTTTCATCGCCACGTCCGAACGCGAGGACTTCGGCATGGCGGCCGTCGAGGCCATGGCCTCTGGCAAGCCAGTCGTCGCCCCCGGCGACGGCGGCTATCGCGAGTCGGTCATCGACGGGAAGACCGGTCTTCTGCTTCCCAAAATGGATGCGGCCCATCTCACCTCCGCCGTCGCGGCCGTCGAGGCCAAACTGCGGCCGAACCCGCTCTGCTACCAGGCGGCGTGCCAAAAACGCGCCGCGGATTTCG
>JAMCRC010000018.1 GCA_023380415.1 Patescibacteria group bacterium | reverse complement strand
TATGGGCAACACGGCGACCGAAGCGGTCGAGGTGTGGACCCTCCCCTGCCTTTCCGTAACGGGCACGCGCTGGACGCGATGCACGCCGGATTCGTGCTGAAGGGTATCGTAAACTCCCGGCCCGGACATTTCGGCGACGAGCGTCTTGTATCCCCCGGCCCCGGACTCCGAAGCGTCGACGATGCCGAATTTCCATCCCCGCTTCGCCGCGTAGCGCTGGTACATCCGCGCCAGGTCGCCCGCAAAAAGCGAGGCCTCGTCCCCGCCCGTCCCGGCCCGAATTTCAAGAATTATCTTATTTATAATTTGTTCCTCCATTAAAGCGAATTTAACATGAAAACCCCTGATCATGCAAAGCAAAAGTCCCGCAAGATGGAAAGGTGACTAAAGCTTGGGCTAGCGCCCTCGAGCGGTCACTTTTTCACTTGCGGAACTTTTGCTATAGCTACAGTTTCATAAAAAGCCGCAGGCGCTTTTCGATGACCTCCTCCATATCCCTTATCGCCTCGGGCATTATTTTGTAGGGCGCAAGCTCATCCGGTGCCGCCTTGAGTTCTTCCTCCACGCCTTTGCGCCAGGCGGCCCGGATCTCAGTGGAAATATGCACTAGCGTGATACCCGCCGCAATCGCCGCCGTAAAGTCCTCATCCACGATGCCGGAACCGCCGTGGAGAACGAGCGGGATTTTTACAGCTTCCTTGATGGCTTTAATACGCGGTATATCCAAGCGCGGATTGGGAGCGTTCTTGAACATGCCGTGAATATTGCCAACGGCCGGCGCGAGCATATCGACGCCGGTATCCTTCACGAACCGCGCGGCGTCTTCCGGCTTAGTTAGGGTTTCCGGCGATATGGCCGCCCCTTCCGGTATCTTGTCCCACATCTCTGAATCCGAGCCGATATATCCTATCTCGCCTTCCACCAGAACATTCGGGTTGATGGCCTTTAAACTTTGGACGGCCGCTTTGGTCTTCGCGATATCTTCGTCGAGTGGAAACTTGCCACCGTCGAAAAGAACCTCGTCAAAACCGTTCCGGGCCGCTTCTTCGGCGAGCGCCGGGTCGTGCGTATGGTCTGCGTTCAAGAAAAGCCAAAAGCCGTCGCCGCTTGCGTCGCCGTACTGCTTGTTCAATGCATCGAGCAGGGCCCGCACCTCCGGGACGCCGATGTATTTGCGCTCTCCTTCCGAAACACCGACCACAACCGGCACATTGAGCTTTCGCGCCACATCCGAAATAGCATTCAACTGTTCGATGGCCGCGATATTAAAGTGCCCAAGCGCTATTCCTTTCGCCTCCGCTTTTTCCAATTCCGCCTTAAATGTACGCATATTGTCGTTTAGAATTTAATTACGCCCTTATTGAAGTTATCGATGAGAAGTTTCTCCATCGCCTCTTCTCCGCCGGCGTATTCCTCGAATATCTTGGTCCACATGCTCTCGCGCTGGTGATAGTTCATGGTCTGGTCCTCCCCTTCCATGAAGGAAACAAGAGACATCGCATTGTCCTCTAAGTCGAGGGAAACGACCTCGCTGCCGCCGTCCGCGAAGATACCGCCCACCCAGTCCAGGTCGTGCCACATCGAAAGGTCCAGGTTCGCCTTCGGCGCCTTGAAAGCCGTAAGATCGCTCTCGCCGCGCGCCCAGTGCACCGATTCCGGGTTCACCCGGGGCAAGAAAAGGCGCGGGTCATGCGGGTCGACCTTCCAAAGATAGCGCTGGACCATCAGCCACTCCCCCGGTCCGACCGTGCTCTTTTCCGGAACATCGCCCCGCAAGAGCTCTTTAAAGTTAGCGGCAAAGTTCGGTTCGGCCGAGTATTTGCGGAAGAGTTTGGAATAGAAGTCGATCTCGTGGAAGTAATGCAGAAGGAGAGCGAAGTCGCGGAGGAACTTCCCAGGCACGTTCTCCTTGATCGGATTCACGAAAATGACGCCGAACTCCTTGAGGTGGCTCACGTTATGGTGCTTCTTTTTGACGAATTCCGCGGAGACCGTCTTCCATTCCGGACCCAGGACGGATATCTCGATGTCCCGTTCCTCGAAATCCTTGGCGGTAAAACCGTCGTACGCGGCATCGAAGGTCTCATGCATCCACTCCTCCGATTCGATGAATCTGAGCGTGCTGAAAAGCTCGGTCACGTCGTGGGTTTTGAGCGCCTCGTCGATGTTTTTCACGCCCAAATAGGCCAAAAGTTTCTGCGGTTCGCGTTTGTGGAGTATCTCTACGCCCAGCTCTTTCTTGAGGAAAAATCCTTTACCAACGGTCGCTATTTGCCGGGCCAGCTTGGCCGCTTTATGGAACTCGGTGTCCCCTTTAATGTTGTCCAAAAAGCTCAGGAGATGTTTTTCGTGGGTTAAGACGGCGTTCCGAAGGACGCTTTTAACGTGCGCCGCCGAACGATCGGAGCTGTTCAATATGGCGAGCGTCCGGCCGATCTGTTCCTCGTTCTCCGCCGACACCTTTTCGAGGATGCCGCTCTGTCCGGTGCGCTTTTTCATTTCCGCATCCAGGTCCTTCGAGCATTCTCTTTTCCATCCCCAAAACCCTTCCCAAATCGGCCAACTTGTCCATTGGATCAGTTAAGCTTTTCAATTTTGACCTTTAAGTTCCGGAACCTCGGTTTGTTGATCTCGCTTTTTTTGAGCGTCCCCTCCGTGGCTCCCAAATGCTCCACGACGGACGTGGCGTTGGCCGAGGCGACGCGGATGGCCTCTTTGATCTGCGCCGGTGTCGTCCGGTGCAAATTTTTAAGCAACACGCCGGAACGGGCCAAACTTGCCACAAAAGCGGAACCGAAGGCGTCTCCCGCGCCCGTCCGGTCCACGAGTTTCTTTTCCTTAAAGGTCCCCGCTCGATAAACGTAGCGGCCATCCGAGACGGTCACGCCTCCTTTACCATTCGTCACCGCAAGAATGCCCGGACTCGTGAGGTCGTCCAATTTCTTGAAAACTTCCCGCTCGCGGCGGAAAGGTATTCCCGTAAGAATAGCCGCTTCTTCCTCGTTGACCGTCAAGAAGGATATCTTTTTGAGCGAGCGCAATATTTTCATCCTGGCGTGGGTAAGTTGATAGCCGCTCGGGTTGAAAGCGAGGGCGATACCCTGGCGAGCGGCATGTTCGACGAAAGCGTCGTAGGCCATTTCCGATCTGCCGGAAAGTGAAAGGTACCACCACTTGGCTTGGAGGTCGGTAAAATCAATATCGGTGACGCCGAAATCGTTCGAGGCGCCGTGATAGTTCAAAATGGTCCGCTCGCCATTTTTAACGAGAAGGACGGACGAGGCCGTCCCGAGTTTCCGGTCGATCGAGATCGCATCCGTACTCACTTTTTCTTCTTTGAGCCGGCGCACTATCAAATCGCCGCCGACATCCCGGCCGATTCGGCCGACACAGGCCGTTTTGAGGCCCTGGCGGGCAAAGGTGACGGATGCGTTCGCCGAGTTGCCGCCGACCGTGGTATAGACGCTTTTGATCTCCAGCTTATCGCCCAAAGGCAGGCGGAAGGCCTGGCCGGAAGGCGTCCCGGAGAACTTTTCCAAATCCAGCCCGGAAGCGTCGAAAAAAGAATCCTGCGTGACCGAACCGATCGCAATTACATCGCGCATATATTCCCATTATAGGCGACCGCGAGCGATTGTAAAAATCACTGCCCGGCGGCCGTTGAAGACGAGCTCAATTCGGCAACCTTCTGTAGTGTGGCCGGCCCCACGTGGCCCCAGCCGGTCGTGCCAGGACCGCCGGAGCAGACGATGTGCTCTTGGCACTGGAACTTCTGGACGGCCTGGAGGGTGACGTCTCCGAAGTATCCGGTCTCGAGATTCTTGGGGAAGACGCCCATTGAGGCGAGGAATTTTTGGAGGTCTTTGACCTGGTTCCCTTGTTCGGTCCTCGCAAGATATTGGGTGATGGTGCCGCCCGTGGGCAAGGAGACGGAGACCGGGCCTGGGGTGGAGGGGGTAGAGGGTTGGGTCTGGGTCGGTGGTTGAGTGGACGTCTGCTGGCCCTGGGAGAGTTCCTGGATCTTCTGGAGGGTGGCCGGTCCCACGTGGCCCCAGCCAGTGGTACCGGGACCGCCGGAGCAGACGATGCCTTCATTGCATTGGAACTTCTGGACGGCCTGGAGGGTCAACGGTCCGAAGTACCCGGTCGCAAAGTCATTGGGGAAAACGCCCTGAGAGGCCAGGAAGATCTGGAGGTCTTTGACCTCGGTCCCCCTTTCCCGGTATCCGAGGATCGCCGTGACGGGAGAGACGGAGGCGGAAGATCCTGAATTGGAGGATGTCTGCGCGGTCTGGGTGGTCGCGGCCGGGGCGGTGTATACCGGGCCGTTCGGGGTGAGGACGGGGACGTATCCGCCTCCGCCGGCGCCGCCGCTGTTCGACGAGACCGTGGCGCCTCCCCCACCCGAGGAGCCACCGGAAGACACGGCCGGTAATGTGCTCTGGGCGTACATATTGGTCTCGTGGGCTAGGAACAGATTGGTCAAATTGGGATCGCGGCTGATACAGATATTGCTCTGCGACTCGACGCACTTGGCGCCGTTCACTAACTCCCAAAGCATGTCGCCGCCGACCGACGAGTTTTGCTCGTCGTTCGCCCACACCGAATCGTAGAATGTCGTCTTTTGCGGGTCGTCGGGTACCCAAGCATTCAAATAGCCGTAGCCATACTCGCCCACGAGGAGCGGCTTGCCGGCGGAGGCGGCGATCTTCGCATGGTCGTTTATATAAAGATCGGTATCGGTCGCCCAAGACGGGATCGAAAAGCCGAAGGCGTCCGGATACACGTGGATGTTCGCATAGCTGATGTACGGGATGTTCATATCCTGGATGAAGCTGGACCCGGTATCGCTCCGCATGAAGTAAGTGTTGGTGTAATTCGGGTTGTATTCGGAGGGGCTGTTCTCGTCCATGCCTTCTTCGCCTGTACTGATCAGATGGTTCGTGTCGATACCGTGGATGAGCGAAGCCATTTGGGTGTACCAGGAAACGAGTTCCGTCGTGCTCGCACCCTGGGCCGGATTGCGGGCCTCGTTCATAATGTCCCAGGACATTATCGTCGGATCGTCCTTATAGGCCAGGCCGGTATAGACGTTCACGCGGTTCAGGAGCATCGAGATGTAGTTCTCGTACATATTAATGGTCGTCGTCGAAGTGAAGAAATATTCGAACTGCGCATCGGTCGGCGTGCTCGTCGAGCTTACGCCGCTCAGCCCGGCCCATTCGTCGTACTGGCAGACCCCGCCCAAGTTGTTCCATTCGTTCCCCAGCGTGACGATGACCTTGATGCCGAGATCGTGGGCGTCCTTAATGACCGCGTCCAAATCCTCCAGGGCGGATTCGCTGTACACTCCGGGAGCCGTCTGGATGACGGGGTCGGTCGCCCCGCCAGCCGAACAGAAAGTGCCGTTATAGAAACCATCGATGCGGATGACCCGCACGTTATTTTGAACGAAAGAGTCCATCATCTGGGTTACATACGCCGGGTCCAGGCCTTGATAGACCGCCAGATAGTAGGCGTTCGTGCCGCCGAAATAGAATGGGTTCCCATTCAGGTAGAATTTGCCGTTTTGGACGGTCACGAAGTCGTTCGTCGTGGATGGATTGTCGACCGTGACGGTAATGGAGCTCGACGACTCGTTTCCCGAAGAGTCGACCGCGACCGCCGTGAGCGTATCGGTGCCGTTCAGGTATAGGCCGGCGTTCCAACTCATGCTGAAGGTACCGTTGGCCGAAGTTACCTGGGACCCGATATTCTCTCCGTTCATCTGGAACTGAACGTACTGGACGGATGTGTCGTCGGTCGCGTTCACCGAGAGAGTGGTCGTGCTGTTCAACGTCGAGCCGTTCGCCGGAGACGTAAAGGACACCGTCGGCGAGACGAACTCCGTCTTGCCGAGCAATTGCATGTTATCGATGAATATCGTCCCCGTCGCATCCGGCGTGATCGAGACCGTGTCGAAAGCGTATCCGTAAGGTTCCAGGTCCAGCATCGGCACATCGAGCAAATTCCACTGGTTCGGGGTCAGAGTGGCGTAATAAGTTATGCCTGGATTGGTGGCCGAGCATTGGCTGTACGTTTGGATGCCGACCGTCACGGACGATGTGGCATAAAAGGCCACTTCGGCATCCTTGTAGTTCTGCGGGTCGATCAGAGGACCGGAACAGCTCGGATTGTCCGTAAAGGCCAGCGAACCGGTTTCGTAATCGGCCTGGATCGACGAGGTGCTGCCGGGATAGACGGTTGCGGTATTGCCGTAGTTCAGCGTATTGCCGGCCGTGCTCGTACTGGACCACCCGTTCGCGAGCGACCCGCCAAGATAGATCGGCAAATCGGAGTTATTCGCGAAGAAGACCGAAACGGACGAGCTGGCCTGAACCCCGGAATTGTTCGTCGCCACAGCCGCGAGCGTATGGGTGCCGTAAGCATAGGCGGTCGTGTTCAAGGTGACGGAATACGAGCTATTCGTGGAAGTTACGGCGCTCCCGAAATTACCCCCATCGATCTCGAACTGGACGTTCTTCACCCCCACGTTATCGGTGGCCGAAGCCGTTATATTGATCGTTCCCGAAGCGGTCGATCCCGTCGTCGGCGATGTGATCGCTATAGACGGCGGAATGCCGTACGTCTTGAAAGTGACCACGCCCATTCCCCAAGCCGGCAAGTCGGCTGTCATCGTCGCGGAAGCGATCCCCGAAGAGGACGATGCGAATTGCCATTCCATCCCTCCGGATATATTCCCGCCGCCGCCTTGTTCGCTTCCGGAAGTGGAAAAACCGCTGCCGGCGGTAAAGGTGGAACTTGTAGCGCTGACGCTGCCTCCGAGTCCGATAATGAGCTCCGGCGAGGCGGTCATTGCGGCCGTGGTCGAGGCCGATAGAGTGGCTACGCCGGTGCTGGTCGCGAAATTGAAACCGGTCGCATCGAGCGGGGTAATGGAGTTCAAACTCGGCGTATAGAACTCGCTAATGCCGAAGGCCCCGTACACGACTCCGGGGAATTGAAGAGTGACGCTATCGGACCCAGAGTTCTTTGCGACCGCATACCAGGCCTGATACCAAGTCCCGTTGGTCGAATAGTATTCGCTTGAAAATATCGGCGTCCAGACATTGCCCATGGTATCTGTCGTGGTCGCCACGCTCTGCCAACTGCTCCATACCGACCAGGCGAACAGGAGGTCTCCCGTTTTTTGCACGCCGCCATTCGGAAAACTAAGTGTCGCCGAGGCCACCGTGGCGGTAACGGAGCATCCGCTTTGGCCGAAGCATTCCGCAGCGGAACCGACCAGCGAAGCCGTGGTCGAAGAGTTACCGACTGTCACCGTCTCGGTAGTCGAGGCCTGATTCCCCGACGTGTCGGTCGAGACGGCCGTAAGGGTATGCGCGCCATTCGATTCGGAAAGCGTCCCCCAAGGAACGGAATAAATGTCGTTAGTCGACGTCACGGCGCTCCCGAAGTCCGTGCCGTCCACCTGGAACTGGACGTTCGCTACGGAGATATTGTCCGTCGAAGAAACGGTCAGGGTCGCTATGCCGGAGACCGTGGAACTCGGGGCCGGGGAAACGAATGTCACGACCGGCGGAGTGGTGTCCGGTTGGTTGTGGACGGATATGGAAATGGTAGTCGAGGCCTGATTCCCCGACGTGTCGGTCGAGACGGCCGTAAGGGTATGCGCGCCGTCGGTCGTGGAGCTCGAATTCCAGGAGACGCTGTAGAGATCGTTCGTCGACGTCACGGCGCTCCCCAGGTTCGTGCCGTCGAGCTGGAATTGGACGTTCCTAACCGCCTGATTGTCCGTCGATGAAGCGGTGATAGTGATGGTCGAGGAAACCGTTTCCCCGTTCGTGGGTGTTACGAAAGTAACGACGGGCGGCGTGGTATCCGGGTTCGCCACCGTCACCGTCTCGGTCGTCGAGGCCTGGTTGCCGGAAGAATCGGTCGCGATGGCCGTGATGGTGGTCGTGCCGTTCTTTATCTGGGCAGTATCCCATGTGGCCGAATAGATGGAATTGGTGGAAGTGACGGCGCTCCCCAGGTTCGTGCCGTTTACCTGAAACTGGACGTTCTCGACCGCCGCGTTATCCGTCGATGAGGCGGCGATGGTCACGGTCGAGGAAACGGAAGCGCCGCTCGCTGGCGATTCGATCGTGACCACTGGCGGCGTCAGGTCGGTTTTCCCAACGAACGACACATCGTCCAGATAGAACGTGCTTGGGACCGATGGAACGATGTTGATGGTATCGAAGTTGTAGCCGTTCGGCTCCAGCACATACATCGGTATGTTGACCAGCGTCCATTGGTTCGCCGTCACGCTCAAGTTATACGTCGCCCCGGACGGTTCGTATCCGAAATCGCTTAAGAGCTGTACGCCCAAGGAAAGCGACGTCGACGTCGAATAGACCGCGAATTGGAATCCTTGGTAGTTGTCGGTATATAGCGTGGGCGAAGGCGAGAATGTGTGGTTGACGATTATGACGTAGCCCGACGGCGAATCGACCTCCAAAGAAGAGGTACTGCTTGGATAGACCGTCGTGGTATTGTCGTAGCTCAGAGTGGTCGAGCCATTGCTGTAATTGGCCCAAGGCGAGACGAGCGCTCCGCCCTGATAGACCCAATCGGTTATGTTGTTCGCGACCGTTACGGTCACCGAAGACGAAGCGGTGTTGCCGGAAGTGTCCTTGGCGATAGCCGTGATAGTGTGAGTGGTATTCGAGTAGAGGTCTGTATTGAGCGACGTGGAAAAGATGCTGTTCGTCGACGTCACGGCGCTCCCCAGGTTCGTGCCGTCGAGCTGGAATTGGACGCTTTGGACGGCCACGTTGTCCGTCGATGAAGCGGCAAGCGTGATGGTACTCGTAACGGTCGCGTTGTTCGCCGGGCTTGTGATAACGACGTTTGGCGGCGTGGTATCCGGGTTCGCCACCGTCACCGTCTCGGTCGTCGAGGCCTGGTTGCCGGAAGAATCGGTCGCGATGGCCGTGATGGTGGTCGTGCCACTGGTATAAGTAGAGGTATTCCAAGAGATGGAATAGGTATTGCCGGACGAAGTGGCCGTCCCGATAGTCGTTCCGTTTATCTGGAATTGGACGTTTTGGATCGCCAGCGTTCCGGTGGCCGTGGCGGCCACGATTACAGTCGATGAGACGGAGGCGCCGCTCGCAGGCGAGGTAATGGAGGTTGCGAGTGTCGGGTCGCTGACCTTGCCCATCAGGCCAATTGAATCGAGGTAGAGCGTTCCAGGTCCGGAAGGGTAAAATTGAATAGCGTCGAAGGACGTGTCGCTCGCTTCCAGACTCGACATGGGTATGCTTACGAAGTTCCACTGGTTCGGGGTTATCGATTCGGTGACCTGCAAACCAGACGGGTTGCCATTGAAATAATTGTAGGGCTGGACGATCAGTGAAAAGGAAGTGGATGTGGTGTAAGCGTAGAATTGTAACGAGTTGTAATTGTCGGGATAAAAATCGGTCCCGTTCGCGAACCCGATATTGCCTGAGGTGAATTGATCTTCGATAGAAGAGGTGCTTCCTGGACCAACGATCGAGGTATTGTTGTAGGTCGTTGTGGCCGTACCGTAGCTGCTGTTTATCCATCCCGAATCCAATCCCCCGCCTTGATATATCCAAACGGTATAGTTGTTCGCAAAGGTCACCGATATCGAGGCGGTGCTCGTCGTGCCGGAGGCGTCCGTCGCGACGGCGGTCAAGGTGTGGGCGGTATTCGAATAGGCGGCCGTATTGAGCGACTCGGAAAAGAGATTATTGGTCGAGGTCACGGCCGAGCCGGCGTTCACGCCGTCCACCTGGAACTGGACGTTCGCGATGGTCGTGCCTGGCTCGGATGAAGAGGCCTCGAGGGTGATTGTTCCGGTCGCCGTGGAACTATTAGAAGGCGCGACAAATGTAACGACCGGTCCGGCCGCCTCGGCCTGTGAGACCCGGAAAGCGGTGCGTGCCAAAAAAGCGACCACTGTGGTCGTAAGAGCAAAACCAAGGATGGCTGCTAATGCTTTTTTGCCTTTACCGATAACAGAAGAGGTTGGATTCATATATGGACCCAATCCCCCTTTTTCTCGCTGACTAATTATACAGGAAATTACTTCCTCGCCATAGCCCGCTTTATTGCTGTGATGATGTCCCTCCTGCCCATGCCGTATTTTTCGAGCAACTCGTCCGGCCGGCCCGACTCGCCGAAAGTATCGTTCAACCCTACGAATTCCATCGGTATCGGCCTATGTTTCGCAAAAAGCTCGGCCAAAGCGCCGCCGAGGCCGCCCGCGACCTGGTGCTCTTCGACGGAAACGACCGCCCCCGCCCTTTCGGCCACTTTCAAAATAACGTCTTCGTCCAAGGGCTTTACGGTGTGGCTGTTCACGACGTAGGCCGTTATTTTTTCCTTCTCTAATTCCTTGGCCGCAAGTAAGGCGGCGTGGACCAAGGCGCCGCAAGCGACGATCGCGACATCTGCTTTTTTCCCATTGCCGCTCGGCTGCCAATAAATATCCGCCCGGCCGGGACGGAAAGGCGTTTCGGCTGTCGTAATTACGGGGCTTTTTTCGCGGGCGAAGCGTAAATAGACAGGGCCAGATATTTTCACGGCCGAGAGCGTCGCCCGCTCGGCCTCCAGGGCATCACAGGGAACGAAGACCTTCATGTTCGGCATCGCCCGCATGATGGCGATATCCTCCGTCGCCTGATGGGTCGCCCCGTCCGGACCGACGGATATCCCGGCATGATGCCCGGCGATCTTCACGTTCGAGTTGTTGTAGGCGATGGTCGTCCGGATCTGCTCGTAGTTGCGGCCCGGCGAGAAAGTGGCGTAAGAGGCGATGAAAGGTATTTTCCCGGAAATGCCCAAGCCGGCGGCGATGGTCGCCATGTTCTGTTCGGCCACGCCTACCTCGAAAAAGCGGTCGGGGAATTTTTTGGCGAACGCTTCCGTCCTGGTGGATTCGGTGAGGTCCGCGCAGAGGGCGACCACGTTCGGATTCTCCTCCCCCGCTTTCAAAAGGCCCGTGCCATAACCGTCGCGCGTGGGTTTTTGCTCCACGTCGGCATCGAAAAGCTTTTCGTTAAGTTTTAATTCAGGATTCAACATAATTTCGAAATGCAAAGAATATTTCCTAAGAAAACCGTCTCGCAGGCCGAGCGGGCAGGGTTCGAGCGAAGCGAGAGAGCGAGGTCGAGAGCGAGCGCGAATTCCTCGCTGGGGAATTCGATAGCGTGTTTTCGTGGAAATATTCTTCGCATATTATTCATGTTCCGATCTTATCCTACCGCCGAGCGTCCGCAGTTCTTTCAAAGCCCGGGCCGCCTCTTCTTTGTTCGGCGGCTTGCCGTGCCAAAGATAGTCGCGCTCCATGAACGAGACGCCTTTCCCGGGAATTGTGTGGGCGATGATGAGCGTCGGCTTTTCGTATATCGCTTCAGCCTCCGAGACGGCGGCGATGAGCTCTGGCATACTGTGCCCGTCGATCTCAAGCACGTGCCAGTTGAAGGCTTCGTACTTCGCGACGAGGTTCTCGAGCGGCATCACGTTTTCGGTATAACCGTCGATCTGGATGTTGTTCCGGTCCAGGATGCCCGTGAGATTCGAGAGCTTGTTCTTGCCCGCGAACATCACCGCCTCCCAGATATTCCCCTCATCGTGCTCCCCGTCGGACATGAGGCAGTAGGTGCGGTATTTGGCCTTGTCCAATTTCGCCGCGAGGGCAATACCGATGGCCTGGGAAAGGCCGGAGCCCAAGGGACCGGAGGTGGTCTCGACCCCCGGGAGCGCCCCGCGGTGCGGATGGCCTTGGAGTCGGGAATCGATCTTCCTGAGCGTCATAAGCTCCTCGATGGGGAAATAGCCGGCGTAAGCCAGGGTGGCGTAGAGCACCGGGCAGATGTGGCCGTTCGAGAGCACCAGCCGGTCGCGGTCCGGCCACTTCGGCTGCTTCGGCTTGTGGTTCAAAATATGGAAATACATGGCGGTCATTATATCCGCCATTCCCAAAGGCCCCGCCGAATGCCCCGAACCGGCCGCAAGGAGCATCTCGATTATCTTTTCGCGGATCTTGTTCGAGAGTTCTTCCAAATATTGGAGCCGGCCTTCGTGCAAAGGGGTCATCTTTTTTATTATAGCGCAATCAGTTCCTGGTAGGCCTTTTGGGGGTTCGGCGAACCGAAAATATAGGTCGCGGAGACGACCTCATCGGCGCCGGCGGCTTTTGCGGCCGCCGCCGTCTCAGGATCGACGCCGCCGTCGACGCTCAGGATAAGATGCGGGGCCTTGGCCTTAACGTATCTTATCTTCTCCAAAACGCCGCTATCGAACCGGCCGCCGGAAAAACCGATCGGCACGGCGAGAAAATGGACGCCTTGGAGTCCCGGCTCGTCGAGAAAACCGTCCAAAGCGCCAGCCGGGGTCTCTTTTTTTAGACCCAGGAATATTTCTCCGCCGGCCCGGGCGGCGGCGCTCGTTATCGCCTTCCAGTCCTTCACGGCTTCGACGTGGACGATGGCCCGCTTGGCCCCGGCCTCGAACCACTCATCTATCGCTCCTTCCGGGTCCGCGACCATCAAATGGACGTTCGCTTTCATTCCCGGACTTTCTGCAAGGAGCCCTTTCAGGTCGGCCGGCGCCCCGCCCATCCGGACCGGCGCGAAAGCGCCGTCCCCCACGTCGATATGGACGGATGAAGCGCCGATGGAAGCGGCGGCGGCGAAGCGCGCCCGCAAACATTCAAGGTCGCCGCAGTTGATGACCGGAGACGTTCTCATTGATCGAGGTTCCCGCCGCCGAGGTCCTGGGCCTGATTCAGCATCCTTTCTTCGAGGTTCGCGACCTCTTCTAATCGCTTGCGGTACCTGGCCTCGCCGGAAAACGGGGTCTGCAGCCAGGTTATCACTATTTTGTGGGCCGTCGCATCGTCCAGATAGTTGGCCCCCATAGCCAGGACGTTCGCGTCATCGTCGTTCCGCGAATCGAAGGCCTGGTCGGGAGAAGCGCAAAGGGCGGAGCGGACGCGCCGGAACTTATTGGCCACGACGTCGACGCCGACGCCGGAACCGCATATCAATATTCCCCTAGCGGTCTCGAACTCCTCGCTAACGCGTCTTGCGACCGCCGCGGCGTACTCCGGATAATTATCGCCCTCCTCATAGGCCTTCGCCCCAAGGTCGACAACGCTGTATCCGCGGGCTGAAAGGAAGAGTTTTATCTTCTCTTTCAAGGCGAAACCCTGATGGTCCGAGCCGATGTAGATGAGCATACACCGATATTTTATATCATTTTTCTTAAGGGAACAAAATAAAAAAGGGCGCCAATACGAACATGGGGCGCCCCCTTTCTACCAGGCCTATAGCCCGGCCACCATGGACACGTGTTTCACGAGGGTCGAGACGTAACCGGCTTCGTTGTCGTACCAGGAAAGGACCTTCACGAGATCGCCGTCCACCACTTTGGTGAATCCGAGATCGACAATACCGCCGAACTCTTCGCCCAATATGTCCGAAGAGACCACTTGGTCCTCGACGACGCCCAATATCCCCTTCCAGCGGGGCGACTCCGCCGCCTTGCGGAAGATGTCGTTTATCTCCTCGACGGTCGTCTTTCTTTTCGCGACGAAGGTGATATCGGCGATGGACCCGGAGACCACCGGCACGCGCATGGCGATACCGTCGAATTTTCCCTGAAGCTCCTTGATGGCCCGCGTCACGGCGATGGCCGCGCCGGTCGTCGAAGGCACGATGTTCTGGGCCGCCGCCCGGCCGCGCCGGAAATCGTGGCCCCTTACCGGCCCGTCCACGATGGACTGGGTGGCGGTATAGCCGTGGACCGTCGAAAGGACGGCCTTCACGATGCCCGGATTCTCGGACATTATCTGGATCACCGGCGAAGAGGCGTTCGTCGTGCAGGAACCGTTCGAGGTGAGGACCACGCCCTTGGCCTCGTCCTCGTTCACACCCATCAGGATGGTCTGACCTTCCGGACCGTCCTCATCCTTGGCGGGCGCCGTGATGACGACGCGCTTCGCGCCGGCCTCTAAATGGACTTTGGCCTTTTGGAACTCGGCAAATATCCCGGTCGCCTCGACGACCACGTCGATGCCGAGCGCTTTCCACGGCAGCTGGGTCGGGTCCTTTACCTGCAGGAACTGGATCGGCTTCCCGTCCACCACTAGCTTATCGCCCTGCACCTCAACCTTCTTGCCGAACCGCTTATAGACCGTGTCGTACTTTAGAAGATACGCCAGGTTATCGATGTTCCCCAGGTCGTTTATCGCGACTATATCGATGTCCTTGTTGCCCCACGCTTGTTTCAGGAACAATCTCCCGATCCTCCCGAAACCGTTTATGGCTACTTTTGCCATTTTATTTGTTCAACTCTTGATACACCTTCCCGGCCTTTTCTATTGAAGGTTTTATCGTCGCCGCCCCCTCGTCCCAGCTCGCCGGGCAAACGTGGCCCGGATTGGTCCGAACGAAGTGCAGCGCCTTTACTTTCCTTAAAATCTCCCCGGCGCTCCGGCCGATGGAATCCGACGTAATATCGACGGCCCGCAAAACGCCGTCGGGGTCGATGATGAAGGCGGCTCTTTGAGCCACGCCCGATGCCTCGTCGTAGATGCCGAGTTCCCGCGAGAGCTTGCCGTTGTGGTCGGCGGCCATCGGGTAGTTCACGCCCTTCAAAAGCTCTTCGGCCTCGAGCCAGGCCTTGTGGGTGAAAACGGTATCCGTCGAAACGCCCACCACTTCCGCGTGGTATTTTTTGAATTCATCGTAACGCCGAGCCATGTCGGCGAGCTCCGTCGGGCAAACGAAGGTAAAGTCCGCCGGGTAGAAGAAAAGCACGAGCCATTCCCCTTTGAAATCGCCGTTCTTCAAGTGGTCCACCTTGTCCCCGCTTCTCCGATAGGTTTCCAGGGAAAATCCCGGAAACGGCTGGTCGATGTTGTACATGCCATCATTTTAGGTTTGCCGCCTTGACCGGTCAAGGCGGAAAAAGCTAATCTGGGAACAGATCCATTCATAAAAGCGGAGTTGGGAAAATGGGAAAGCAACGCGCCGTCCGCTCGAGGAACGCAGGTCGGGAGCACATCACGGCCGATCCGACGGACAAGAGCTTCACGTACCTGAGCGGATTTCTCCACAATGTCGTTATGGGACTTAAACCGTCCAACATCGAAACCGAAAGCGACGGCATGACGGTCGCCGACGTTTTACACTACAAAATGGACAAAGCGACGGCCGGCCTGTTGGCCCAGGACACGTCCACCTTAATACCTTCCAATATCGAACGGGTGCGGATAACCATTGTCGGCGGCAACGATGACGGTTACCGTCCTTTCCTGGCGGCCCAAATAAACCTCATCGACACGCCCGGCAAGCCGGTCAAAAAACTGGACGGTATCCTCAGAATGAACTCCATCGGTCCTAACAAGGGCCCCGTGGACGATGTTCTCGCGATCTATCGGCGGTCCATCGAGTTCCGCTTGCGCTATCGTTGGCTTTTTGAGGCCTTGCTCGACTGCGAAAAGGCCAGAGAAAAGGTATCGGCGGTCATTCGGGCCACGCTCAGGCACGAATCATTCCGAATGAACGACATCGAATATCGCGAGGCGGTCGGTCACATTCTCTACTGTACGCAGGAAAGTTGCCAAAAGTACAAAGCGACCTTCCACAAAACCCTGGAACGGAATTACTGGATACTGACCAACAACGTCAGACCGGACATATTCTGGTGACCATAATGCCGAAAACGCGGACCATCCGGTCCGCGTATTATTTTTCCCCGATTGCCCCCAGAACTATTGTGGAGAGGCGGTCGAGGTCGATCCGGGCAGAAGCGGTTTTGCCACGACGGTATCGCCGACGCTCAAGTGGAGCATGGCCGCCCTTCCGGCGTGAAGTTCGAGCACCCGGTCCACCGGCGCAGGCGGGTAGTAGATCTGGAGCGCCGAGTCCGGCGTTCCGGCGGCCGGGGCCGGAACGTTCGCCGTGTACCCTATGACCGTATCTCCGTTTATCCAAACGATGTCGATGGGAAAGTTCATGTCCTTCATCCAAAAACCGTAGGACTCGGCATCCGGGAATATGAAATACATCCCGTCGTTGATATTCAGGGACGTTCGGCCGCCCAGGCCCTGGGAACGTTCCGCGCTCGTTCGAGCCGTGTCGGCGACGATGTATTGGTTGTCTATCTTTATCTGCATCTTCGTCCCGATCTGGGCGATCTGGCTGGCCTCGACGAAATAGAAAATGCCGACGCTGATAGCGACACCGACCAAAAGCATGGCGATTTTCCCGTAGGCGTTCACGTTATTTATTATACACGAGCGCGAAGACGGCGATGCCGAAGGCCACCGAAACATTCAGTGATTCCTTTTTGCCCAGCATGGGTATCTCCATCGTTGCGTCCGCCGCTTTAAGGACCGCTTTCGGCAAACCGCTTACCTCGTTTCCCAGAACGAGCGCCGTTTTGCCACCGGCCTTCATCCGGTCGTAGGCCACGGAACCAGGCCCTTGTTCGAGGGCGACCACCCGATACCCTTCCTTTTTCAGTTTTTTTATCGCGTCCTGCGTCCGGGCCATTTTTTCCCAGGGAACAGTTCTTTCCGCACCCAAGGCCACTTTGGCGACGTCTTTCCGAACATTGCCGAATCGATCGAGCGGACCGCCGGTAATGCCGCATAAGTATAATTTTGAAACCCCGGCGGCATCGGCCGTGCGGAATATCGACCCGACATTGTGCAAACTGCGGATATCGTGCAGAACGACGGCCAATTCCTTCATTCGGACATTATAGCCGAGGGCCGTTCGTTAATAAAAAAGGGGGCCGTTCAATAGCGGTCCCCCACCGGATGATTCGAAACACGAACCAATTTGATACAAAGGAGGTTGAGTTGGTCGGTAGGCCATCCGATTCGGCCATATTTTCGGCCTAGGTGAGGCCGCTCATATCGTCGATGAACCGGGCATAGACCATGCTTTCGCCCAAACCGTGGGCTGCATGGCCGTCGCGGTTCGCGTCGTGAACGGCGGATGCGAGGCCGCACTCGCTGCTTAGGTCGTCCATCTGGCCGATCGTCACCGAAGTGGCGCTTCCTTCTGCCCCCTCGTTCGGATTGACCTCCCAGGTCGCCGCTTCCACCAGGGGCTGGCCGCACAGACAGCGATATTCGCCGAAACCGTCTTCCTCGTCGCTGGTGCGCGGTGCGTTCTCTGGTTTGTAGGTCAAACCGCAGGACGGATCGATGCATTTCAACAAAGCCATGACAGATCTCCTTGGATTTATTGGTGAATTGAACTTTTCCTAACTTAAAGAACTTGCCTAAATATTAGCACACTTGACCGAATATGTCAAATAGTGGCAAGGCAAAGGCCGACCCGTGGGTCGGCCGTAATTAAAGAGGATTGGCACTAAGGCAGGCGCGGAGGAAAGGAGGTAGTCTCCGGATCCGCAATGTTACTGGGTACCCCCAAATGCGTTCCGTCGATGGGCCCAACCCCCGGCCTGCCACGGTCGTGCTTACCGTCTTACTCGGTCATCGTGCTTTCGAGAACCCTTCCATTTTCTTGCCGTCTTCGCTTTCTTGGCCTTGTTCAGATTACATCCGCATTGCGGACACACATTCGTACGAGCGTATCCGGGAACGATATGACCGTTAGGACAACGGTAAGGGCACATAAATGACCTCTCTTTTTTTAAGGTTGTGAGTTGACTGCTAACCGCTCTTAAAAAGCTATCATGCCGGCGCCTTGCGGGCAAATCCGGCCCATTTTTCGACCCGTTGACGCTCTCCCCTCAAAAAGGCATTCTGATACCAGATCCAGCATCCAACCAAACAAGGAGGGCCCAATGGAGCTCAAAGAAGGCGAAACTTCCGTCCGCATCCAAGGGACCAACAGCCTTTTCGACGGTAAGTACGCCACTGTAATGAAGGTCTATAAGGACGGCGACCCCGAGGGTCCGATCGGCGTCAATTTCGGCGCATACTATTCTTGGATCTTCGGTGCCGGTTTCAAAAAGAACGGCATCGTACGGTTCCAAGAGGGTGAGATGAAAGTGGTCCCCGAAATGCCGCTCGAGGTAAGGGCGATGAACCTTTTCAAGGGAATGTGCATGGCAACCCAGGCCATCAATGGCCCCTTGGACGAGACCAAGCCCTGCATGCACGAAGGTTGCGCCGGAAAAAGGGAAAGGCGCGGCCTCGTGAACGTCTGGGGCGTGGTCCAGGAATTCGATGCCTGCAAGGGACACTACGTCCAATACCACGGGCATAATGTGGACGAGTTCCCTTTCCGGAAGGACTGACCGCCTCAAAAGATCCGGACGCGCGACACCCGTCGCGCGTTTTTATTTATTAAAACCGGCGAACTTATGCCCGCCGGCTTGGATAAAAACGTCAATTACTTGGTCCTCCAAACGGACCATCCTCTTTTCTTGCGCCGCCACTCCACCGATTCGTGGTGAGGCGTCCTCGTCCTCGAGGCGATTTCCACCCCGAAAGCGTGTAGAACGTATACGCAACCGGGGTCTTCTGACCTGGACTTATCCAGGAATTTCAGCATGTCTCGCTTGCTTCCCGATCCGACAAAAAGGCCGAATTCCGGAACAAAAAGGATTATCTTCTCCGGCCGCTCGATCTCCATGCGCATCATGTACTTCCCGATGCTTTCCTTCGGGGCCTGGCGCTTCTGTCTCGAAGCTCGGCTCATTGCTTTGTCGGCCTCGTCGAACGATTTCTCGATCATGCTCGGAGGCACGTTGACCGGAATGCCTGCTCCTGAGCCGCCCATTTTCGACTCCTTTCTATATTGTGAAAGATTTTTTGCCTGTCTCGGTTATAGCCTAATCTGCTTGGCGGCGTCAATCCGCCTCCTCGGCGGATGAGGTCGCAGGATAGAGATAGAAATAGGCATCATTGCCAGCATCTCCTGAATCGTTTTTCCAGTAGCCGCCGGTATAATTGTCATCACTGCTCCCATAGAAAGTTAAACCCATTGCTCCAGTCCTAACGGGCCGTAACCAATATGAACCAGGGGCTAAGTGCACCGGTGTGGAGAATATGTACCTAACCTCATCTCCCCAACTAAACCATCGCGTCGTGGGTAAAGATGTCGCCACAATAGCTCCCAGATCGCCAGCACTATCCGCAACCACTTCCAGTACACTCTCGGCAGTGGCGGTGCCACCGCAGTTGGAGCAAAGCGCCCACAGGGCCACCTGATCGATATTGGCCGCAGCCGACAATGATATTTTTTGAGCGCCATTGGTATACGGCAATCCAACGACCGTTCCATTGTCCTCCTGGTGAGGTAACGTCACATATCCGGCTGGAAAGTCATTCCAAAATTTTATGACCGGCTCGGAGAGATTGCCGAAATCATCCACTGCTCTCACGCCTACATAGGTGCCATCTGCGGAGACCGGAACAGACACCTGCCTCGACAAGTCAGGCACCGACCAAGAGCTTCCCGCCAAATCGGCGGCGGATCCAGCAGCGGATTGGTACCGCAACAACTCGTCCAAGGTGTCGGCGTCGGCCGCCGCCGACCAACTCACCGCGAGTGTTTCATGTACGTTATCAAACTCACCAAAGATGATATCGGGCGGCGGATATGGTGGCGTTGATGTCGGATTTATTCCCTGGAAGAAGTATTCTTTTCGGTCGCTCACAGTTCGATAGAACCCTCCCGGTCGCCAGCCGCCGCTATCATATTGGTAGACAGCCGTTGTAATGCGGTCTTCGGCCGTAAAACCAGAGGCATCACCTTTCTGTATTTGGACTATAAAATGCTCGTCTTCTGCCGCTCCCGGGAAAGCGGTTACTCCTGTCCCACCGCCTGTGCCAGCACAACCGTAAGAGCCAAAAGGCAATATAAGCGCCTTGTGTGGACTGGGAACGGATCCGCCCTCACCGCATGTCGGATAGATGAAAACAAGCGCGGATGTAGCCGATGGATCGGAGGTGAAATGATCTTCCGCCGGCGGGGGTGAATTCAGATACGCTACAAGCGCCTCCCAGGAACCCGCATCGCCCGGAACGAACGGGTAATGGTCGTAGTACGCATCGAAGGCGTACTGGACGGTGCTCGTCGTTCTTGGGTCGCGGTACAACCCAATGGCGGTAAAAATACTCGGCACTTCAACCACCAAGTTTTTTAGTGACGAACTAAGCCCATCACGGTCCACGGCCTCTAGCGTTACATCGTAAACCCGCCCCACCTCGGTAATGCCAAGCGTCAGGGTGGTGGTCACCGTTGTGCTCGCTATGACGACGTTCGACGAAGCGTCCCGCAAGACGTAGCGGACCGTGCCGGTCGCACCAGTTGCATCGAATGCCTCGCTCCACTTGAAATCTATAGCGAAAGATGATGTGGCGGCGGTCGCCGTGGCCATGACAATCGACGGCGCCTCTCTGGGTTCCGGCAGGTTAGCCAAGACCTGCGGCCGCGGCGTGGCACGTCTATCGAAGGCGTCCGAGCTGGTCGCCTCGCATCCATTGCCTAAAAATTCGCCGTCGCCGCCCGCCGCGACGCAACCGTCCGCGGTCAGCGCTTTTCGCTCCCAACTCTCTCCCGCCGGGATATCGGCATAATCGGCCTCGTCGACCAGGCCGCCGTCGGCACCGTAAAGCAGGACCGCGTTGTCCGTTTGGGCTAAATGGTAAGAATACGAATAGCGCGCGTCGGGCGCGGTGCCGTCCCATTCTGGGCTCGCGATCAAAAAGAATCCTCGCGGGCCGATCGATCCGGAAAATGAGCTAGTGGCGGCTAATTTTTGAACGGTGCTCGTCGCACTCAAGCCAGCCCGTTTTTTGAGCGACCAGCCGGCGAGTGAAACGGTACTCGTCGTCGGGTTGTACAATTCCACCCATTCCTTGTCGGCCGACCCGGCCGGACCGATCTCGCCAGGCATTATCTCGCTGATCAGGATATGCGAGCCACCCACCACCAGCGTCGATGACACGGTCGACGTAGTTGTTGATGTCGCAGTAGATGTCGCCGTTGAAGTGGTCGTCGCTGTTTCTGTCGACGTGGCAGTGGATGTCGCGGTCGAGGTGACCGCCGGTCCCGGCGCGGCGATAAGCGCAAAGTCGTTCCGATCATCATCCGTATCGCTAAACACACCATTTGATTGCTTGCGCTCTATTTTTTCTCCATCGGCCAGCTCCGGCGCGCACCGACCGCTGCAGTCGCTTGCCGTTCCCCACCCGACCTTGTCCTTTATATCGCCGTTAGGGTCCTTGAGAAAAATGGTGTTGTTGGACGTCAAACCATATGTCGTCACCGTATCGCCGACGACGGTCGACGAGACGTGAGCAACGGTAAAATATCCGTTGGCTGCGATGCTCTTTCCTTCGAAAACACTCTTGGGCGCGAATGTACCGAACGACGTGCCGCTGGCCGTTTTTCTTTGCAAATACCAATCCGTCAACGCCACGGCCTCGCTATTCGGATTATGTATTTTGACGAACTGATCGCGCGAACTTGAGGCGGATGCGAGCTGGACTTCAACTACGAGGAGTTTGGGGTATGTTTTCAGCTGACTGGCCGTACCGCCGCCCCCGCCGCCGTAATGATAGGTCGCTTGAACACTCGTTGATGTCGGCGTGCCTTGGACGGGT
Organism: Patescibacteria group bacterium; assembly: GCA_023380415.1. Lineage (GTDB taxonomy): Bacteria > Patescibacteriota > Minisyncoccia > UBA6257 > GWB1-50-10 > JAMCRC01. The sequence goes on along the minus strand of JAMCRC010000018.1, from coordinate 53,082 downwards.
AGGGTGGATGTGCTGGCGGTCTGCATAGTCGAACTGGCATTAAGCGCGTCTTGTCGGCCTTGCGCGTTATCGGCGTCTTGGGAGGCGGCTTCTAGGGCGGCTACCTGGCGCGAGATTTCCGCCACCTGCGCGGTAATTTCTTTCAGTTTGGCCATCTTTTCTTCTTCGCTCATCGGCGGAGCGGTCATACTTAAATCTTTAAATGTTTCAATGTTTGAATCTGCCCGAGACGCATCGGCTATGGCGGCCTCGTACTTGCCACTATCGGCCGCCAAAGTTGGCTCTGCGAGCGTCTGCGCGGATGAGCCGACGGAGGCCTGCGGCAAATCATTTAAAATCAGACCGGCTACATCACTGGTCAACTGCCTTTTCTGCAGCATTATATCTATGATCTGACCGGCCAGCGAGACGGATGCGTTTTTAACCGCTGATGCGGCATCGCTCACGGAATTCACTATCGTCGCCACAAGCGAATTCTGGGGCGATACCGCCTCCCGCGCTTTTGTCGCCGCCTGCGCCTCATTAAGAAATAGATGCATAACACCGGCCGCGTATTGCACCGCTTTTGTCGACAAGCGTGACCAATAATCATGCATAACGACATCGCCACCATCCTTTTTAATTAAGAGAGTTATATTACTACCAAAGGTTTTGACTACATTAAGGTTACTAGTAGATTCTTTCAAAAATAAATTTTGTTCGCTATCACTACCACCTTGAATAGCGCACGTATATTCTCCACACAATTCGTACGTGCTAGGCACCGGTAACTGGTATCCGCTTTGTATACCAATCGTTCTATCGCTATAAAAATTTTTATTCGAGTAAGCCGCGATACCCTTAAAATAATCGCTCAAATTATCGAGGCCTATTGGACCTATTTGTCCTAGACGCATGCTTAAATCAACGTCCGGCGTCCCCGGCGTGAATTGCGCCGTCCAGTTCTCATAAGAATCGCCGTTAGCGTGCGGGTCGTTACGCGTGTGCGCCGGCACGCTCGCATCCTCTATCAGGTGAATAACATGGCCCAAGGCGAAGAACGCTTTTTCCCATTCGCCGCGAGAATAATAGTCGATGGCTTTTTGCCACGTAAAATCGGTCTCGGTCGATATGGCGCCTAAATTCCCGGTCTGCGCCGCCGTAAGTATCGAGGCGATCGTCGGGATTACCTTGTATACCAACCTATTTTGGTTCCCGCTGTCCTGCGCCCAACTTTTAGATGACTCCCAGTCACCAATGCTTAGCGGATTTATTGAGGCATCATAAGTGAGTCCGCGCTCGTTAACCGGATCATAGAAGTGGTTACCCCAACGCGGCGGGTCGTCCTCGCGCCGTGCGCCATCTACCATGTAATCCAATAGCGCTCCGGGAAATTTATCGGTATATTTCTGGTTATAGAATTTGACGGCTTCTTGGGTTAAAAAAGAATGCGTATCGGACGAGTACGCATTTGCTTTCTGCACGCTAATAAAAAGTCCTGCGACGAATGCAGGGATGAAAACAAAAAGTATTACATACTTTCTATTTTCCATACACCGGAATATGAATTGAATTGCATCCCAATGTCTGATACTAAATGATCCTGATTGTCGCGCAATTCAAAATTGAAATATTTTTCCATGATTGGCTTAGTCGATTTAGCATTTTCTAGCAAGGAAATGATTTCTGGAAAATTCCCAGCATCTTTATCGGCTAGTAATGCCTCAACCCAGCCAGTCCTTGGTCGAGATGGGTCGTAAATGAAATATTGACTCGCTAATTCAACGTCACCCTGCTTCAGCGCATCGATGAACATTTGGAGTGTGCCCTCCGGCGTACTGCTACCATAAGTATCCGCCCGCATCGCATCCTCGTAATTTTTCATCGCCGTCGTGTAGAGCCGCCAATTCTCCTGAAGCTGGGCGTTTTGCTTGGCCTGCGGACTTAAATACCACTGCCAGGCGAGATAGAGCGAAATAATGACGAGGATAACAAAAAAGAGGGCGAAGATCGCCCAAAATTTCTTTCGGCTCCCCCTCTTTTCTCCTGCCCCCGGTTCTTGCACCGGAGATACGCCCTCTTTTGGAACTTGTTCCATGCCCGTGAAACGAATGCGACCCGAAAAACACTCTTCCGAGCCGCCCCCATTTCATCTCAAGTCCGCCTTAATTCTAAGGCCCTTCTCATCCTCATCAACTTACCGTTATCCACAAAAAGGAAGGAGGTCCGACCTCCTTCCTTTTTGTGGATAACTCAAGAACCAGGCGTTGGAGCGTCAAATGGCACAGGAAAGCGAGTCGCAAACCGACTGCAAAAACAAAGGGACGGAGATAAAAGCTACGGTCAACGCCTCAAGGGCGACGCCGGCGATCAACTTGCCGTTCTTCTTCCGGTCCTTTATCCATTGGGTAATGGACCGTTTATACTCCGTTTCACCGCCCAGAAGGTCGTTGAGAAAACCTCTCTGAGTAATCGAGGCGAAGTTCTTCAGGCCGCAGTAATCCCGATGACTGCTCCAACAATACGATTCCAAGAATTTTTCCGGCACCTCGCCGTTCTTGCACAAGCTCAAAGGATTCGAATGAATATAAAAAGGGATGTGCAATAATTGCTCGTCCGTTCCGATATGCACGGCCTTGAACTTTCCCTGGAACAGGCAACCGTTACGCTTATGCTTCTGGTTGAAATAAAGCGTGTAACCGGTGCCGAGCTTTTGCATAAAGCTCGGGATCCCGTTGCTCGCCCGCTGACGCAAAAGCAAATGGAAATGATTGGGCATTAGAGCGAAGGCCAGTATCTCGACGAGAGGTTTCCGCGGGACATGTTTCCTTTTGGCCGATCTTTCGTCATTATCATCGACTACGCCCCCAGGACAACGGACGAACTGTTTGGTCAAATTAACGTTAGACGAATAAACGTCGTTGAAAATAAAAAGGCCGTGCAAGAACCTCAGTCGGTCGCAATTATTCGAAAACACCAGCCGCTTATCGGCGCCGCGGTTGTAAATGTGATAGATCTCGTTATTTGCGAATTTAAGCCGTTTACCCATTGCTTATCAAAACCAAATGAAATAAAGGACGACCAGGGCGGCAATGAATATGAACCACAGCGCGAATGTGCGGAATTTCGGACGGACTTTGGCGTGATGGGAGAGGGCCATATTCGGAATATCTACATTATAAACTATAGGCTTTGAGAGGCCTGGGGAGAAGGAGTTGTAGAAATGTTGAACCTACCACCACTTGCATCGGCGCGCTCAAGCGAACTACCGACTGGTATTTCGGCCCAGGCCACTTCGTCGGCTATGTCACCGCTCCCCTTATAGACGATAATGGAGTTATTCTTGGCGGCCAAGGAATACGAGGCCGGCCACAGAACATCGGCCGACGGCGGACCATTGTATCCACCGCTGCTTGCCAAAAGGAAATAGCCGCCAGGCACCACGCTCTTGCCTTCGAGCCGCGCCGCTGAGACGAGCGACGATTCATTGCCGGCCGCGCTTTTCTTGCGGACGGAATAACCGGTCAAATCGATGATATTGCCCGTCGGATTGTAGAGTTCAACGAATTCGTTCTTGGTGTTCCCTTCCGAACCAACCATTATTTCGCTCACGATGATCCCGCCGGCTCGATCAATGACTGGCCCTGCCGATACAGCAGAAGATGATGTTAATACGGATGGCACGACAGGTGCGTCAACTGTTATCGGCGCTACCGGAACTGGCTTCTGCGGTCCTGCCGACACATTCGGCTCAGTTTTTACGGCCTGGGGTAACAAGCTGGCCATTTTTGCGCTTGTCGCGACGGGCATCTCTGCTATCAATACGCCGCCGGGTGAAAATGTAGCCGTCACGATACCGCCCAATTCATGAACAACCGACGTTCCGAATACGATAAAGGCCGCCGTTCCAACGGCCAGAAGACCAAAAACGATCTTCCCTCCCATTCAATGAATTATACCAGGGAAAACCGGCCTCTGGTCACAACTCGAGTTATCCACAAAAAGGAAGGAGGTCCGACCTCCTTCCTTTTTATCTCCGGTGCTTTTCGCGGATCTGAAGGTAAACGATGGCGGCGACGCCAGCGAGGCCGAGGATGGAAAGCCAAAGGCCGACGCGCGTATCGATCCCTGGAATGTACGAAAGGTCGGTTTCGCCGTTCGCGAAAACGAGCATTTGCCCGGGCGTCACGGGGTAAACGGCGCTGCACCCGCTCGTGCAATGCCAATACGGGAAATAGCCCAGATTCACTATGGCCGGGCCATGACCGTACAAGGATACCTTCCGGTCTGAAATTCCCGAGATGGTCGGCGCCGAAGAAGAGGCGGCCGGAGCGGCGTACTTGCGGATGAAATCCGTCATGCCCGTAAGCGACGCCTGGTTCGGTTGGATCATAGTGGGCGGTTCCTTGCTGAAGAGCGCCACGGACTGGAAGCCGTCGATCTCCCGAACATCATTTCCGTTACCCAGGCCGAGCGGAACATTCGATTCGTTAAGAACGAGAATCGGCTTCCCGAAAGAAAGGACCTTGGCCATCAAGCCGGCCGGCGGCGGCGAGCTGAGGTCCAAAACCAGATAACCGAACGGGGCGACCGCTTCTTTGGTCAGATCGTTCGTGCCCCGGTTCCAATCGGCCACCGGATAGTCGAGAAGGCCCGGCACGGAATACCAGCCGAGAGCGAACTCGCGGAAACCCAGTCCGTTCACCTGGACGAAAAGTCCGGGACCGTGTCCGGGGGCATAAGCCATTTGCTTGGCGCCCTGAAGGTGGTAAAGCTTGAAATCACCTTCCTGCTTGACGAGCGTCGCCTCCTTGATTTTCTGGACCTCGCCGTCATAGAGGGGCGATCCGGTCAGGAGATAATTGACGCCGAAAAGCTGGAGCCGCTTCACCATGTCCTCCAGGCCTTGGCCGAGGAAATAATTGTCGAAGGAAAGGTCCCGCACCCGTCCCCAAAGCATTCCGTTGCCGGTCACGGGATTCGTCGCCGGAAAGATGAACGGCAGCTGCCAGGACGATTCGGCGTATAGGCCGAAAAGGGAGTACTGGTCGTTGGCCAACGGCAAGGCGGCGTTGAAGAAGTGGACCGAGCTCAGGTCGTGCATCATAAGGAGCGGCGCCATGTCCGGCATTATCCTCTGCGGCGTATCGAGCAAATGGTAGTTCCGCAGGTCGGAAAGCATTTGGTTGGCCTGGCCGAAATCCGGATACTGGGAAATGCTCCAGAAATAATCGATATCCGTCATTTGGTTCACGGAAATGAAGCCGTTATTGTTACTCACGGTGCTCACCTCGCCGGTGAAACGGAAGAGATAAAGGTATTGAGCGAGGGCGGCCAGGCCGATCAAAACGAGGGCGGCCAGCAAGACCTTCTTCACCGCCGCCTTATCCCAAAGCCAAGCCGCGCCAGCCGAAGCGACCGCCAAGAAGAAAAGCAGGCCGTACCCGAGCAAACGGTAGTAATGGATCGTCAGGCCTGGGAAGACGCCGTCGAAATAATCCAGGCCGAAACAAAGGAACGTCGTAAGGATGATAATCGGGAAAAGCGAACGTTTTTCTTTGATAAGATATGCCAAGCCGATCAGGAAGGGTATCCAGATCAAAAGCCAGGCATAGGAGAATGCCGCCGCTCCCCCGTTCCATATGTCGTTCAAATGGAATGGCGCAAAGGCGTCGAGCGGAGAGCTCAAGAAAGACCCCGTGCTGATGGCTTCGGCGGAAGTGAATTTGAGGTTCGCTACGAACGGGAAAAGCCAGAAAGAGCTTAGGAGGATACCCAGCACAATGACCAGCCCGAAGTTCCAGAAAAGTTTTTGCTTGAACCAGCGCCTAACGTAATAAAGGCCGATGATGAAGGTGAGCACGCCGGCCATGATGCTCGTGAGCGTGTGGGCCAAAAAGACCAGCGCGAGCGCTACGCCTCCCCAGGCGATCCATTTCCAGTTCAAAGAATCCGAGTCGGCCAGTTTTTTCAGAGCGACCAAGTAGAACAAAAGAAGATCGACGGCGAGCATCTGGTCGAAGAGCCCGCCCACGATCGAGGCCGCCGCGCCCAAGCCCATAAAGTTGAAGAAGGGCGGATAAAAGACCAAAAGCAGACCGACCGGCAAAGAAGCGTAGGCCGCCTTCCGGCCCAGGTAGGCCTTAACGAAAAAGTAAAAAGGAACGGGAAAGACCGCGAAGGTCAGGAAAACGTACCAGCGGAAAACCAAAAATTGGGAGACGAAACGCCCGATCGCGGCGTAAACCCCGCTCATGAACAAGAATCCAAGCGGAGCGTAGAACTGGAAGAGCGGCATGCCGCCGAACCAATACGGGCTGTAATCCCAGAAATGGCCGGCTGAAAGAGATTGGAAGAACTCGTGGAAGGCCCAGATGTGCCCCAGAGTGTCGTTGCCCGGCAATATCTGGTTCATCGAAACGAGAGGCCAGAACTTCCAGGCCAAAAGGCCGGCATAGACCAAACCAAAAAAGCAGAACCAAGCTGCTTTTTTGTGATCCTTTAAGAACTTTATCAAAGGCATTACATCGTATTTCCGGGCGTTACCTGCAAACCGAGACCGGCGTTCCCCATCCCATATAGGTCAGACCGCCGTTACAGCCGCCGCCGGAACCGACGTAGAACACGCTGCCGTTATAGGCGGGTCCTGTACCGCAAGCATAATTCGGCGTGCCGCCGCCATTCGTATAGAAGGCGGAACCCATGTAGGCCGTGCAAACCACCCAAGGAGAGACCGTTGCCTGAACGGCCGAGGGTGAATAGTTCGTGGCACCGGTCTGCAGCACCCATCCGCCCTCGAGAGTTCCGTTGCAGTTGTAGTCGCCGGCCGTACCGGTCCAGCCGCTGCCGCCGGTGCCGACCCACCAATTTACGTCGCCTGGGTTGGCTCCCGCGCCGTAGACCGAGTTCGTATCGTTGCAGTCGTTCGTGCCCATGGCCGAAGAGACCCTGATATGGCCGGACCAAGACGATGCCGTGTTGTAGGACATTATATTATTGGGCGCGTACCCGTCGCCGTCGGCATCGGTGTAGTACAAGTTGGCCTTAACGATCGGCGTGCTGGCCGTCAGACCGACTATTTGTCCGGTGCTGATAGTGATGGACTTGCCGCTGTTGTAGACCAGCGCCCCACCCGAACTCATTGTGACGGTGTAAACGCTCAGATTTAGATTTCCACCATTTATGGTCCCGTCCAGCCCCCAAGGCGACGTGAGAGAACAAGCGCCCGATAGCACACCGGAACCGTTCGTGGTGCACGAAGGATCAGACCAGGCCAACGTCAATTGTTTGGTGCGTCCCAAGGCGTCTTCGGCATAAAAGACAGTGTGGTACGTTATGTTCCTCGTGTCGTGGACCTGCCAGGTTCCGGAATAGGAATAGTCGACGGCCTGTTCTGCCTCCGCTTTGTTGAAAAGCGACTGGACGACGGCAGCGACAATGGATGGACTGCTCCCGTCATTGATCACCAGTTTGCCATTGTTGTCCACCAGATATTTCTGGTTCTCTATTGTGCTATAAGAAACGGTGGACGAAGCGCCGGGAGTAAGCGTAACGTGGTCGGTGCCGTTATCATTCTCCACCTCGGCCCAAACCTTGGTCAAAGGAACGTTGTCCCGGATTATTATCTGCATCGTTTGATGCTGCCCAATGCTGACCTTGACCGGATTGATGCTGCCCAGAACGAATTTGGGATAGTCCTCCGCCGAAGTCACCGTGAAATTATAATCGCCGGTCGGGATACCCCATTTTTGGCCCTGCGCGTTCGTGTAATAGGCCATGCTGACCGAAGCGAGCGGCGATTCCGGGACATTCGACTTTTGGGCCACGAAAAGCCGCGCCCCTATTCCCCAGGCGACGGCAATGACCGCGAGAGCGATCAAAACCACGTACCACTTGCGCATTTGCATTGTACTTTAATTATAGCAAACCGCTTCCTATCCAAAACTTGAATATTTCCGCGGGGTATGGTATAATATGGCCAGCGGGTGAGAAAATCCCACCCATTCACATAACCAACATAAGGGAGGTTGTCATGAAGACAATCAGAATTACGATAGCAATGCTGTTCCTCTTCGTCGGCAGCAGGATTGCCTTCGGGCAGTCCTCCAGGACCGAGCAGATCTCGCTTGCGGCGGTCTCGCGAATACCGGTAGGATTCGGTGGATTCAACGACTTCGTGTTCTCGGTTTCGCCCGGCCCGTTGGGCAGTTGGGTGATCGGCGGCCTTTGGGCGCCGGATTCCAACCGCGCCTATTACAAGGCCGGTGTCGCAACGGTCTCGCAATCCGGCCAAACTATTTGGCAGGACGAGTGGGGCGCGGACACTGTGTCTGCGTCGATCCAAAACCAAACGGTCTACGACTCTACGAACCACTGCATCTACCAAGCGACTTTCGAAGGCGTAATGAGCGCGCCGGTTTATATCCGCAAGATCGATGCGATTAACAACAAAACGATCTGGCAGATACAAAGGGAAAATAATGCGTCTTACTTCCTGCGACTCTGGAAGGGCGACTTGCTCGCCATGCGCATCGGTCCCAACGCGACCGTATTTCTCATCGACAGCGCGAACGGCGCAGTGCAGGACAGTTTCCAATTGGGAGGTTTCGTTAGCGGTAAGGACATGCGAGTGCGCGGAGATTCGCTTTGGGTCTTCACGAACCAATTCACCGCCAAATACCTGCTTCCCTCTGGCCAACTGCTCTGGCAGAAATCCATGAGCCCTTTCGCCAATCCGGCGCTAAGCACTTACGGAACGATCGATCGCGATGGCTGCGCCTATGTCGCAACATCATACTGGTTCGATCCGAACAGATGCCTTATATCCTTCTTAGCGCTTAAATACGCGAACAACGGCGACCTGTTATGGTCTCACCGTTGGTTCGGGTGGCAAGACACAACGATGGCTTCGTGCCAGAATCTCAATAACTGGGTGTATGGAGTGGCCATTGACAACAGCGCGAAGATATTTGTGGTCTTCGGAGGAGTCCAACAGTACGGTTCGAGCGGACAGGTGGACAACCGCCAGTCGGCTTATATGGCCATACTAAGCACCAAGGATGGTGATACGCTCTCCACGTCGGCCTGGAACGACGATCAACTTCCGGGAGCTCTGACCTATATCTGGAACGGCGGATTCTTCAACCAGACGAATCAGCTTGTTATGCTAGGTCTGAGCGCTACCGCCGGAGCCGTACCGCAAGAACCCCAGGAGAACTACCTCAAGATATTCAACGTGGATATCATCGATGCGGTCACCCCTGGTCCGGTATTGCCGACGAGCTTCCAGCTCTCCCAGAACTACCCGAATCCCTTCAATCCCACGACCACGATCGAGTACTCTCTCCCCCAGAGGACGAACGTAAACCTCACGGTCTACAACGTCCTTGGCGAGAAGGTAACGACCTTGGCAAACGGAATGGAAGGACCAGGTCAGCACCAGGTCATCTTCGACGGGTCCAGGTTCGCCTCGGGGACATATCTCTATGTCCTCCAAACGGACCAGACGAGGATCGTGAAGAAGATGATGCTTGTGAAGTAATGTACAAGCCAAAACCGAACAGGAGTAATTTGTGGAAGGCTTAAGATAACGCCCGGGTCTCAGAGATGAGATACCGGGCTTTTTTATTTTTCTAAGTTATCCACAAAAAGGAAGGAGGTCCGACCTCCTTCCTTTTTGCTACTTGGCGGGCGATGCGGAGGTCGGGACCACGATGATGTAGCCATCGGGCGAAGACGAGGAATTGCCGCAAGAAGCGCAATAATAAGGGAATTTCCCCGGCGTGACGGCCTGGAAGGCCAATATCTTCGTTTGGCCCTTGGCCGCCTCCTGATACATGCCATAGGCCGGGAAGGTGATGTCGTAGGCCTTATCGACCGCCTTGAAATTAACGGTCACATTATCATTTTGGTTAACGATAACGGTCGAAGGATCGAAGATACCGTTATCGGCCGTGATATTGAAAACTCGCAGTTGCGATGTCGCTCCCGGCGCCGCCGGGACCACGACCTGGGGAATGGCGACGCCCGCCGCAGTGCCGGTCGCATTAACATCCGGAGCAACGGTGCCTGGCGGCACCGCCGAAACAGGCGAAGATCCGTTATTTCCGACCGGGCCAGCCAAGCCGCCGAACCAGCCGAAGATCACGCCCAGGACGACCAGAACGACAACAATAGCCCCGATAATAATTACGATCACCTCTTTTTTCTTGTTTGGCTCCATATCGATAATATTATACCAAAATGCCCGACCGTTATTCGGCCAACTTGTCCAGATTCAGCCCCTCGAAATCCCCGGTAGAAGTGTTCGGCCACTCGGCCGCATCGAAACGCGGAGCGGACAAATGATAGCTCACTTCGTATCTAGTATTTAGTATTTCGTGTTTAGTATTCGGTTTGGCGTAGATGGTAACGGTCATCGCCTGGGCGTCCTTTTCGTACCACGTCTCGCCGTCGAATGCCTGCGTCAAAACGACCATTAGATCGCCGAGTTTGTCCTTCAAGTCGGTGGCTTGAGCGAAAAGCCAAAGATCGGAGCCCTTCACCGCCTTCCCGAAGTCCATCACATAGCCGCAGACGCCATCGCCGCCGCAATCCGCCGCGAGCATCTCGACCGCCCCCTTAAGGTCGACCGTCACACCGATCGATTCCGAACCGTAGGTCGCGTACTTTTCCTCGCCGATAGTGTAGACCGGGTCGACGGTCGAGACCGTAAGCTTAGAAGTACCACCTATCGTCATACTGGCGTTTGTGGTGATGGCCGAAGCTTTGAGCTCGAGGGGCTGATACGTACTGGCACTGCGGTTATATGACTGCAGCTGGGACGCAGAGCCGGTCCATTGAAGTTCCGCCCCGACACCCGAGCCGGGACTCATCGCGCCCGTTGCCCTAACCATACCGCTTACATCCAAAGTGGCGGCGGGGCTTGCGTTCCCGATACCGACATAGCCCCGGAAGTACGCCTTGTAGCCGCTCCCCGACCCCGTAACCTCGAAGGATGACAGGCCGCTCACCTTGTCGCCGACGGCGAATCCCTGACCGGCACCGCTCGCGAACGTCAGGTACTGAACGTGGGACGTGGCGAGCGATCTGGTGAATCCGACCACCCCATTATCGTTGCTCATACCGATACGCCAATTGGCATCGGTGGAGGTCCAGTCGTAGATAGAATAACCGGACGAGCCCGGAATGGAGATATTCCCTCCCCACATCGTCAAATTGCCGGCCGTAACGTCGACTGTGCCGCCGGCGATGGGACCGTCGGTATTGAACGAAGCGGCCCACACCTCGCCGTTCCCGACGTCCAGGCCGCTATTCGGGATAATTACGGTCGGCGCGTCGAGGATGACCGCCGCCGGGGATGTGAGGACGGTAACATCCGAATTACTGGTCCGGCCGTCGTTTTGAGAACCGATGATGAGCGCCCCGTTCTCGCTGCTGTCGCCCCAATAAGCATAGGTATTATTGTCGTTGTCCCAGCGGATGTAGCCGTAGTCCGAACCGCCGATATCCGAACCGCCGAAGGACTCTTCTTTTCCGAAATAAAGGGTGCTGCCGCCGTCTATCTCGGAGTCCCCGGTTATCCGCGCCGTTCCGTTAACGAACAATTTTGTCGGCGCACCGTTCGAACCGATACCGACATTGCCGGCGATTATCGCCCCGTTGCTGGGCGGCGCGGCGCCACCGTACCCGACCGTGAGGCCGCCATTCGAACCAAGCAGTCCGGTGTCGGTCCAAACACTCTTTGAACTGTAGGTACGAATCCAGGACGTATCTTGCATGTACCAGCCGCCGCCGTAGGTCTGACTGTACCAACCTTGGGTGCCATCCGTACGCACCCAGCCGGTCGCATGGATATCCCCGGAAACGTCCAGCTTATAGGTCGGCCCGGTGTTTCCGACGCCGACGTTGCCACCATTCGCAGCAATGTATGAATTACCGGAGCTAGTAGCGAAGAAACTGTTCTGTCCGCCGATAGCCACGCCGGTGTTGAAGTAAAAGTTAAGGTTGTTCGTGGAATAGATATGAGCCCAGCTGGAATTGGCCGGACCGAGTTGGATACCACCGTACTGGGTATAAAAAGTATTCCACTGGTTACCGCTATTGCTCCAATAATTAGCACCATTATAAATATTCCCATTTACGGTCAGATTGCTGGGGAAGGTGTAGCTTCCGCCGCCGGTGTTCGCGCCGAACGTTCCGGAAGAGACGTTGGCGGCGCCAATAGTGCCGGTATAATTACCACCGAAACCGCCGGCATTTATCGTTCCGCCGAACCAGGCATTGCCGCTTCCGTCGATACGCACCTTCTCCACTCCGCTGCCGAGGACCTGGAAGGCATAGCTGGCGCCATTGCCGACCTCCACTTTCAAACCGTAGTCGTAACCTCCCTTATTCACCCGAATTCCCCAGTCATTGTTCGATTGGTCCTCGAAATAACCGACCGCGTCATTCCCGCCGATCGAGCCACCGCCGACGGAGAGCGTGCCGTTGTTCACGTAGTTCATCACGAGACCGCCCGTGATACGCGCGTTCCCGGAGACGTCGAGCTTGTAATTAGGGCCGGCTGTCCCGATGCCGAAGTTGCCTTCGCCGACGTAATAGACCAAATTCCGAGCCACCCTCATATAATCCAAAGTCCCCCCGCCGCAACAATCGACTTGCCGGAAATACCAGCCATCGTTCGTGTTGTCGGCGCTGTAGAACACGCCATTCGACGTATCGGGATCGGCATATTCTCCGATAATGCGAATGCTATCGTTCGTTGTCGAAGGGAGGTTGATGCCGTAACCGCTCGTACCGCCATTGCTTCCCGGCGTCGTTCCGCCGGCCGCGATCCAACCGGAGGCCTTGATGTTCCCGGAGACATCCAATTTTGCTCCGGGACTTGTCACGCCGACGCCGACATTGCCAGAAGGATCGATGCGCATTTTTTCCCCTCCGTTCGTGTAGAGAAGAATGAATCCTTGAGTGTAGGCCGAGCTGTTCTTTTGGGTCTGACCGATGCTCAAAACACCATTACCGGCCCCGACCGTTCCCGGGGCATAGGTCACGGCTACTTGCTTGTCCCAATCGTGGGCCGTGCCCAAAACCAATTGGGCAGTGCTGTTCGGTTCGATCATCCATAACGAAGTGGCATTACTGTAGCTCTTGATCTGGGTCTTCGTCGCTCCGACCGTGTCGGATAAGTAAATGTCACCGCCATTGATGGTCAAGCTACCATTTGCGGTCACGTTGCTCGGGAATGTGTAGCTTCCGCCCCCCGTATTCGCCCCGAACGAACCGGAGGAGACGTTCGCCGCTCCGACAGTACCGGTGTAAGTGCCGGAGAAACCGCCGGCCGTGACCGTACCCGGAAATGAAATGTTGCCGCTGTTATCAAGATTCGCCAGAACGGCGCTGCCGACGGCGTTGTAGAATTGATATCCGCCGCCGCCTTCATTGCGAAACCTTGCTATATTCGTGTCCTCGATGATGTCGAAACGATAGGAGCCGTCGTAAATATTCAAGGCCGAACCCCAACTAACCCCGACGCCGGTACCTTGGGCTATATCAAGCTTGCCGGCCGGGCTCGCCGTACCGATGCCGAGCGAACCGGCCAAATAGTTAGAGCCGCCGCCGGTAAAATATATATTCCCGCTCCCTTTGACGTTCCCGGCTCCGGCCGGCGTCCAAGAACCGGCGTAGAAACCGCCGTCGGTCGCAATGCCGTTGTAAGCCGCGATGCCGTTCGTAAAACTATTGCCGTAGATGCGTAGCCAGTCGGTGCTGTTGCCACCCTGGATCATATCCTTGCCGGCGCCGTTATAGAGGTCGCCGCCGAAATACACGTTCCCGCCGTTCGGAGCAAGATAGGTGTTCCCGCCCGCCAATACCTGGAAACGGTTAGTGCCGGAGCCAACGTTGCCCTGGTAGACGGTAAAATCACTGGAAGCGAAATGAGGACGGGCACTGGCAGAGAATTGAACATCGCCCGTCGAGTTCGCATAGAACTTGACCGTGCCGGCGCCGCTTATGACCAATTTCTGGTCTGGGCTGGCCGGTGTTGGCGTTCAAACTCATGGCCGGAGCGCTGTAGTAATTGCTGTTTGACGGATCGTAGGTGCTCGACTCCCAAACCTGATGCTTCCACGTGAAAGTGGTCGGTCCGCTATTTGAACCGTAGAACATTATTTCCTGCAAATTGTCGCCCTGACCAATCGGCATAATGCCGCCGCTCTCGCTCCCGTTGCCGAAACCGATGCCATAAGGCGCCGGCAGATCGCCGGTCGTCCGGTACATCGTGGGCGGGGCGAATCCCCAAATTTGGAGAAAGGTCTTGCCGCTGCTGTTCCCCTGCCAGCCGTAGACCGCTTCGATATCGACGTTGCCGGAGTCCTTCGCCCGCCGATTGGTCTCGTTCCAGGCTACGCTCGGCGTACGGAATGTCGCGTTGGCCTGGATGGTCCCGTTCACGTCGAGCGCATAAGCCGGACCGCCGGTGAGTATTCCGACCCGGCCGTTCGCGGTATCAACGTCGAAAATATATGACCCGCCGGAATTTTGAACGGCTAAAGTGGCGGTGTTATTGGTCGCCGGCTTGAAGAGATATTGGTTGTTGGATCCGGGTGCGGCGGAACCGAATGCGCCCTGAGTGATATAGGCGGCGTTGGATTGTTGGGTGCCGCCGCCATAAGGCACGGTCTGGCAGCCGGAGGAAAAGCAGACCGCTCCCGGGGTCACATTATCCGTTCCGATACCGAGACCGCTAATGTTATAGATGCCGTAGTTCGAGGCGTTCAGATGGCCGCCTAAGTTGGTGTCGGCCGCAAGAGCGGTAAGATCCAGAGTAAAAAGTCCCCCAAATGGCGATAGCAGAAACACCGCCGCGAACAAGGACGGCACAAAAAGGCCCATTCCCCTGTCTCTCTTTCCCATACCTCCCTAACGGCTTTATTATAGCAAATTCTCCGCTCCTCATAGCCAAAAACGCCGCTTGAATAGAGCGGCGTTTTGAGCAATAGTGGCTATTTTATCAGCTTATTTAAGTTCAATCCCTCGAAGGTTTCGGTCGAAGTATTCGGCCACTGCGCCGCATCGAAGCGCGGAGCGGAAAGGCGGTAGGAGACCTCGTAGTTGGTGTCTTGTATCTGGTATTTGGTATCTGGTTGAGCGTAAATCGTGATGGTCATATCCTTCGAATCCTTTTGATACCACACCTTGCCGTCGAAGGATGGCGTGAGAAGAACCGCAACATTGTTCAAGCCGACGTTTTCAAGATTCGTGGTCTTGGTCCAGAGCCAAAGATCGGAGGCCTCAGGAGCGTTTTTGAGATCGATGACATACTCATATCCGCTGCCGCCTGCCGTCTGAGCCAGGGTCACGTTCCCGGTGGTCTCGACATTCACGCCCGTCATCTCGGGACCGTAGGTGGCGAATCTCTTGTCGCCGATAGTGTAGACCGGGTCGACGGTGCCGGTAGTGATCTTACCGGAACCGCCGCCGACGGTAAGCGTCGAACCGGACAAGCTCATATTGGTAGAACCGCCGAATGAAATACTTGAAGCATTGATCTGGAGCGGTTGCCAAGTACCGGCGCTGCGGTTATAGGACTGGACTTGGGAAGCGCCATAGGAACTGACCCACTGGAGTTCCAAACCAACGCCGGAACTAGGTGAACCGGAACCGGTCGCCCGAATCATTCCGTTCACGTCCAAATTGGTCGCTGGACTCGCGTTATTAATGCCGACATAGCCATTAGTGAGCAATGTCATAGCGGTAGAACCATTAGGGGCGATGGAGATGGTTTGGTTGTACGACCGGATCAGCCCGCCTCCGCCGGTAGCGTTACCGACGCAGAAGTTCCCGCTTCCCGGATTGCACTGCCACGCGGTCGACAAACCGCCGTCCGCCGCAATATGGTTCGGTGTGTAGATGCCGGCCGTCCACTGGTTATTGGCATCTATCCGAAGCCAGTTGTTGCTACTGTTGTCGCCAGTGAGAGCTGTCCAGCCGTTGATATAATAGCCGTCGGCTGTATTGCCGGAATTGGCAACGTTCACATTACCGACGCTGGTCAGAGAACCGTTGGCATATAGATTTCCCCCAAAGGAACCTCCGTTCTGGACGACTAGGTAACCGTCAGACGAGCCGTTTGCGCTGTTGGGATTGTACCCGATGCCATCACCTACGAATACCGAACCATCCAGCTGAAGCGACGCCTGGCCGGGACCGGACGAAAGCGTGAAGAGTTGACTACCGCTGCCGCCGCTGTAAATGATCCCCGTGACGGAATCGGTCCCGCCGGTCGCAGGACTGTTACCGCTCCAAGCGCCGTTACCGAAATACCATGCCCCGCCACCGCTGTTGGAATTAGTGGCTGGAGTTATGTTGCCGGTGAAAGTGCCACCGGCGAACGTCGGGGAATTACCGGTCCCGAGATTCTGGTTTATGGTATACGCCGTTATGTTCGAAGCATTGCCTGTTACGTTTATTCCCCAAGTGCCGCTTGCACCGCCGCCCGTGAGGGTAGGAGCGTATGAGTTATAGTTTTGATCCGTAAGGAAAGCGTGCCAGCTATTCCAACTTCCGCTACCTGTACGGTAATAAGGGTTCGCATCCGTATAGCCCATTCCTATCTGGAACCCGCGAGTGGAGTTACCGATAGAGATCGCGGATACGTTCCAAGAGCCGGTAGCGAAATTCGGAACTGAGGCGCCGTACCCATCGAAGTTATACAGCGCGGCAGTGCCTAATGCGCCGTTGAGCCCGTTCGCAAGAGCGCACTGTTGGCATGAAACGTAATTGCTTGCCGTGATAGTTCCGGAGAAGGTCGAATTACCCGTTACTCCCAAAGTACCAGCGATAGTTTCACCGCCTGTGTTTGTAACCCCACCGGTAGTCAAACTACCGGTCGTGAGTGTGGCCGGGAACGTGTAGTTCCCCCCTCCCGTATTCGCGCCGAACGATCCGGCTGAGACGTTCGCGGCGCTCTCGGTGCCAGTAAGCGGGCCGCTGAAACCGGTCGCTGTCACTGTGCCATTTACATTCAGCCCGCCGCTGGAATTGATCGCATACGTACCATTCCAAGGAAGTGTCGAACCGCCCGACGGCATCGATGCCCCCATGTCCGTGCCCGTCTGCCAAACAGAGATCGCGGTTTGCGTACCAGAATAAATATCCAATTGGCCGAAAGCGGTGCCATACCAGCCATTGACCCAATATACATCCACCCTATCCAAATAAGTGCCATTGGCGTTCGGATAATATTCAAACACCAGCGAATTATTTAGAACGGTTTGATCGCCGCTGCCCTCCAGGGTGCAACCTAAATTTGTGTTTGGGCCTTCCGTACAATCTAAAGAGAAGTTCGCCAACACGCCCCCGCGATTGGAAGCGCCCTGTTGGATCGTTCCGGCTATCGAACCACCAATGTACCCATTCGTAAGAACCTGCAGACTGGCTATTTTGAAATAATGAGCGGAACTCAAACCGCCGGAAGTCACTTCATAGAAGATCTGTCTGTGCCTACTGTCATTGCTGAAAGTCGTACCGTTGTAATCATAACGGGCCTTCAATGAGGGGATGCTGATATCGCCTCCGACGACATCCAATTTTGATCCCGGACTCGTCGTCCCGATACCGATATTGCCGGCATTGGTTATATACAACCTATCAACCCCGGCTGTCCGCAGTGAAAGGTTCCACGATGGCGAGTTTATCCACCCCTGAACGCCGTCGTTGCCGCCGATCACCAAATAAGAATTATTTCCGCCTATCCATACCCCATCGGTCGCATTTGTGCCGACATTCACCGATAATTTGTTGGCCGGCGACCCGGTTCCAACGCCGATGTTACCACCGGTCATAATGGTCATCTGAACCGTATTATTCGTAAGGAATTGGACGTTATTGTTCTCGACCGCACCGATCTGAACAGTATTGTCGGTCCCCGGATTCAAAATGCGGATCGTGGCACCGGAAGGATATCCGGTCGGAAGCACATCAATTCCGGAGTTCGCCCCGGTCCCTATTACCGTGAGATTGTTGCCAGGGACCGCCGTCCCGATGCCAACCCGACCGTTGGTGGTATCGACGTCGAAGACCGTTCCGCCAGAGGAATTCTGAACGGCCAAAGCACCTGTCGTATTGGCGGCCGGTTTGAAAATGTACTGATTATTGGAACCGGATACAGCAGAACCGAAAGTGCCTTGCGTTATATAGGCGGCGCTCGATTGTTGAGTCCCGCCGGCATACGGAACGCTTTGGCAGCCGGAGGCGAAACAGATCTGGCCGGCTGTGATGTTCGATGTGCCGATACCCAAACCGGAGAGGTTGTAGATGCCGTAGTTAGTGGCGTTCAGGTTGCCGCCGAGATTGGTGTCGGTCGCAAGAGCCAGCCCGCTCGCGCCGAAAAATACGGCTAAGCCGATCAATACGAATATTTTTGCTTTAGGTCTCATCCCCAAAACCAACCAGCGCCACAAGGACGCCGTTATTGCTTTTCTCCCATTATAACAAATAGAAACCTATATTGCCTCCGCCGCAGTTACTTAAGCGGCAAGGGAATACCCGTCACGCCCTCATCGGTCGTACCGGCGTAGTTCGTCCAGGTATTCATATCGAAACGGGGCGCAACAAGCATATAGGTGAAGGCGACATCTTTGTTCCCGTGGACGATTATTTCGTCCGCGTTCGGCTTGAGGTCGTACCAAAGGTTCGCCTCGCCGCCCTCCGGCGTGAGCGTCATCATGACGTCATTCATGTCCTGCCCCTCGTGGATGGTCTGCCAGAAAAGCCAGAGATCCGAGCCCTTGGGAGCGGTGCGGAAATCGATGATATAAACGCCGTTAGTGAGCGTTCCTTTGCCGTAATCCTGGGTCTTTACGCCCACCGTATCGGCCGCGTACGTCGCGTATTTTTCCCCGCCGATGGCATAGACCGGGTCGACGGTACCGACGGTGAGTTTACCGGAGCCCCCACCGATGGTGAGGGACGGAGTGGTGCCGTACGTGAAAGTGGCGTAATTACCGCCGTCATAAATATTGAAGGACGAGGCCTCGATCGTCATGCCGGTGTCGCCTCCGTTATAACTCTGCATCCAACCCTGGTTATTGGCCCAGCCGAGCCGGACCCAGCCGCCGCTCGAAGGGTACCCCGGAATGCCGGCGCTCGCCGGCACAACGAGACCGCCGCTTATCGTGCCGTTAACGTAAAGCATGGGGTTGGCATGACTCCAGGCCATCCCACCGGTCGGATCCGTTGTCCCAACGCCGACCATGCCACCGCTCGGGTCGATGAGAACGTTGCCTTTGGTAGCGTTGCTCGTGGAATCGAGGGTGAGGTTAGCCGAAGCGGCATTGCCGCCGTAGACCGACATACTGACGCCGGTGCCGAAACCGTAAATGGTCGGATTCGAAACACTGCCGGAGAGCTCCACGCCTTGGTTACCGGAGGCGCCAAAGACGAGCAGATTCTGATTGCTCGAACCGCCATTGTACAAGATCAGCGTATTGTTCTGGGGCTGGATGCGGGTGTAGGAAGAGCTCAGGGCATCCGAAATGCGGTCATTGCCGTTCAGGTAGATTATGTTGCCGCCGACGTTCATGGTGCCGGTCAAGGCGGCGTTTCCGTTTACGGATAAGCTGCCGTTCTTCACCGTAACGCCGCTGTCATTCACGACCAGGCGAGTGTATGTGTTCTCTAAATCGCTTTCGGTGAACGTCGTCCCGTTCGCAAGAGGCAATGTGGCGAATCCCATCCAGTCACTATTGCCGAAATACATCATTGAACCATTGTATTGCGAGGCCATTTGATATCCGGTCGTGGTGATGGTCACGCCATGGCCGATAGCGCCGCGGTCGCACGAATGGTTGGTGCAATCCAGGTTGGCATCCGTCATTCCGGCAAATCCGCCGTTACTAAAAACGGATACAGTACTGCCGGTGAGATTGCCGCTGACGCTCCCGCTGAACGTGGGGGCGGTCACAGTGCTGGCAAACGAGGCGGTGCCGTTGTTGTTCAAGGCCCAATTGCCGCTGTAGTTGGAAACGCTGCCAGCCACCGAAACATTGGTACTGAAGTAGAAAGCCGGTCGGTCGGTATAGAAGTGGGCCCAGCTGCCGTTCTCCGAACCGATGCTCACCCACCCCGACGGCGTTTGGATCTTCAACGACCCATTACTGCTGTACTGAGAAAGAGCGGTATTCGAATTATTGATATAGACCGTAGGCGCGGTGAAGCTTGCGGCGGTGACACTGGACGGGAATGTGTAGTTTCCCCCTCCCGTATTTGCGCCGAAGGAACCGGAGGAGACATTCGCGGCGCTTTCCGTTCCGGTAAGCGGGCCGCTGAAACCACCGGCGGTCACGGTACCCGTCACGGTCATATTCCCCGTCTGGGCGCCGATCGTAACGACCGGGCTGCCCAAATGATTGTTGGCGCCGTCCCAAGTGAAAGGAACAAATTGGAACGTATTGCCGCCGTCGTTCCCGACGTAAAAGACCATGTTCGTAGAACCGCCATTCGAACTGTTCGGCACTGCCAAAAATCCGGCATGTTCCCCCGTCCTGTTATCCTGAATGGCGAAACCGTACGGCATCGAGTTATCGCCGGCCACGTAGTTTATGCCGTAAGGCGCCTCGTTCACGGCATAGAATCCGCTCGCATTATTATTATTCCCTGTCACCACCGGGTAAGCGGTCGCAAGTCCCGTCCCTCCGCTATTGTAAACGGTCAGCCCGCCCTGGGTTATCTGAGTATTAGTGTTGTTCACCGCGATCGTCGGGGCGGTCACGGTGCCGGCAACGCTCAAGCTGCCGCTATTGTTGATATAAACCGTACCGCCGGTATTAGGCGCGATATTGTTGACATAGAGCTGGCCGGTCGATCCAGTAATGTTTATGGTCGGCGTACCAGGACCGGAAACCTGGAGAGAATAAACCGGGTTCGTCGTCCCGATGCCGACATTGCCGCCATTGAAGAAGGAGATGCCGGTGCTCAACCCAACCGTGGCGCTGGTATTCGGGCTGCTGCCGGCGGAAACAACCACTCCGCTGTTACCATTGCATTGCCCGGATGAATTTCCCGCGCACATCGAACCATACGAGTAAAGATATTGGGAACCGACACTGTAGCCGGCGAGGTCGTAATTGGAGCTGCCTAAATTACCGCTTGCGGCCGCGGCCGTATGGAGGGACCCATTGACCTCCAGCGTATAAGCCGGGGTCGCCATTCCGATACCGACGCGCTGATTGGAGGTATCGACATCAAAAATGGATGTGCCGCCAGATGTTTGGACGCCGAAGGCGGCCGTCGTGTCGGTCGTCGGCTTGAAGAGATATTGGTTGTTCGAACCGGGCACGGAGGAACCGAAGGTACCAGCGGTAATGTAGGCGGCATTGGTCTGCTGGGAGGCGCCGGCATACGGAACGCTTTGGCAGCCGGAGGCAAAACAGATCTGGCCGGCTGTGATGTTCGATGTGCCGATACCCAAACCGGAGAGGTTGTAGATGCCGTAGTTAGTGGCGTTCAGGTTGCCGCCGAGATTGGTGTCGGTCGCAAGAGCAACGCCAGCCAAACCGAAGGCGATGATCGCGATCGGAACCAATAATATTTCTTTCTTGAAACGCATAAACGAGCGGCGTTAAGTCGCCCCCTCCCCTTCTCCTTTCACCTCCGCCGAATTAGGACGATGTTTGGTTCACTACGAGCGTCCCAGTCGGTTTCCCCGAACAAACGTCCTGGCAATAGAACTGATACTGACCGTAGGTAGAAGGTTGGAACTGGGCCGTGGCCGTACCACCCTTAGGGGCCGTGAGCGTCACGCCGAAGTCCGGGAAGAAGATGTTGTAAGTGCCGTCCTCCGCCTTTAACGTCAAGCTGATGACATCGCCCTCGTTAACCACTATGGTGTTGGGACTGAACTTCCCGCCCGTGCCGGTGACGGTGAAGCTTCTGGCCGAAATGGCTCCCGTCTGCTGGACCGTTGTCGGAATGGCGATCCCCGCCGGCGTACCGGTGGCATTGAGCCCCGGTGTGGCGATATGTTCGGTCACCGCCTGGCGCGTTCCGCCCTGAACCGTCGGCAAGGCATTCGAAACGTTCGGCGCTACGTATCCGGCCGTGGTCGTCGTGGAGACCGTTTGCGCTCCCTGCGGACCGCTCGACTGGCCGAGGCGCCACCACCCCAAACTGGTACCCAAAATAAATAGAGCCACAATGATAACTCCTACAATAGCACCAGAGACGACGCCGCTTTTCCAACTAAATTGTTTCCCTTCCATAACACTTTTATTATAACAAATCGACCTTATTGCGGGCGCTTAACCTGGAAATCCAGGCGCACCTCGCCGAGAAAAGGCGAAACGGCGTTCCCCGAAGGGGTAAAAACCGCCTTCCAAAGGAGCTTCGACCCCGTTTCGTTGCCGAATACCGTTTCTTCCCCCATTGCCGCCGGCTGCCAGACGGTCCCGTTGTTCGAAACGTAGAACTGGACGGGAATGCCGTTCAAGCTCCCGTAGTCGGGGGTCAGCATCACGCCGTAGACCGACCAGGGATAATTGTTCAAACTGGTCGACTGGGCTATATAAGGACCGTTCGTCTTGAAACCGTTATCGGTGAATTGGTAATAATCCGTCGTCCCGCTCGTGCTTATTACTTTGGCAGCGAGCGACGAAGAGAATATCGCCGAATTCACACCGGACGGGAAAAGAAGGGGCGTCAGGTCGACGGCACCGACGATGCTCCCGGAGGCATCGGTAAAAAGTTTCACCAGTTTCGGGTTATTGGGCGTCAAACTGTAGACGTAGTAATTTGCGCCCGATCTCACGGCGGCCGGCGCGAAACCGCCGTGCATCACCCGGTACGGGAAATACATCGAGACGTCCTGGACGCTCCAGCCATTAGCTGCGCGGACAATGCGGGCGGCGGCTCCCTTATAGCCGCCATAAACGATAAGGAAATCGTCGGTCGTGCCGCCGACGCCGACCTGGCCCGGATAACCCGATACCAAGGGCGTCGATGTGGCCGTTAGTATCGGTGTTCCGTCCGGAGCGAAGACCAGTACCTTGTAAGCGCCGTTCTCTTGGACGATCTTGGTCGTGATGCCGGCGGGCGCTTGTCCGCCCGGAGACGTGAAGCTGCCTGAGGACACCGGCGTCCATGAATAGTTCGGAGGAAAGACCAGAGCCGATTCGTTCGTGTCCTCATACATCGTGGTAACGCTTCCGTCCAGCCAGGGCGAATTGGCGAAACCGAAATAAAATGTCGACTGAAGGAGATTGGGCGGCAGCTGGGGGGCGGAACTCCCGGCCGGTGCCTGAGAAGCGGGGGTCGGATAGACCGGCGTCGCTGATGTAGCTGATGTCGCGGCCGGCACCCATACCGGGACGTACTGCGCGGGCGGAGGCGTCGTGGACGGCGCGGCCGGAGCGCCGAAATTGGCGTTGATCCGGCTGAGATCGACGACGAGGGTGTTCAATATGGTGTTCTCGATCATGCCGCGGGCGTAAATGGCTATCAGCACGACGCCGGCCGCGAGAGCGATGACGAGCAAGGCGACGGAAAACGTCAGCCCCACGTGGGCGAAGAAATAGATGAAACGACGGCGGGAAGCGGGCCTGCCCCAATCCCTGATCTTCAAGATGGGCCTGCCCCAATCTTCGAAACTCCACTTTTTCCTGTGATGCTTTGGCATAAGACCTACAGGCCCTATAGGTCCTATTTAACTATCAAACTCGTCGGAGTGTTTTGGTTCGGAGCGAGGGTCGGATGCTCTTTCCAGTCGAACCGGCTGCCGACAAGACGGTACGAGAACTGGACCGGCGCGGTTCCGGTGAAAATGATGCTGTTCCCCTCTATTTGGTAAGCGATCGAGGCGGGAATACCGATCGGCGTGGCGAATACGTCGACGGTGCTCGTACCGAAGTCGATGGCCTGGCGCCACACCCAAAGGTCGGTACCGGTCGCGACGTCGGAGAAGTTCAATGCGTATTCATAATACTTTCCGGTGAAGGCGCCGAGCTTGGCATTGCCGACGTACTCTTCTTTCACGCCGCCGGCGATGGACGGAGCGTAGGTGGCATACTTCACGCCGCCTATATCATAGAGCGGGTCGATGGTGTTCACGTTCAGCTTGTTCACCGTAATGGACGATGAAGCGGTGCTCATCGATATGGAGTTCGTTCCCAAGTTCAGGTTGCCGTTTATCGTTACCTGGTTATTGAATGTGGAAGCGCCGTTCACGGTAAAGGCCACGGAACTGTAAGGACTGGGGCTGCCGCCAATATATACGCCGCCGGAAGCCGAGAGCACTAGATTATCGTTCGGATCATTCGATTGATTGATGACCAAGCTGCTCTGTTCGCCGGTACCGCCGTTCTGAATTTCCGCAATGTACCATTCATCCCCGCAACCGCCGGAATAGTCGGGGGCCCAAACCGCCGATTCGACATAGACCTGCCATGTGCCGCCGCAACTGTTGGGTATCGAGTAATTGTTCGAAACGCTCCTGACTCCCATTTGGATCAATCCGTTCACGTGCGCTGTTCCATTCACGTCCAATGTGTATCCCGGCGCGGCCGTCCCGACACCAACCCTTTGGTTCGAGGTGTCCACATTAAATACACTCGTCCCGCCGGAGTTTTGAACACCGAAAGCGGCGGTGGTATCGGTCGAGGGTTTCACGAGGTACTGATTGTTGCTCCCGGGGACGCTGGAGCCGAATGTGCCTTGGGTAACATAGGCGGCGTTGGTCTGCTGGGAAGAACCCTGATAGGCGGTGATTTGGGTGGTGCCATCGGGGAAACGGACGCCGCCGGAAAGCGTGGCGATGGTGCCGTTCACCGTGAGAGGATAGGCGGGGGTGGTGGTGCCGATGCCGACGTTGCCACTCACGTAGAGATTACCCGAGCCAAGGCTTGCGCCAGAGGAAGTATAGCCTACCAAGAGGCTAGTATTGTAAATCTTGACCGGCTGAATACTTGTGCCCATTAAATTCAAGCCATAAGACTCCTCAATACCGGTCGATGTAGCTCCACCTGAAGAAAAATTGATCCAGGAGCCGTTGCTTCCAAGGGGGGCATTACTACCGCCATGCTCAACCGTGAGCCCATTTACGACATCCAACTGCGTTGCTGGGATTGTCGTCCCGATGCCGACGTTGCCGTTAGAATTTATAGTGAAAAAGTCATTACTGCCGACGGATCCCGTACCGATCCTCAAACTACCAACATTGTAGGGTTGATAAAGATAAAACCACGAGGTGCTCCCAGTCCTCAACATTAATGATGCGTTGCTATTACTACTGTAGATATCCAAACTCGCATTTGGGGCAGCCGTTCCGATGCCCACTCTCTGGTTCGAGGTATCCACGTCGAAAACGGATGTGCCGCCGGAGTTTTGAACACCGAAAGCGGCGGTGGTATCTGTCGATGGCTTCACGAGATACTGGTTGTTGCTTCCTGGGACAGATGAACCGAATGTGCCCTGGGTAACATAGGCAGCATTGGTCTGCTGCGAGCCACCGGCATAGGCGGTGGTCTGAGTGGTGCCGTCGGGGAAACGGACGCCTCCCGAGAGAGTGGCGATGGTGCCGTTCACGGTCAATGGGTAGGCGGGGGTGGTGGTGCCGATGCCGACAGCACCACCAGCGGTTATGACCATGTTCACGTTTTCGGCGGCGCCAGACCAATTCGAAAAGCGTAGATCGGTGGCATTCGTAGAACCATTAACGTTCACAGCTCTTATTTCCGCATTATCCTGGCTATTTCCACTAGAATCGAAAAGCGTCGAATTGTCTGTTCCAAAAGCAAGAACAGCTGCAGCGCCGGCGCCGCCTCCGAAGTTAACGACAGATAGTTTTCCACCAGTCCCGCCGGCATTGTCCGTTCGAACTACCAGATCGCCATACAGATTACCCGTGCTGTTATCTACTTCAAATTTACCGTTCGGCGATGCCGTCCCAACACCAACATTGCCGCCGCCACCGTTCAATATAAGATTCCCATAAGTTCCGCCACTATAGGACTGGAGATTGCCTACGCTGGTATAGGTCAGCTGAACGTTATTTGATGAATCGGATCCCACTGCTACGCCATTACCGGAAGACGTATAAATAGTCAGTTGCCTGTTCGGGCTCGTCGTCCCAATACCAACACTACCCGTGAAATATCCTCCGCCGTAGACGGAAAGCGCTTGCGGCAGACCATTTTGGGTGGTGGTCGCGACACCGAGAGAGGCGGGAAAGGCGAAATTGCCGTTCCCCTGCAGGCGGCCGAAGACGTCCGACGAGATGTTCGCGGCCGAAAGCCCGCCGGAGAGAGCACCAATGAAAGCGCCGCTGGTATATATATTCCCTTGAACGGTAAGCGGGTAACCGGGGGTTGTGGTCGCGATGCCGACAGACCCGTTAGATAGAACTGTAATAGGCCAATTAGCGTTCGCAGCGTCGTAGAGCGTAAAAGAACCGGCGGGCGTAGAACCAAGATTAGTTCCCATTACCCAATCGCCCGCAGCTCCTTTCAATACATTAGACGGCCGAAATCCCAAACTTGCCTCTGTATTAGTGCCATTACCAATTATTTCCGCAACGCCAAAATTAGTCGATCCCTGTATCGTGAGTGGGCTGCCTGGAGCGACATTATTTACGCCCAAATTCGTCCCGCTCGCCGTCAAAATGGAGCAGCTCGACGGCGCGGTGCAGGTCGGGCCGGTGAAAGCCATGATTTTTGGCGCAGCAAAAATCATGACAGAATAGAGAATCAAGAATAGAGAATAGCGGACGTAGCGCTTCATGAGTTTAGTCTTAATTTAGAACTTCTTATAAGACCGCTGACTATTTTGTGAACCGTGAGAGATTGGACGCCAGCACCCTCGAATTCCTCCTCATGAATATATTTTACATCTCTAGCTACCATTAATTGGTTTTGCAATTCGGTAACGGAACCTTGAGCCATTGAATAGAATTGGACTTTTTCCTTATAAGATTGTCGACTAAAACCTTCGGCTATATTCGAAGTAATTGAAACGGCGCAACGCCGCATCTGATCGGCGAGGCCGTAATTTTCATACTGCGGGAATTTTTTTGTGAGAGCGTAAGTCATCAATACAAGTTTGTGCCCCTCTTTCCAAGCGCCTAAATCCGTAAAATTTTGGATCGTCGCAACCATCGTTTTGTCCTCTATTCTCTATTCGCCATTCTGTATTCTATTTCGGTAGAACGACTATCGTTCCCCCTATCTTCCCGCTTTGGGGACAATCTTTGTCGCAACTGAAGGCGAATGTCCCGGCCGACGTGGCTCCGAACGAAACCGTTTGCGTCGTCCCCTTCGGGATGACGGAAGAGATACCCATATAAGGAATGGTGAAATCGTAAGTGCCGCCGGTCGCCGTTATTTTTATTTGGACCAGGTTCCCTTCCGGCACCGTGATATTCGAAGGCGAGAATCCGGATGCCGAGACGGTCATATTGAATATCCCGAGCTGCTCCGTCACGTTCGGCGCGGCCGGAGCGCTCACCACGGGCTTGGTGGCCGTGGCGTTTTCGGGAACCGTCGGCGTATAGACCGGCGGAGGCGCAGAAGCGGTCGATGAAGAACCGGCTCCGCCGGGGCCTTCCGATCCGCCGTTCTGGCCGCCCAAGAGAGGAACACCCCCGTTTTGACGCATAATGACGCCGACGATCATGCCACCCAGAACCAAAACGGCGAGGATGATGACGATTGTCGTCTGATTTTTTGTCATCTTTATTCAATTATAACAGAAAAGGCCTGTGATATAATTGGAATATGAAATGGACTCAATGGATATTGCTCATTCTGGGCCTCTGGCTCCTTCTTTCGCCGTGGCTCCTCGGTTTTTCGGCCTTCAACCTGGTCGCCTGGAACAACATCCTGGTGGGCGCCTTGATCATCATATTCGTGTTCTGGCACTTCGCGGACACAAAAAACTCTTAGGGAAAGGTCGCAACCTATCGCAAATATGTATCAGTGCCCTGATTGCGGATACACCTCCGAGGGTCCCGGCGACTGCCCGACCTGCGGTATTCCGCTCGTGGAAAGCGGGAGCGAAAGCGAAAGCAGCGACGAGGACGAAAAAGAGATCGAGGACGGAACGGGATACTGATTTGCGCCGGACGTTCTGCCGCCTTAAAATGGCGGTATGTATGATTTGGTAATTGTGGGGGGCGGACCGGCCGGGGTGGCAGCCGGCGTCTATGCGGCCAGAAAAAAAATGAAGACGGTCATTGTGACCGATTCTTTCGGCGGCCAATCGATCGTCTCGGCCGACGTCCAGAACTGGATCGGCGAGAAATCCATCTCCGGATTCGATCTGGCCCAAAAAATGGAAGCGCATCTGCGGTCCCAGGAAGGGATCGAGATCGTGGATGGCGACCTTGTCGCGGAGATAAAAGAGATAGAACCGTTCCACTTTTCGGTGGCGACCAAAAACGGGAAAAAGTTCGAGGCCAGAGCTATTCTTCTCGTCTCCGGCAGCCGACGGAAAAAGCTCGGCGTTCCTGGCGAAAAAGAACTGGAGGGCAGGGGCGTGGTCTACTGTTCCATTTGCGATGCTCCCCTTTTCGGCGGTAAGGACGTGGCCGTCGTGGGCGGCGGAAATTCGGGGCTCGAGGCCGTGCGCGACCTTCTGCCTTATGCAAAAGAGATATACCTTTTGCATCACCGGAGCGAGCTCAAAGGCGACAAGGAGACCCAGGAAAAAGTGCTTAAGCCCAACGTCCACGTCGTCTTGAACGCCGAAACGCAGTCCGTCGACGGCAAGGATAATGTCGAAGGACTGACCTACAAGGACCTTCAGACCGGCGAGGTGAAGAAACTGCCGGTTCAGGGCGTCTTCGTGGAGGTCGGCCTTTTGCCAAACAGCGAAATGGTAAAAGGACTGGTGGACCTGAATCAGATGGGGGCGGTCGCCATAAACTTCCAGACCCAAGCCGCGAGCCGACCAGGAATCTGGGCGGCTGGCGATGTGGCCGACAGCTTGTACCGCCAGAATAACATTTCGATGGGCGACGCCGTTAAGGCGACGCTCAATATATACGACACTCTCCACGCGAAAGGACTTCTGAGCGAGAATTGACGCAGGGCATCGGGAGGCCCGACCGCCGCTTATAACAAAAACCCCGCCAGTCCATGGACTGGCGGGGTTTGCCGATTCTAGCGGCGGAAAGAGCGAGCTCTTTCGGCGTGGCAATTCCGGCACAAGAGCTGATTCAAGCGGTTTTGGTCCGGCTCGAAAGGAAGCTCCGTGATCGGCGCGCCGCACTTGGCGCAGGTCCAGTTCCCTTTGTACATCTGACGCTGGAAACCGCCCTGATTCTGATCGTAAGCCATTTCTTTATTACTTATTCGTCCCTTTTTATCTAGGGGCTCTTTATAAATGGCTTTGATACGATCGCGCCTTCTTACGGAGCACTCTAAACTTACTGGAAGTATAACACGATGGCGCCAGAGTTCAACCCTGCGCCGCAAGCGAGTCGGACCCTAGGATTCGGCGGGAACTATGGCGTTCATCAGCTGATCCATCACGCTTTGCGGCATCGCGCCGCCGATCGAGAACATCTTCTTATCCGGCGAGACCGAGAAGACGGGGGGTTGGCCCGGGTAGGCGTATTGGGCGTTCACGGCGTTGATGATATTCTGGGCGCTCGACGGCAGGGGGTTTGCGAGCGAGAACATAATGAAGGGAGTGCCGATGGCGCCGATAGCTACGGCTTCCTGGGACTGCTCTTGGACGATGTCTTGGCCGTAAGTGCCCGAGAGGCAGGCATTGAACTGATCGACGTTCAATCCGACCTCCTGAGCGATCTTCGGCAATTCGGCCGGATCAAGGCCATTATTGCCGGGGGTGATACTGTAGAGCGTGTCGATATACTTCCAATAGACCGAGTTTCCGCCCAAGTGGGCCGCGCATTCGGCCGCCTGGGCCTCATGCGGCGCTTTGGAGTGGAGCTGAGGCAGTGGGAAATTGCGGAAGACCCAGGCCACGCTCGTCGCATACTGTTGCGATATGCTTTCAAGGACCGGGTGGAACTCCTTGCAGAAGGGGCACTCGAGATCGGCGAACTCCACTATCTTTATCGGCGCGTTAACGCTTCCAACGATGTGGTCCGAGGCCGTGACGGGTTGGAACTTCGAAAAATCGATGGTCGGCACGGAAGGCGCCGTCCCTGAGTTGGCTGACTGATTGTTCCCGGCACTTCCCTTACCGGCCGCATAGACGATGGCGACCGCGACGAGGACCGCCGCCACCAGGATGCTCACCGGCAAAAGGTAGTCCCGCTTCTTTTTCGGTTCCTTGGTTTCTTCCATATGGGTCATAGTATACAAAAAATAGGACTGGGCGCCAATCGGACGCCCGGCTTCCTTATGCCGCCCTCCTGGGCTATCATTGGTAGCGATGCGGATCAAGAAAATCCTCCTCTTTTTAAGCGACATCGCCATCCTTTACCTGTCGCTCTTTTTGACGCTTGTCATCCGTTACGGCTACCCGGGGTTCGAAAATAACTGGCCGGCCCACTTCCTGCCCTTCTCGCTCATATTCGTGGTCTGGCTCCTGCTCTTCTACCTGGCCGACCTTTATAAGGCGACGACCCTCCGGAACCAGGTTACGCTCCTCCGCGCCGTGGTCGTCGCGGTCGTTCTCGGCGGCCTCATCTCGATGGGCGCTTTCTACCTGTTCACCGGATTTTTCGAGCTGACGCCGAAGACCAACCTGGCCATTTTCACCGGTATCGTCTTCGTTCTGATGTATGCCTGGCGTTCGACCGTCGCGAAATTCACGGCTTCAAACGCGCTCTCCGTGCTGCTCATCGGCGACTCGCCCGCCGTTTCGGAGACCGCCGACTATCTCGAAAAAAATCCCCAGTCCGGTTACCGCATCGCCGCCCATTTCAAGGCGCTCGACGGCAAGAGCGCCCACGATCTCGTCGAAGAGGTGGAACGCGACAGCGTGAATCTGGTGGCCGTCCAAGCCAAGCTCCTTAAGGACCCCGAGATCGCCAAGCTGATCTACCGGCTCCTGCCGCTCAAGGTCAACGCCATGGAATTCGCCGACTTCTACGAAACCGTCTTCGAAAAAGTGCCGCTCGAGGAGATCGCGGAGGATTGGTTCGTCAAGAACCTGGAAATGCGCCGGCCTTTCTACGACGTCGTTAAAAGGGCCTTCGATATCGTCGTCGCGTTCCTCTCCGGCCTCATCTGCATTCCTTTCGCCGTCATCTCGGCCATCCTCGTCGGTCTCACTTCCCGCGGACCAATAATTTTCTCCCAAAAGCGGTTCGGAGCGAACGGCCGCGTTTTCAAGCTCTACAAGTTCCGGACGATGCGCACCTGGAAAGGAGGCGAGGACGGTACGCCGGCCTGGACCGAAAAGAACGATCCCCGCATCACCCCCGTCGGCCGTTTCCTCCGCTTTACCCACCTAGACGAGATCCCCCAGCTTTGGAACATTTTGAAGAACGACATCTCGTTCATAGGCCCGCGGCCGGAACGGGAGGAGTTGGCGAAAAAATACGCCGCCTTCCCCTACTACGAAATGCGGCACATAGTCCGTCCGGGCCTCACCGGGTGGGCACAGGTGAACTATCGGCCGAGCGCCTCGCTCGAAGAGGCCTACGAAAAACTGAAGTACGATATCTACTACGTGAAGAACCGTTCGTTCTTCGTTGACCTTCTCGTGACGATCAAGACCATCCGCTATATCTTCATCGCCCATAGCTGATCAAAAATGTTCCAACGATTTAAATCGCTCTTGCTCCAGAACCGGGGCGTAAAACAAACCGTCGTCAAGAACTTTTTCTGGCTCTCCTTCGCCCAGATCGTGACCCGCATCTTCCGGGCCGTCATCCTTATCTACGCCGCCCGGGCCATGGGAGCCGACGGCTACGGCGTCTTTTCCTACGCCCTCGGTCTCGCCGGCTTTTTCACCGCCTTCGCGGACATCGGCGTCACTCAGATCGTCACCCGCGAAGCGGCCAAGAAACCAGAAAAACGCTCGGAATATTTTGCGACCGCTTTCTGGATGAAGTTCGGCCTCCTGCTTTTGGCGGGCGGCGCCGTTTGGTTCCTCGCTCCGCATTTCTCGAACGTGGCCGCCGCCGACATCCTTCTGCCCTTCGTCGCCGTCCTTACCATCTCGGATGGCATCCAGAACTACACCGTCTCCTACTTCCGCTCGGAAGAGAAGATGCAGACCGAAGCCGCGGTCGTTTCGACCACGAACCTCTCCATCATGGCCCTCGGCTTCATCGCGCTCTCCATTTCGAGCGCCCCGCAGATATTCATGTACGCCTACGTCGGCAGCTCCGTCCTGGGCACTCTGCTCGCCATCTACATCTTACGCCATGAGTTCCGGCACATTATCGCGAACACCAGGAAGTTCCTGATGAAACCGATCATCCAGGCGGCCCTTCCCATCGCCTTCTCGAGCTTGTTCGGCGTCTTCATGCTGAACGCCGATTACGTCGTCTTGGGCTGGATCCGGACGGCGACCGAGATCGGCTACTATGCCGCCGCCCAAAAGATCGTTCAATTGCTCTACGTTCTGCCGAGCATAATGGCGACCGGCATATTCCCCACCATCTCGCGGCTGATCCACGCTGGCGACCATGACCGGGTGCGCAACGTGACGGAAAAATCGATGCTCGCCATGCTCGCCGTCGCCGTGCCGATAACGGTCGGCGGCATCGTCTTAAGCGCCCCTCTGATCGACCTCATCTACGGCCACGCTTACGCCCCGGCCACGCTCGCTTTGCAGATCCTCATGGCCACGCTCATCTTCGTCTTCATCGGCACCGTATTGGGCAATTTGCTCTTCGCCTACGACAAGCAGAAAGAAACGGCCGTCTACGTGAGCGTTGCGGCCGTCTTGAACGTCGTCCTCGACCTTATCCTCGCCCCGCGTTTCGGCATCTACGGCGTTTCGGCCGGTACGCTCGCCGTGCAATTCATCTACATCACCTCGATGCTCTATCTGACGAAAAAGACCAACCCGGTGAAGATATTCCCTTACCTCAAAAAGATAACCGCCGCGGCCGTCATTATGGGCGCCTTGAGCTGGGCGCTGAACGCCGCCCATTTGAACGTCATCTTGAACGTCATCGTCTCGGCCGGCGTCTACGTGGGGTTGCTCTACGCCTTCAAAGAGAATTTGGTCCAGGATATCAAGGGTTTGATACGGGCCGTTTAAGCGGGTACAATTCCCTCCATGAGAATACTTACTGGCAAGAACTGGCGGGACGGTTTTCTGGACTATCATCGGAATAAGCGCGAATACCGCCTCGAGGTCTTGGCCTGGAAGGATCTGGAGAAATTGGAACACGTTTATCATACCCGGCCGAAAAGCCTGCGGTTACTCATAAACTATTTCCCGGTCGTGGGACCGGGGGGGATGATCACGAAGACCTGGTCCCGCCTGCGGGAGGACCGCCGCAACGATAAGTATCTTGGATGCGGTTTCGGAAAGATCATCGAAGCGCCGGAACAAGCCAGGTTCAAGACCGGCGAGACGGTCGTCTTCGTGGCCCCCTGGCATCCGGCCCTTGCCGAACGCATCGTCCTTCCCGGCGAGCTCGTTTTCCCGGCGGCGAACGTCCCATTGCCGGAACTTCCATCCGGCGCCGCTCTTTACCTGCCCGCAAGCGCCGAAGATCCCGCCGATCGCTTCTGGCATGCCATCCGGGCCTGGAGCATCTATTCCGGCGTGAAGCTGGCGACCGAAACGCTCCTTCAGCTCGAGACCGGACTCAAAGAGAACCTCAAGGCCACGGACTGGTCCAAGGCCGAGCGGATAATCACGGAAAACCCGGCACCGGTATCGGAGACCAAGGGCGAAATACCCAAGCCGAGCACAGGCAAGAAGACGGGCATCCTCTACGGATTCGGCAATTACGCCAAGATCAACATCATTCCCTACATGAGCCCGTTCGTGGACATTAAGACCGTCCACGAGATCGACCCGACGCAAATATCCATTTCGAGAAAGGTGGAACGCTGGGACACTTCCCCGCTTCCGAAGCCGGACGAGAAGGCCGACGTTTATTTCGTCGCTTCTTATAATCACACTCACGTGCCGATCACGCTCCATGCGCTCGAAAAGGGCGCCTATGTCGTCGTCGAAAAACCGGTCGCGGGAGATTACGAGGAACTTGCCGCGCTGGAACAGGCCCTTAAGAAGGTCGGCCGCAAGCTCTTCATCGGCTTCCACAAACGTTACGGCCTATTCAACGACTACGCCTTGGAGGACCTGGCGGTAAAACCGGGAGACCAGATCTCCTACCATTCGGTGGTCTACGAGCTCGTCCAGCCGGAACTTTTCTGGTACAACTGGCCGGTCTCGCGGAGCACTTTTTTCGCTAACGGCTGCCACCAGATCGACCACTTCCTCCACCTGAACGGGTTCAGCAAGCCCAAGGACTTCGATATCAAGCTTCTCCAGGACCACGCGGTCGAGGTTTGGATCGAGCTCGAGAACGGAGCGACCTTCACGACCACCTTCAGCGAGAAAGGAACGTCCCGGGTCGGACCGCGCGATTTCGTCGAGCTCAAGGTGCCCGGCCGGAACGTCCGCATCATGGACGCCATCCGCTACCAGTCCGAGGACGAGCACCGCATCCTAAGGAAAAAGCGCATCTTCAAGACCCAGAGCTACCACGACATGTACCGCAAGATCGGCGCGCGGATCGCGAAGAACGAACCGGGCGATACCATCGAATCGGTGATGATATCCACGAAACTGATGCTCGATCTCGAAGAGAAGCTTCAGCAGCTCAAGGGCTGGGGCAACAGGTACGAAGAGGCCAAGAAAGAGTTCTGGACCTACTTCAAATAGTCGGCTAAGGCCTCGGCGATCCTCGCTGAGGCCTTTCCGTCTCCGTAAGGGTTTTGCTTGCCGGTCATTGCGGTATAGGCCTCGGGATCGTCCAAAAGCTCGCTTAGGGCCGAGATTATCTTCTCCTTATCGGTTCCCACCAATTTGCTCACTCCCGCGCGGACGCCTTCCATGCGTTCCGTCTTCTCGCGCATGACCAAAACCGGCTTGCCGAGCGACGGCGCCGCTTCCTGCACGCCGCCGGAATCCGTGAGGATAACGTAAGAGCGCGACATCAGGAATGCGAACGATTCGTAGTCCATGGCTTGGGATAGAGATACCCCCGGCACGCCGTCCAGTATTTCGTGGGCGGTCTTTTGAACGTTCGGATTCGGATGGACCGGGTAGATGAAAACGACGTCGCTCCTCTTTCGGGCCGTTTCCTTGACGGCCTCGCAGATGTTCCTTATCCCGCCGTTGAAACTTTCCCGGCGATGGGCGGTCACGAGAACTATCTTCTTGTCGGTTTGCAGTCCGATGCCGTAATCGGCCGCCAGTTTTTTGAGCACCTCCCCCCGCTTGGTCGCGTCCTCGAATTCTCCGACGATATGCAAAATGGCGTCTATCTCCGTATTGCCGACGACATGGATGGCCCCGGCCGGAACCTGTTCGTTCAAAAGATTGCTTTTGGCCCCCTCGGTGGGCGCGAAATGGATATCGGCCAAGCGGCCGATCAACTGGCGGTTTATCTCTTCGGGGAACGGCGACGTCCTATCATAGGTGCGCAATCCGGCTTCCACGTGCCCCACTCGGATGCCCGCGTAAAAGGCCGCCAGGGCCGCGGCAAAGGCCGTGGTGGTGTCTCCTTGGACCAGAACGCAATCCGGTTTCCATTCCGCAAATATCGGCGGCAAGCGGTTTATGACCGCCTCGGCCACGTCGTTCAAGGTCTGGCCCGGTTTCATGATGTCGAGGTCATAGTCCGGCCTCAGGCCGAAAACGGCCAGGGTCTGGTCGAGCAGATCGCGATGCTGGGCGGTGGCGACGATCGAAACATCGAAGCCGCGCGCCTTGAGCGTCGAGACCACCGGAGCCAGCTTGATGGCTTCGGGCCGGGTGCCGATTACGACCATGACCTCCTTCATATCTTCTTTATTAGGTCGTCCCACTTGGCGACGAGCTTTTCTTTCGAGAAATGTTCCAGGAGGTATTTCGATCCGTTCGCGCCCATCCCGGCAAGGGCGTCTTTGGCATCATAAGCCCGGCGAAAAGCGTCGGTCACCGCTTCTTGGCTGTCCGAAATGGCCGTAAATCCGCAGCGCGCCTCGTTCACTATCCGGATGGCATCGCTCTCCTTGTGGACCGCCATTACGACCGGGCGGCCGGCGGCCATGTACCCCGTGAGCTTGGCCGGAACGGCGGGCGTCGTATTCTTCGACGTCAGGGTCGCGAAACAAACGTCCATTTCCTTGACCAAGGCCGGATATTCCTCGGCCGAAACGAACGGCTTGAAGATGATGTTCCTGACGCCCTTGTCCGCCACGATCTTTTCGAGGAACGGTTTCGCCGTACCGTCCCCGACGAAGAGGAACTTCACTTCCGGCGCATTCTTGAAAGAGGCGGCCGCTTCGATCACCATGTCCAAGCCCTGGGACGGACCGAGCACCCCGCCGAAGAAAAATATGAAGTCGTTCTCCATCCCCCAGGCCTTCCTGAACTTTTTATCTCCGTTCCGAACCTTAGCGAAAGGCGCCGTGTCTATCCAGTGCGGCACGACGCGCAGCTTTTCCGCCGGAACGCGGCGCTTCGCTTCCAAATAACGGGCATGGTTTTCGGAAGGGACGATTATTATATCCGCCCTTTTGTACACCTTCTTTTCCATACCGCCGAAAAATATTTTTATCAGCGGCTTTTGCCAAAAAGACACCAGATCGATCCCGTTCTGAGGAAAGATGTCGTGCACGTTCGCGACGAACTTAGCGCCGTAATATCTGGCCAGATTCGAAGCGGATATCGCGAGCGGCAATGGCGGACTATGGACGATCACGACGTCGAATGGTCCGGCCAGGGTCTGCTTGGCCGATTTGGCGAACGTCCTCGGCAGCAAAAGCTGATTTATGCCGCGCACGATGTAATTCACACGGTGGTGCGGCAGGGTGGGAATGCGGGCGATTCTGACGCCGTTCCTCACCTCTTCGCGCGGGACCGCGCCGGCATCGAAACCGGCCGCCAGATTGTAGGCGGGGACGGTCGTGGCCACAGTCACGCTCTCGCCCCGCGCCGCCAGGCCTTCGGCTAGATCGGCCATGAGCTGAGCCGCTGACCGCAACTCCGGCGGATAAGAATCAGTGACGATGAGAACTTTCATTTTGGAGTTCGCGGATCTTCGCGTCTATCAGGAATCTATACCAAAGACCCTGAAGAAAGTGCCAGGCAAGGCCGGGCGCGCCGTCCAAAAATCCCAGGCGGATGAAATAGCGGTAAGAGAAGTAAGCGAAGGCGCGGCAGAATGGCGGCAAACGGTAATAAAAGGCCTTCTTGTCGCCGGAAGCGTAGAGGCCGGCTACGTAGTCCCACGCTTCGCGCGTGGCGTAATTGTTGTGCTTGGCCGTCCAGTCCGAAAGACCCTTGCGATTATCGTCCGCGAAATCGTACCTTAAGCGGCCCGCCTTGCCTTCGGTCAGCACGATATGCTCGTCCATTTCCTTGACCTCGGAGCGGCCCTTCCCCTTCCGCCACAAGCGCAGGAACCAGATCGGATAGTATCCGCCGTGCCTGATCCACCGGCCCATGAAATAAACGCGGCGCTTGATGTAATAGCCGTCGAATGCGGCGGTCGGCGAACCGGCCCTTTCGTCGGCGTTCAGCAAGGCATGGATCTCGCCCCTTAGCTCCGGCGTGACGTATTCATCCGCGTCGAGCTTCAATATCCAATCCCCCGTTATTTCCAAATTGTCCAAGGCCCAGTTGAACTGGTCGGCCTGGTTCTTGAACGGATGTTCGTGGACTCGGGCGCCGAATTCCTTGGCGATTGCCTGCGTCCGGTCGGTCGAAAACGAATCGACGACGATCGTCTCGTGAGCGAGGCCTCGAATGCTCTCCAGGCATTGAGGCAGATTCTTTTCCTCGTTATACGTGAGGATTATGGCACTGAGTTTTTCTTGATTCTTCATTGAAGTAATGATCGGCGGCTTTTCTTGAATACCTTATTTACCCACTCCAAATACTCGCTTGTCTCCTTTTCAGATAAGGTAACCCCGCCGTCGTAAAAATCCCAATTGCGTTTTTCGCGCATTTCGTTACCGATCACTTCGATGTCTTCGTCGCCGAGATATGCGGCGAGCTTCCCGATCAATTCACGATGGTGCCCTTGTTGGGACCGCACCCGCAAACCTTTTCGGGCGCAAACAGCGATCGCGGTCTTGATCAGCGCATTATACGCAAAAAGGAATATGGCCTCGGGCGCTTTGGCTTCCCGCGCTATTTTCAGATCACGTTCCGCGGCCGTGAAAAATCTTTCCACCTGTTCCTTGGAAAAATCGAATTTCTCGAACATTACGGTATTAATTCTATCTTTTTGCCGCTCATGATATTTTCCAAAAACCTGTCTTTAAGTTTCAATTTCCTGCTCAATTCATTTTCAGAGATATCTAAAATATTGAAGTCCCGTCCCAGGTTTTTTTGTAGCGGCAAAATCTCCCTTTTCACCTCCAGGGCACTGTGACCGCCGATAATACAAATATCAACATCGCTTTCCAGGCCAAAGCTCCCCTTAGCGTAGGAGCCGAATATAAAAGCCCGCGATATGCCCGGTATCTTGCGCAACGCCTGCCGAAGCATTTCCGGCAAGCCGTAGGTGGCGGAAAACAGGCGTTCGATGTCCTTAAGGAGCGGGTAACTAGTGTTCAAACGGTATTCTTTGACGCCGTTTTGCCGGCTTTGCAGTATTCCCTCACGTTCCAATTCGCGTAACTTCTTGCTTAGGTTACTCGGGTCGATCTGTAGCGTGCGCGCAAGGTCGCGGACATACGGCCCATTATGCCGATTGGTGAAAAAATAGCGCAGGACTTTTTGGGTTATTTCGGAACGCAAAGATATCATGTGGTAATATATTACCACAATTGTGGTAAAAATCAACCATCGATGATGCGCCGATAGGCGGCTTCCATCGCTTGCCCGGTTGCCTCGAGCGTGAACTGTTCCGAGACCAGCTGCCGGCCGTTTTGGCCCATTTCCCGGCCATTTTGCTTCCCAGTCAATATATCAATGAGCGCTTGAGCGAGCAAATGACTCTCCTTTGGGACAACCAGGCCTGCTGCAGCAATTTCGATATCCGAAGAAATACCAACACTATCCGTGACAACAACCGGCAAGCCGGCGGCCATGGCTTCGATAAGGGCCATGCTAACCGACTCAGTATATGACGGCTGGACGAAAACCGTACTTGCCTCCATCGCTGCCTTTTTGTCGCCGCCGAGCAAGAAACCGACAAACGAGACATTCTGTTGTAATCGATAATGGGCGATGAGTGATTCAACTTGCTTTTTATAGCCATCGTCGGAGCCGGCGATCAGGAGAAATGCATCTGGTTCTTTTTCGACAACTTCGGCGAAGGCTGGAATAAGCGTATCCAATCCCTTTATTTTGTTCAGGCGGCCGATAAAAAGGATTATCTTTTTATTATCCGGAATTTTGAATCTTTTACGGAAGGCTGTGGTCTGGTCAAGCGCATTCAAAACAAACATATTCAGACCGTTTGGGACTACCACCGTGCCCCGGCAAGGCAAACGCAGATCCAAAAAGTCCTGACGCTCTTTTTTTGCTAAGAGGTGGATGACGGCCCCCTTTAAATTCCGACACTCTATTAGAGCCAGATACAACCTCTTTTTTAGAGAGCTTTGGCTGAGTGGGTATTTCATCAAACTACCGTGAGGAGAGATCAAATATGGTCGGCCGAACTTTTTCGCATAATAGGCACCGAGTGTGGAGATCGAAAGAAAGACCGAGGTGATGTGGATAGCGTCGAAATCGGCAGCCGTCGCCGCCAAACGATGATGAAGATTTCGGGAATACTGCCAAAAGCGAAAAGTGATCGGAAAATAAACGACGCGAACCCCATCGATCAGCCGCTCTTGGTTCAAGGGGACCTTAAGCCGAGTCGGGCCGTCGAGGTCGGTCGTATAAACAGTCACCGAGACGCCTCTTTTGACCAACGCAGTATTCAAGTTGTGGACAGCGTTAATCGGGCCGCTGGCCAAGCGAGCCGGTACGTAGCTTGGGATGAGATGCAGGATCTTCATTGATGCAAATGTCGATAAAGATTAATCACCTGGCGCGCCCGGTCTTTTGTTTCATGCCCGTCTTTTAGCAAGCGTGCACGCCCAGCGGCAGCGATTTTTCTCCTTAAATCGTCGTGAGCCAAATAGTATTTTATCTTCTCGGCCATTTCTTCTGTGGTCCGGAAGTATTCCGCCTCTTTCCCCTCCTTGAACATCCGGTTCAAATCATCGGTGTAAGTGCTAAGCATAAACGTACCAGCCGCCGGAATCTCCAAACAACGCCGTGTATAGGTGTCACTGTTTAACTTGGAAAGAAATACCAAGGCGATCTTTGTACTATTCAAGGCCAAATTGTATTCTTCAAACGGAACATTTCTAATTTCACCCAAACGGCTTCGATAAAAATCATAAAATGGCGAATCCGGCCAATTTGGGCCGAAAAGTTTGAAATTGAAATTATTACGCAGAATCTCCAATATGTAATCGTCTCGGTCATCGTGCTCATAATGGCCAACAAAAGAAACATCACAAAGATAAGGACCTGGCGGCACAATTTCTATTGGGTGATTGAAGGCCTCGATATAATCCGGTAACATGACGGCCGTTTTCGTAAAATTTAGTTTTGCCTTATAGTCATCGACGTTCTTCTTTCTAAAGACAAGGGCATAATCAGCAAAAGAGGTTTGAGCCAAAAAATGGCGCCAGAAATATCGCGGATATTGCCGTCCAAATGGGTCGTCATTGTTGTAAAGAAAAACAAGTGCCTTAGTCCGACGCTTAAGAGCGGACACGGTCCGGCCAAAAATGTGGGTTCCGTGGTAAATGAAAATGAGATCCGGGGTAACTTCGGACGCAAAATTCACCAGATCATGATTGATCCTGATTAGAACTGGACCAAAAAGGAATTTGTTTTGAACACGATAATAAAACCAAGGCCACCAATCCCAAAAACCCCGGCTCGGCCTGGCTAGATAGTCCTTGAAATAAGGTGCCCATTTGAACCTGGTCGTCTCGCACCCGATCGCTTCAAATGCGTCAGCCAAGGCTTTTTCCTGCATAGCGGCGTGGAAATCGCCAACTACCAAAATCTTCATATTATCTTGTGAAATCTATTATTCCCTTATCTGTTGAATAGTACTCCCGACCGCAAAGTTGGCAACGAACCGATCGGCCATTGATGACAATGCCCCCTTTTTTGCAACTAGGACAAAGCAGCAGCGCCTCAAGACGCAACTTCTTATTCCTAGAATTTTGGGAGAATAGGTGCCGTAGCCGACCAACCAACAAATCCCTGAAGGATTTATTTCTTACCGCCGGCGGACGACCTATTGGAGCCGGCCAGTCGAACTCGTATTCCGAGTTAATCACTTTATACTTGATACCACCATTATCTCTCGCCCAATAGTACCGAACGTGGAATCTATCAGGGTTTTGTTTTATCCAGACTGGCAAGACGTCAGCTATCTTCTGTTTAGCCATTTCAGCAACCTCTCGATCCTGCACCGGACCTGATTTTTTCCTGATCTCCAGAACGTCGTCCGTAACCGACACTTCCAGGCTATGCATGGGGTAAGGGCAAATTCTCTCCATAAGTGCATTTGGCGTCTCGATATAGCCGGCACCAGCGACTCTTTGGAGTTCTGCTAAGAATCTTTCCGGGTCACGAGAATGTTCCAAGACGTGGGCGGCAATGACAAAATCAAAGGCGTTATCCCTGAATGGCAGTCTTTCTGCGAACCCCAAAACCGTCGGTCGGTCATGCACCAAAGGAGCAAAATGACGTTCTAGGGTTTCTTCATAGGCATCGCATAGTACATTCGCCCTCGGATACGGGTTACCGCCACCGCCAACTTCGAGAACCAATGCTCGCTTGGGAACGGGGCAATGAAGACGACGGAGCGACCAAGCTACAGACCTCAATCCTAATCTACGGAAAAGGCGCATAATTTTGCTTTCATTTGGCGGTATCATAATTTCGGAGTTTTCCTTAAGATGCTCTTGACGACGCGAATAACCTCATTGCAAATACGCTCACCGAAGATCATTAGGGCCGCGCTGTAAATATAATAATACACTGTACAATTGAGACCTAAACGATTCAGCTCTCGGATATATCTGCCAAAAACAACCGGCCCTCTCTTCCGCTGGATTGCCAGAATAGGGTAAGCGTACTTGGACATGTCTTTCGTGATGGTAGCCGTGGAGCTCAGGCCATATTTCTTATCGAGATAGCCAGTAATCTTGAAAAAACCCTTCAAGAAATTCAAAGAATTCGCCACTGTAACAGAGCCGGGAGTATAGAGAGCACGTTCGGAGGCAGCGGAGCCAAAACTAGGAGCCAATTCTTTTTCGTACTGTTGTGTTAAGGGCTCGTCGAAATAAGCCGACTGGCAATGCATAACCACTTCTGCCATCAAATAAAGCTGAAAGATCAGAGTACCGTCAAAATCG
This sequence comes from Patescibacteria group bacterium, assembly GCA_023380415.1. Lineage (GTDB taxonomy): Bacteria > Patescibacteriota > Minisyncoccia > UBA6257 > GWB1-50-10 > JAMCRC01. The sequence goes on along the minus strand of JAMCRC010000018.1, from coordinate 10,570 downwards.
TCGACAAGGTAAGGCAAAGCCATCTCACGTTTAATAGTGAACCCGGAAATGAACACGCTTTTCCGGAAAAGCTCCAAATAAGCGGCCGACCCCGGACCAAAGAAACGATTTCCATCGTAATAACGAAACTTCTCAATCCGACCACTTCGATGCACTGCCAAGTAAGAGCGCAGAACATAACCTAAATCTGGGTGGATATTTAGAAAACCGATCAGCTTATCCAATGCTCCGGGCACGAAAACGTCATCATCCCCCATAAACAATACCCATTGGCCACACGCCTGACGGACCAATTCTTTTAGGTTGCGATCGAAACCAAGATTCTCTCGATTCTCTATGTAACGGACGACCAGTCGCGTTTTTTGAGCAAAACCCATAACCACCTCTTTTATGGCCTGCCGCCGCGGACTGTTATCCTCACAAACCACCACCTCCACCGCACTCTCATCGGCCGGGTCGATCGATTCCAAAAGACGACGTAATTCTGTCGGTCGGTTATAACTCGGTACGCAGACGGAAACTAGCATGCTTGGCTTAATTATAGACGGGGCGGCTTTCCAACCACAGAGAAAGCTCGAGGAGCGCCCAGGTACGATAATCATTGGCCCGAATCATCGGTCGGACGGCCGAAAATGGTATCAAGTTAAAAAGGCGTTTATTGGGATCATTGAGATAGGCATCTACCAAGGATCGAACGGAAGTGTCGGTCATGAGCCACCTTTTAATGGGGGCGACAAAACCGTGTTTGGGCCTTTGCCGGAGAGCCGGCGGCCATTTGTTTTCAAATGACCGCCGCAGGATCATTTTGTCGGTGTGGCGGTCGACTTTAAAACGACTCGGCAGAGACAAACAAAAAGAGGCCAGATCCATGTCCAGAAAAGGAAGCCGCAATTCTAAACCATGTGCCATTGATGCTCGGTCAGATTTGACGTTAATATCCCCCGGCAGAAAATTCTCCAAGTCTACTCGCAGCACATCTTCTATCGTCCCTGAAAGTGGCCAGCTTGGTTTATAAAAATCGAGCTCCGGCATATTTGGCAACCCTAAGGCGGCCATTTCGATCTCATTGAAGGCCTTGGTCCTTAAGAAATGTGCCTGGCGCAAATCCTGGAAGTTCGTTTTATAAAAACCACCAAAAATCACTTGATACAACTTGGAGTCACGGTCAATGCCACGCTTCTTCAAATCATCGGCAGCGTGCCGGAAAAACCCTTTTAAGGCCCGTGGAAACGGAAGGGAGTTAGCATACACGAATGGGCGGTAAGCGACGTAACCGCCGAGCAATTCATCGGCCCCCTCACCGGTCAGGACCACCTTGACGTACTGCCGCGCTAAACGGGATATCAAATAGGTCGGCACGTTAGCCGAATCGGCGGAAGGTTCATCGTAAACCTCCTGCATTTTCAAAAGCAAATCACTTAGCGGCTCGTGGTCTCCTTCGTATAATTGGTGATGGTTGGTTCGAAAGAGACGCGCAACCTCACCGGCAAAGTGCATCTCGTTTGTACCATTATCGCGGAAGCCGAAAGAAAACGTATTTAGGTCCTGGACATAATCTCGAGCGACAGCAACGATAGTGCTGGAATCGAGCCCCCCGCTCAGAAAAACGCCAACGGGCACATCGGCGACAAATTGGCGACGGACCGCTTGCGTAAGCAACCGCCGGAATCCCTCGACCGCCTCGGTCAAGCTTATCGATTGATCTGAGGCCGGCATGGACCAGTAGCGATCTATCTTGGCCTCGCCATTGTGAAGGACCAATCGGTGACCAGGCGACAAGGTGAACACATTGCGGTAAATCGTGTGGTCTGGTTGGACATAAAGGTGCTTCAAGAAGAATGCCACCATCGCCGGATCTAATTCAGGATTGACCAGCCCAGAAGCCAGAATGGCCTTAAGCTCAGAGCCAAAAATAAACTCTCCCTTCGGGCCCCAAGTATAATAGAACGGCTTCTCTCCGAACCGATCGCGACCGCAAATCAATTTTTGCTTTCGATCATCCCAAATCGCCAAAGAGAACATTCCTGGCAAATTATTCAGGAAATCTTCGCCGTATTTTTCATACAAAGCTAAAATGACCTCCGTGTCGGAAGCCGTTCGAAACTGGTAGTCCGTCAGCTTTTGTTTTATTTCCCGATAACCATAGACCTCCCCGTTAAAAACTATGCCGACATGACCGTCTGGGCTGAACATTGGCTGCTCCCCGGTTTTCAAATCGACGATGCTTAAACGAAGGTGGCCGAAGGCGCAGCTACGAAAAAGATGAAGGCCCTCACCGTCGGGGCCGCGATGCGTCAAAACCTTCATCATTTTTTTCAACCGCCCCTCGTAATCCTGGCTATCACCAAGGCGCGGAACGATACCAGCAATGCCACACATCTTTACAAGAGGGTACCTTGGTTTGACCTGTATTTCAAGATAATGTTATTTTTATAAAGATGTCTCGGCCGAAAACAAAAGAAAGAATACTAGTTACTGGAGGCGCAGGATTTATAGCTAGCCATATCGTTGACGCTTATGTTGCTTTAGGTCACAAGGTCATTGTTCTCGACAACCTCTCAACGGGGTCAAGGAAAAACATTAACCCAAGGGCCAATTTTTATAAAGCGGATATCAACGACCTTCCCGCCCTAGAAAGAATATTCAAAAAAGAGAGACCTACCGTCGTTAACCACCACGCCGCCATTGCCGAGGTTGCCAAGTCCTTGCGTAACCCAATCCCAACAATGACTGTGAACGTGCTGGGGACGGCCAATTTATTGCTTTGTACCGGGGCAGTGAATGCCAAAAGATTCATTTTTCCGTCAAGCGGGGGTACGGTCTACGGAGAACCGGCACATTTACCTACTACAGAACACATGTCGTTAAACCCCATTTCCCCTTACGGCCTGTCAAAGTTGTTCGGTGAGCAAGAAATCGAATTTTATTCGCGGATGCACGGCTTCACCTACTTAATATTCCGCTACGCCAACGTTTACGGGCCACGACAAAATCCAAAGGGCGAAGCAGGCATTATGGCCATTTTCTCGGGCTTAATGAAAAGCAATCAGCGACCCACAATCTTCGGTGACGGATCAAAAACCAGAGACTATCTTTTCGTCCAGGATGTAGTCGACGCGAATGTTCGGGCATTGACCCGCGGCCGGAATGCCATTGTTAATCTCGGAACTGGACACCAAATCAGCGATCGAGCCGTTTTTAATACTCTCGCCCAAGAGTGGGGTTTTACCCAAAAACCAATCTATACCCCTTTCCGGAAAGGAGAAATTTTACGTAGCGCTTTAGCCCACAAAAAAGCCAATGAAGTCTTAGGTTGGTTCCCGAAATTCTCCCTTGAAAAGGGCATCCGTACAACGGTCGAGTGGTATCAATCGCATTAAATCGCTATCCAGTCCGCAGGGAAGAGGTCTTTAGTTTCCACCGGCAGGTTCAACCACCTTTTCGGTGCTACAACTATTTTAGACGGGCTATCACCCAACCAAGCCCCCCACCAACTGAAAGAGCTATTGGCGATGATGTGGTGTTGACAATAACTCATTAAAATAAGTTCTTGGTAATTGGAGAGACCGAAAGTTTTATCGATGAATGTGGTCGAGGCGCCGATTGTCAGATTGTCTCGTACCCAATCGATATCATCAGAAAAAACAAAGAACTGGGGCCGAGAAACTCTTTCTCCAATAACTTGGCTAGCTCGCCGATAATACTCCGGCGAACAAGTGCCGTGGAACTGATTGGTTAGTGCGTCATTAACGTAATCGCCGCGACGAACGTGCACGGAAACGGAATTCGGCTGCCTGATCTTTTCCAATAGTCCACCATAATCCGGTAACGCCTCCTTAAGAGAAAATTCACGACGGAGCGTGCCTTCGATATCGTTAAAATACAGGGGTGACTGCCAATAACCATCCAAATAAACACCATCTGGCAGATTCAAGATCTCCGGCTCAAAACCAAAAGAACGCTCAATAACCAACCGGCCGAACCGGTTGATTTTTAGCTTGTGAGCAAGCTGCGCCGCCATCGAGGAGGTGGAAATGCGGCCGACTTTTTTAAAATCATCGCCGGTCGCAAACGTGGCGGCTATTTTGAATCCATCCAAGCTATACCGATGCAACTTATATGTCTCGAACGCCCGGATATCCAACTTCAGTTGAGTATTTCTCTGAAGTGCTAAGCGGCGGCCGGCGGCGTACTGGAACATTTGATTCCCCAACCCGCCGATAAGCTTCGCGATGACCATGAATGGGTGCTTATTTTAATTGCCAATTTTCCCAAACGAACCGGTATTGGTAGGTTAGCCGATGGGTCTTGCCAAGTTTCTGCTGGATATTCGTCATCCGACTCTCTGCATCAGGCACAAAACGATGGAACTGAACCTGAAGATTCTTAATGCTCTGAACTAGACCGGTCTCAATTAAGCGTTCTAAAAGCTCGTATTCACCGCCTTCAATGTTAATTTTCATCAAATCAACAGTCCTAATGACCTGGTCGTCCATAAATTGGGCGATATCCGTTATCTGCACCGTCTCCTCGCTACTACCAGCACCAAAGACGGATGAGCCGTCATCTCTCAAATGAATGCAGTCTTGGCGCGTTTTACCGCCCAATCCAATAGCGAAGGTGGTTATATGATCATTGTTTTTGAATCTAACTTTAATGTCGTCGGCGAATTTCTTGACCGGTTCAAAAACATAGACTCGGCACAGGTACATTGCAAAAATATCGCTGGCCCACTGGCCTTTGTAACCGCCGACGTCTAAAACCAAGGAATTTTTATCGAGGGCATAGTCGAGTCTTAGCCGTTCGCGGTCAGGGTTGTCGAACCATGCCACTATATTCTTATCAGCAAACTTCTTCTCGATCGATCGGCCGACCCGTTTCGCTGCAAAATAACCACTACTGAATATTCCTCTTATCATTGGACGTAAATCTACCACACAAACCGATTATTTCCAATCGCGCCGATGGTTCCTCTGGCCATATGGTGGTCTTAATCCTGATGATTCTCCAAATACCACCGGTACATCTTTTTCAAGCCGACCGGTAACTCTGTCGAATATCTCCATCCTAGAGCGTTGATCCGACTGACATCCAAAAGCTTGCGTGGCATTCCATCCGGCTTGGTTTCGTCGAAAACTAATTCACCTTCATAGCCGATTGTATCTTTTAAAGCGACTGCCAATTCTCGTATTGACACGTCCTTGCCCGTACCAATGTTAATGGGCAATTTCTGGTCGTATTTGTCCATTAGCAGCAGCAGCGCATCGGCTAGATCGTCCACATCAAGGAACTCTCGCCTGGTCTTACCGCTGCCCCAAACAGAGACCGTCGGATCATTGTTCTGTTTAGCCCAGTGAATCCTTTGCATCAATGCCGGTATCACATGGCCAGATCGAGGATCGAAATTATCCCGCTCGCCATAAAGATTGGTCGGCACACAGGTAATGAAGTCTTCGCTGTACTGCTCATAAATCTTCTCGCATAATTTCAACCCGGCGATCTTCGCAATTGCATATCCTTCATTGGTCGGTTCGGGCTTGCCGCCCAAAAGATAATCCTCTTTCATTGGTTGGGGGCACTCGCACGGATAGATACAAGAGCTCCCTAAAAAGAGTAGTTTCTTCACACCACTCAGGTGGGCATTCCAAATGACATTGTTCTGGATTTCCAAATTTTCGAAAAGGAGGTCGGCCTGAGCTTCCATATTCTCAGCAATTCCGCCAACCCGCGCCGCAGCTAAAATTACGTATTCCGGTTGCTCCTTTTCGAAAAACATTTTTACGGCCGCCTGATTGAATAGATCCAATTCCGCCCGTGTTCTCAAAATGAGGTTGGTGTAACCTCGGCGCAGTAACGCGCTCACCACCGCCGAGCCGACCATGCCGGTATGTCCCGAAACGTATATTTTCGAATTATTATGCATATTTTTTAATCCCGACCGTTATTGAAACCGTTATCCATCAAATACTTCTCCTTACGCGCTCCTTCTAAGTCGTAAGCCATCATTTCTTTGACCAATGCATCGAATGTCACTTTAGGTGCCCAATGCAATACTTGTCTTGCTTGAGACGAATCGCCAAGAAGAGAGACGACTTCGGTGGGACGGAAATAGCGCGGGTCTATCTCCACAACGATCTTTCCGGTCTTTTTGTCTACCCCCTTCTCATCCAAACCCTTGCCAACCCACCCTATTTCAATACCGGCTTCTTTAAATGCTTTTTCGCAGAACTCGCGGACGGAGTGCTGTTCACCAGTAGCGATAACGAGATCTACCGGCTTTTCTTGCTGCAACATCAAGTACATCGCCTCAACAAAATCCTTAGCGTGGCCCCAATCGCGCTTGGCGTCAAGATTCCCTAAATAGAGCTTATCCTGAAGTCCTAAACTGATCCGGGCGGCGGCTCGGGTGACCTTCTTGGTCACAAAAGTTCCACCACGCCGAGGACTCTCGTGATTAAAAAGTATACCGCTCACAGCGTAAAGGCCATAAGCTTCCCGGTAATTGACCGTTATCCAGTGAGCGTAAAGTTTGGCTACACCGTATGGGCTCCGAGGATAAAACGGAGAGGATTCGTTTTGAGGTGGGGGCGTAGCTCCGAACATTTCGGAAGTGGAGGCCTGGTAAAATCTTGCTCTCTTGAGGCCCAGGATATTCATAGCCTCTAGAATACGCAGGGTACCCAATGCGCCTACATTGGCTGTGTATTCCGGCGTCTCAAAAGAAACTTTCACGTGACTTTGTGCCCCTAGATTATAAATCTCATCCGGCCTGACATCGCTCATAATATGAATAATGTTTGTGGCGTCGTTCAAGTCTCCGTAATGCAAAAGTAAACGCAGTCCCAATTCATGAGGGTCTTGGAAGATGTTGTTAATTCTTTCGGTGTTGAAAGTGGAAGCGCGTCTGACTATACCGTGCACTTCGTACCCCTTGTTCAAAAGCAGCTCAGCGAGATACGAACCATCCTGGCCGGTGATACCGGTAATGAGTGCGACCTTCTTTTTGTTATTTTCCATGATTTTCCAAAAGGCCTCCAAGCGTCTTGATGTCCTCTTCTGTCATATCTGGATTATTACCGAAATAAAATCCATTTTCGTGCACGAAGCTAGCGTTCGTCAACCGATAGTTGACGGGTTGATACTTCTCGAAGAAAGGTTGTTCTGTAATATTGCCAGCGATTATCGGCCTTATCTCCACGTTACCATCTTCGAACTTTTTCTTGTAAAGATCGAATTTGTCTTTGGACGTGAATACGACCGGTACTGCAAAATTGGAGATGGGGTTCATATGGTCCAAACGGAGCGGTAGGATGTCGGGATGGCTATTAATGATGTTATGGAAATATTCAAAATTATCCGCGCGCCGGCGCACGATTTCGTCCCAGTAACTTAGTTGGCTGTTTCCTAGAAAACCATTAATCTCTGTCGGCCTAACATTATAGCCTAGATAGACGGACTATATCTTCCCGAAGAATGGTGTAACTCCGAACTCCTTTCTCAATCCGTCTTGGTCTCTACGCTGTAAATTCCTATCCCACCCGTGCGCCCGCACCATCAGAAGCATTCGCCAGACCTTATCGTCATCGGTGCAAACCATACCTCCTTCAATGGTGGAAAGATGATGCCCAATGAAGAATGAGAACGTTGAGGCTAAACCGAAATTACCCAAATGCACACCTTTCACTTTCGACCCAAGACCTTCGCAGTTATCTTCCAATAAAAGAATGTCGTGCTGGCCGCAAAGCTCTCTTAGTTCGTCTATCTCGTCGGCAAAGCCCAAGACATTAGTGAGAAATAGCGCATCTAAATCTTTGATGTGATCCTGTAACGTCGTGGGTGAAACGTTCAGGGTGTCTAATTCACAATCAATCGGGACCGGCTCCAGACCCAGCTCAATAATTGGCATAACATTCGTCGCCCAGGTGAGCGCCGAAAAACCAACTCGATCACCTTTCTTCAGCCGGCCAATGTTCAATAGTGCCTGCAGGAGAATCAGGTTCGCGCTGCTACCGCTGTTTACAAAAACAGCGTGCCTCCTTCCTTGTTTTTCCGCAAATCCTTCTTCAAATCTGATGCACTCACGATCCATACTCAACCGGTCGGCCGTTCTGACAAAGTCCGCTAGAGCCACTTTGGTCTCTTTCTCCCTGAAAAACGGGGACTTAATCAGATTAATCATCGTTTCTTTATCGCGCCGTGGAAGTGGCGGTCGAAGAGGTGTATTGCTTGAGGAATCCGGCGATTTGCTGGTCGCTCGGCCAATAAGTATTTATCTGCCTGGCAACATCCACCGCATCCTTAAGGTCACCGCTCGCCGTATAGAGCTGAAAGAGCGAGTAAAGGACCGGCGGGAGCTTGGGACCGAGGCCGTAGGCGTCCTTGAAATAAGCCAGGGCTTTTTGATAGTCCGGTTCGGCATGGCTGTAATTGGCGTACAAAGTGAAGTAAAGGCCGCCCATGCTGATGAGGGGGAAGATATAGTCCGTCTTTTGGTTAATATAGGGCTCGATGTAATCGATGAGGGCCCGAACGACCTGCTCGCTCATTCCCTTTTCGGTCGCGATGCTCCCGAATGTGTTGAGCGTGAATTTTACCGTCTCCCTTTGGCCGATCGGCGAATACATTTGAAGGGCCGGAGTAAAGTCGGCCTCGAGACCCTGAACGGACGAAACACTCGACATGCCGGCCATCGAATTGATGTAGGCGTTCGCCTTCATATAGGGCAGATAGGCGCCGAAAATGAGGCCGAGGAAAGAGGCGATTATCAGAATGGGAATAAGGATGGCTTTTAGCATACTTAAAAATTGATCTAATTACTCTAATTAACCTAATTGACCTAAATAATGTTTAGACATTGATTAATTCAAAAATTCATTAGAACAATCAGAGTAATTAGGTTAATTAGAAATTTCTTTGACCGGTTTCTGGTACAGGAACGCCCCCATCGCGAAGATGGCGAAGTAGTTGATGTAGATGGGAAGCACATCGAAGAGAACGATACCTTGGATGAGGTACGCGACGATAAGGGCCGGCAGGACCGCCCGCGTGAAGAGGGACTGCTCCTTCAAATGCGGTGCTTCATAGTCCCGCTTTTGGGCCTTACCGAAGACCCAAAAGAAGGCGGCGAACATGCCAAGGTAAGCGAGGGTACCCACGGCGCCGGTCTCGGAGAGAGCATCGAAGACGATGCTGTGCGCCCGGTCGAACCAGGCCCCGAAACCCTGACTCGGGATGAAGTAGTTGATGTTGAAGTCCTTGGCAAAAACGACGCCGAAGTTCTCCGGTCCCCAACCGAAGAGCGGGCGCTGCAAGAATCCGTGCCAGGCGATCTGCCACATCACGAGACGGGTATCGAAGGTCTGGGCCAGGAAGGTGATGTCGAAAACGCGCGATCCAGGTATCTTCTGGATGACCGGCGAATTGTGGAAAGCCACAATTATGCCGACCAAAATGAGGACAAGGGCGATGGCCCCGAAAAGCCATTTGCGCCAGGCCGGCCGCTTGAAGCCGACATAAGCGAGCATGGCGACAAGGCCGCCCACAAGGCCGATGAAAGCGCCGCGGGTACCGGCCAGGAAGAAGGCGGAAAGAAGAAAGGCGGTGACAGCGCCCAAAAAGATGAATCCGCCTACCTTGAACGTCTTCCGGTATCTCGTCATAAAAAGGTAGAAGAGGTAACCGAGGGCGAAAATGATATAGGCGGCCGCGTAGGCGGCATTTCCGACCGAGCCCTCGAAACGATACCCCGAATCGGTGAACTTAGAGCCGGCGAATCCCGGCCAGGCCAAACTCGCCGCATAGCCGTAGGCCACCATTAAGACCGCACCAGAGACCATAAAGGTCAGGAATTTGGCCCAGTCGTCCTCGTTGCGGAAAAGCGACCCCAAAAGCAGGAAAAAGACGTACAGGTTCAATATCTGCAATCCGCCTTCCCCCCTCTCGAAGTTGGACCAGAAGGACCAGCTGAAGTTGACGCCGAAGACGCAGGCCAGAAAAAAGGCCAAGGCGAACAAGCCGACGGCGATGCCGATGGGAGAAAAGAACACCTTTTTGAGGCGTTTTTCGTACTCGGCCGCGTCGGGCGAAAGCAGCAGCCCCAAAAGGAAAGCGATAAGGGCGAGATCGACAACCCCGCGGAAGAGGGCGTACTTCCCCACAATGAACGGGAAGAGGGTGTTATTAGTGACGATAACGACGGCGAAAGGGATGAGGTAGAGGAAAAAACGGGATATCTTGAAATAGTCTAGCTTCATATAATGAGACTTAACGCTGATGATTGCTGATACCTATACGGATAATACCGATAGCTTGCATTGTATAATAAAAACGATGGGGAGGAAAGTGGACGGCTTTTTATACGAAAAAGAGTCCTACGCCATACGCGGGTCGTTTTTTACGGTGTATAACGCTCTTGGCGGAGGATTAAGAGAAAAAGTAATTGAAAGGGCACGTAGTAACCTATCTTCTTATCCCTGTACGTTATCTCTATTCTTTTTTGATTTTCTACCTTTAACCCGTGGATTATCAGTTCGGCTGTCAGTGCCCTTTCAATTACTTTTTCTCTTAATCC